>NZ_JAWNEI010000056.1:0-543 GCF_034107425.1 Enterobacter sp. 148H3 | reverse complement strand
CGGGAGGGCGCTTACCACTTTGTGATTCATGACTGGGGTGAAGTCGTAACAAGGTAACCGTAGGGGAACCTGCGGTTGGATCACCTCCTTACCTTAAAGAACCTGCCTTTGTAGTGCTCACACAGATTGTCTGATGAATGATGAACTTCTGAATGTACTTTTGAGTGCATTAAGAAGTTTTGCTCTTTAAAAATCTGGATCAAGCTGAAAATTGAAACGACACATCTTAATGGTGTGTTCGAGTCTCTCAAATTTTTGCAATCAGAAGTGAAACATCTTCGGGTTGTGAGGTTAAGCGACTAAGCGTACACGGTGGATGCCCTGGCAGTCAGAGGCGATGAAGGACGTGCTAATCTGCGAAAAGCGCCGGCGAGGTGATATGAACCTTTGACCCGGCGATGTCCGAATGGGGAAACCCAGTGCAATTCGTTGCACTATCGTTAACTGAATACATAGGTTAACGAGGCGAACCGGGGGAACTGAAACATCTAAGTACCCCGAGGAAAAGAAATCAACCGAGATTCCCCCAGTAGCGGCGAGCGA
>NZ_JAWNEI010000055.1:0-643 GCF_034107425.1 Enterobacter sp. 148H3 | reverse complement strand
CGGCGAGGCGTGCATTTCCCAGCGCCCGTTAATTTTTGTGTGGATCTCGCCGGGGCGGTTGATGGCGATCTCCGTCAGCCCCTCCCGGCTCAGGTAGTCCCCGAACAGCAGATCGCGCAGGTGTGACAGCGCGACGTTGCCCTCTGACGGGGTATCAGTCAGGTTACCGTCCATCGTTTACCTCATGCGTAGTCTGTAGACGTCTGAAAAATCAATATCCGCTCCGGTGACAAGGCCAATCACATCGCCCTGGTTGAGGTACATCGTTGGCGGAATGTTGATGCTGTTTTCCAGCAGCGTTTTTGCCATTTCCGCCGTGGCCGCGCGGGTATTCTCCGTATAGTCGGTGTTGCGATCTTTGCCCGGTGACGAGCCGGAGGCCGCTGCGGCAATGTCCTGTACCGAACCGAGCAGGAGGGTATTACCGATCCGCTCCAGCCAGTGATTGTCTATCCAGCCCGCGACGCCGTTCTCGCCCATCGCGCCCACGGCCTGGCTGTCAGCTATCGGAATCACCAGGCGTCCGGGTTCAGGCGTGCGCAGCTCGGTGATGGCGAGAAAAAGCCGCCCCTGCCCGTTTTTCAGCGTGCCGGTGCGGTACAGGCCGCGCGCTTCAGTCCCCGCCGGGATAAGGGTCACGGCA
>NZ_JAWNEI010000054.1:0-643 GCF_034107425.1 Enterobacter sp. 148H3 | reverse complement strand
CGGCGAGGCGTGCATTTCCCAGCGCCCGTTAATTTTTGTGTGGATCTCGCCGGGGCGGTTGATGGCGATCTCCGTCAGCCCCTCCCGGCTCAGGTAGTCCCCGAACAGCAGGTCGCGCAGGTGTGACAGCGCGACGTTGCCCTCTGACGGGGTATCAGTCAGGTTATCGTCCATCGTTTACCTCATGCGCAGTCTGTAGACGTCTGAAAAATCAATATCCGCCCCGGTGACAAGGCCAATCACATCCCCCTGGTTGAGGTACATCGTTGGCGGAATGTTGATGCTGTTTTCCAGCAGCGTTTTTGCCATTTCCGCCGTGGCCGCGCGGGTATTCTCCGTATAGTCGGTGTTGCGATCCCTGCCCGGTGACGAGCCGGAGGCCGCTGCGGCAATATCCTGTACCGAACCGAGCAGGAGGGTATTACCTATCCGCTCCAGCCAGTGATTGTCTATCCAGCCCGCGACGCCGTTCTCGCCCATCGCGCCCACGGCCTGGCTGTCAGCCATCGGAATCACCAGGCGTCCGGGTTCTGGCGTGCGCAGCTCGGTGATGGCGAGAAAAAGCCGCCCCTGCCCGTTTTTCAGCGTGCCGGTGCGGTACAGGCCGCGCGCTTCAGTCCCCGCCGGGATAAGGGTCACGGCA
>NZ_JAWNEI010000053.1:0-689 GCF_034107425.1 Enterobacter sp. 148H3 | reverse complement strand
TCTCAATAAGACTTTGTTCCAGATGATAATACCACAGGCAAAATGCAACATGTCCTTGTAATTTTCGGTCTTCTTTTCCCATCAGGTCAGGAGCCGGCGAAAGTGATTCATCCAGCTATGAGTCCTCTCGACGCCCCTGTGGCAGGCTTTGAAGTCCGTGTTTTTACTCGGGTCAGACTCCTTGTTACGAGACTGGATATGCGGCTGGTAGCGACAGCTCTGTAGATACGTTTCCAGCCAGCCTGCCTCGTAACCTTTGTCCAGGCAGAGCCTGAGCTTTGTCCCGGACGCCCGTCTGAAGGGTATCGAGCGTATCCGCAACCAGCTTGATGTCGTGCGTGTTTACTGCTGCGACGACCAGCGACAGAGGAAGCCCGTTGGCATCTGTCATCAGACTGCGCTTTACACTTTGTTTCCCTCTGTCTGTGGGATTATGGCCTGTTTTTTGTTCCTGACAGTGGCAGTTTTGTTATACAGCCGTCCATCGACAAGCAGGACCAGTCAATACCGTCCAGATGCCCGCAGGCAAGCAAACCGTTCTGCCAGAAGCACTCGAAGACTCCAGCATCGCGCCATTCCTGGAAGCGCCGATGAGCAGAACTTGATGAGCATATCCCCGTGGCATTCAGGGCGTTCCACTGGCAACCGGTCCTGAGGACGAAGAATATGGCATGCATGGCAGCGCGGTT
>NZ_JAWNEI010000052.1:0-786 GCF_034107425.1 Enterobacter sp. 148H3 | reverse complement strand
GACGTCTATTTTAAACCCCTGCACATGCAGGCCATGAAGGAGAGTTTCAATGATGCTGCCTAAACTGACCGGCCTGACGGCGCTGGCCGTCCTCCTGGCGGGCTGCTCCTCACCGCCGGAGCCTGCGGCCGTTGACTGGTCGCAACCGGCGCAGCCGGTAACGGCCACCCTGCCGGTATGGGAACCCAACCGCCTGATCGTGGCCTCGCCGGTAACGGAGGGGCACTGGTCGCAGGTGCTTGCCCGCTTCGAACCCGGTGGGGTTTACCCGGCCACACAGTGGTACGCGGTGGCGCACGCCTCGCGGGCGGTGGTGATTGCCCCCGACGGCCAGCGCTACTTTGCGGCTAAAACCTGGCTACGTGACGGCGGCTATCCCGGGGTCGTTGAGTATCGTCCCCGCCCCGGCAGCCTGACCTGCAACACGTCGGAAATTGTCTTCTACCGATAACGGCGGTAGGTGTCTGAGTCCTTCAGACCGTCACCGGCGTTGAACAACCACCGGGCGTTAGTGCCCTTATCCCCTCAGAGGAATGAATCATGAAGCATACCGTAATCACGGCGGCGCTGCTGTGCGCCCTCGCCTGCCCGACGTTCGCTGCCGACGGCCAGAAAGCCGACCCGAACGATCCGTGCGCGATCGTGCTGTGCCTGGCCGGAAAGCTTGACGGCAGCAGTCCCGCCGAATGTGACCCGATGTATAAAACGTTCATGTCAGTTAAGAAGAAAAACAAGCACGGCTTTCTTCCCGGCCACACGTCGGACGCAAGAAAGAAAATGCTCAAT
>NZ_JAWNEI010000051.1:0-786 GCF_034107425.1 Enterobacter sp. 148H3 | reverse complement strand
GACGTCTATTTTAAACCCCTGCACATGCAGGCCATGAAGGAGAGTTTCAATGATGCTGCCTAAACTGACCGGCCTGACGGCGCTGGCCGTCCTCCTGGCGGGCTGCTCCTCGCCGCCGGAGCCTGCGGCCGTTGACTGGTCGCAACCGGCGCAGCCGGTATCGGCCACCCTGCCGGTATGGGAACCCAACCGCCTAATCGTAGCCTCGCGGATAACGGAGGGAAACTGGTCGCAGGTACTTGCCCGCTTCGAACCCAGCGGGGTTTACCCGGCCACACAGTGGTACGCGGTGGCGCACGCCTCGCGGGCGGTGGTGATCGCCCCCGACGGCCAGCCCTACTTTGCGGCCAAAACCTGGCTACGTGACGGCGGCTATCACGGGGTCGTTGAGTATCGTACCCGCACCGGTTGCCTGACCTGCAACACGTCAGAAATTGTCTTCTACCGATAACGGCGGTAGTGGTCTAAATCCTTAAGACCGTCACCGGCGTTGAACAACCACCGGGCGTTAGTGCCCTTCTCCCCTCAGAGGAATGAATCATGAAGCATACCGTAATCACGGCGGCGCTGCTGTGCGCCCTCGCCAGCCCGGCGTTCGCTGCCGACGGCCAGAAAGCCGACCCGAACGATCCGTGCGCGATCGTGCTGTGCCTGGCCGGAAAGCTTGACGGCAGTAGTCCCGCCGAATGTGACCCGATGTATAAAACGTTCATGTCAGTTAAGAAGAAAAACAAGCACGGCTTTCTTCCCGGCCACACGTCGGACGCAAGAAAGAAAATGCTCAAT
>NZ_JAWNEI010000050.1:0-889 GCF_034107425.1 Enterobacter sp. 148H3 | reverse complement strand
GTGGCGAACGGCAGCACCGTCTCACCGGACGTGAAACTGGAGAGCAAATGATGAACGAACAGGAAGACATTAAAACCGCCGCCGAACTGGAGGCGGAAGCACGCGAGCGGGCGCGGGCAGAGATTGACGGCGACAAACCCGCCGCAGGCGCGGTGCAGCCCGGACAGCCGCAGGTGGTGCAGCACGCGAAGCGACGCAGCCACCGCACGCTCGTGCTGGCCGTTATCAGCCTGGTATTGCTGGTCATTATCGCCACCGGCGGGGATTATCTGATGGGGAAACTGAAGGGAGACGGCAGCGCGTCGCGCGCCAGCCGTGAACCGGAAGCGCAAACCACCTCCCCTGCCCGCGAACGCCAGAACATCGGACGGGATCTGAACCCGCTGGGGCAGCTGAAAGACAGCGCCGGGCAGGAGAAGACAGAACCGGACGATACCGCCGCGTCGCCGCCCGAATCGCAGGCCCCCGTAACGTTTGACAAGGTCAGCGCCCTGGCAGAAAGCGGCACGGTGAGTACAACCAGCGCCCCTAAACGCACGACAGGCAGTAACGCACCGTCAGCGGGCAGCGCGTCCGCGCCGGGCTCTGCGACGCCAGCAGGACAGGCGCAGGATAACGGGCTGGCGCGCATCACCGGCGTGAAGCTGCTCGGTCTCGATCCGGATTTGTATATTCCGTCCGACAGACATATCCCCTGCGCGATGATGCAGCGCTTCGTTTCGGACGTGGGCGGGCGTTTCAAGTGTCTTATCAGCGAGGACGTTTACAGCGCCAGCAATGCCGTGACCCTTATCCCGGCGGGGACTGAAGCGCGCGGCCTGTACCGCACCGGCACGCTGAAAAACGGGCAGGGGCGGCTTTTTCTCGCCATCACCGAGCTGCGCACGCC
>NZ_JAWNEI010000049.1:0-1025 GCF_034107425.1 Enterobacter sp. 148H3 | reverse complement strand
CACTATCGTTAACTGAATACATAGGTTAACGAGGCGAACCGGGGGAACTGAAACATCTAAGTACCCCGAGGAAAAGAAATCAACCGAGATTCCCCCAGTAGCGGCGAGCGAACGGGGAGCAGCCCAGAGTCTGAATCAGCTTGTGTGTTAGTGGAAGCGTCTGGAAAGTCGCACGGTACAGGGTGACAGTCCCGTACACGAAAGCACACAGGTTGTGAACTCGAAGAGTAGGGCGGGACACGTGGTATCCTGTCTGAATATGGGGGGACCATCCTCCAAGGCTAAATACTCCTGACTGACCGATAGTGAACCAGTACCGTGAGGGAAAGGCGAAAAGAACCCCGGCGAGGGGAGTGAAAAAGAACCTGAAACCGTGTACGTACAAGCAGTGGGAGCACCTTCGTGGTGTGACTGCGTACCTTTTGTATAATGGGTCAGCGACTTATATTCTGTAGCAAGGTTAACCGTATAGGGGAGCCGAAGGGAAACCGAGTCTTAACTGGGCGTTAAGTTGCAGGGTATAGACCCGAAACCCGGTGATCTAGCCATGGGCAGGTTGAAGGTTGGGTAACACTAACTGGAGGACCGAACCGACTAATGTTGAAAAATTAGCGGATGACTTGTGGCTGGGGGTGAAAGGCCAATCAAACCGGGAGATAGCTGGTTCTCCCCGAAAGCTATTTAGGTAGCGCCTCGTGAACTCATCTTCGGGGGTAGAGCACTGTTTCGGCTAGGGGGCCATCCCGGCTTACCAACCCGATGCAAACTACGAATACCGAAGAATGTTATCACGGGAGACACACGGCGGGTGCTAACGTCCGTCGTGAAGAGGGAAACAACCCAGACCGCCAGCTAAGGTCCCAAAGTCATGGTTAAGTGGGAAACGATGTGGGAAGGCACAGACAGCCAGGATGTTGGCTTAGAAGCAGCCATCATTTAAAGAAAGCGTAATAGCTCACTGGTCGAGTCGGCCTGCGCGGAAGATGTAACGGGGCTAAACCATGCACCGAAGCTGCGGCAGCGAC
>NZ_JAWNEI010000048.1:0-1035 GCF_034107425.1 Enterobacter sp. 148H3 | reverse complement strand
GAGGAGCAGCCCGCCAGGAGGACGGCCAGCGCCGTCAGGCCGGTCAGTTTAGGCAGCATCATTGAAACTCTCCTTCATGGCCTGCATGTGCAGGGGTTTAAAATAGACGTCGTTCATGCGGCGCACGTTGCCGTGAACGTCCACGCTCGCGATAACGTCAACGCAGTGCAGAACCTTGCGCAGCAGAACGTCAACCGGCATCCCCCGGCACGCCGGGTGCTCATAGCAGCGGTCAATCAGCCCGGAGATACACTCGCGGGGGCTACCCGCGTGAAGGGAGGACATAAACCCCTCGTGCCCGGACTCAATCAGCTTGAGGGCATCCCACGCCTCGCGCCCGCGGACTTCGGCAAGCAGCGGGCGGTCGGGGTTCATACGGTAGATGGCGCGCACCAGACGATCGGAGGTGACGATCGCTCCCTCCCCTGCGTCTGCCGGATAGAACAGGTGAACGTAGTTTTTCTGGCTGTAAAACTTCAGCTCCGGGTTGTCCTCGATAGTGATAAGGCGCAGCCAGTCCGGGATGTAGCGCAGCAGCATCTTCATGTAAGTGGTTTTTCCCGAACCGGTTTCCCCCACCACAAAGAGCGTTTTGCCGTACTCGACGCACTTTTCCATAAATAGCGGGATATTCCCGCTCTGATAGAGCGCGCTAAGCTCGTCGTCTCTGGATACCACCTTCTCAATACCCTTTACCCGATCATAAAAACCGTCATCGATGTACGACTGATGCGTGCGCTGGAAATAATCCGGCTTACGCAGGGTGATCGAGATGGTGTTGCGCTCGCAGGCCGGGGGCACGACTATCTGGCAGCGTTCCCCGGTCGGCAGCGTGGCCGAGAGGATGGGCGAGGTATCATCAATGGTGTCGTTATTCCACACGGCCAGCGCCCTGGCAAAGGACGAGCACTGGCGCAGCGTGACCGGCGAGGCGTGCATTTCCCAGCGCCCGTTAATTTTTGTGTGGATCTCGCCGGGGCGGTTGATGGCGATCTCCGTCAGCCCCTCCCGGCTCAGGTAGTCCCCGAACAGCAG
>NZ_JAWNEI010000047.1:0-1068 GCF_034107425.1 Enterobacter sp. 148H3 | reverse complement strand
CGATTCGCATGACCTACCGCTATTTCCCGCAGAAGAAAATGACGGCCTCCGAGCGCGAGGTGAACCCGTTCGGCTTCACGGTCACCAGTTATCAGCGGTTTAAGGAGAAAAGCGATGAATAAAGTGCTGATGTGCGCCCTTCTGCTGACCGCCGCGTCAGCATGGGGTGCGGCAACGCCGCGCGGCAGCGCCTTTGACAGCCGCATTCAGAACATCCCCTACAACAGCCAGAACACGACGGTTATCAACACGCGGGGGGGCTACATTACGACGCTGGTTTTTGACGCCGACGAGGAGGTGATCACCGCCACGGCCGGTTTTCCGCAGGGCTGGACGATCACACCCGACCGTAACCGCGTGGGGATTAGCCCCGCGCCGGTGAAGCAGCCGGTTACGGATGCGGACGGCAAAACCGTCCAGAAGATTTTCACCCCCACGCAGCAGGACTGGCAGACCAACCTGTTTGTGACCACCACGAAGCGCGACTACAGCCTGATGCTGAACGTGATCGACAGCGACCGCGAGGCAGGAAACCTCGCCTTTGTGGTGCGCTTCAGCTATCCCGACGATACCCGCAGGCAGAACGACGCCGCCCGCCTCGCCCGTCAGCAGGAGCTTCAGGCCGCGCAGGAAAAAGAGCGCATTCAGCTTGCCCTGAAGAAATCCACCGCGCCGCGTAACTGGAACTATACCCGCCGCGTGGCGGCAGGCTCGGCGTCCATCACCCCGGATTTTGCGTATGACGACGGGCGGTTTACCTATCTCGGCTTTTCCCCGCAGAAGCGGATCCCGTCGCCGACGGTTATCGTCGGCGGCAGCGAACAGGTGATCACCCCGACCTTCAGCACCGAGGGCAACTACCGGGTGATGGTCCTGCGCTCGCTTTCCCCGCGCTTTGTGCTGCGCTACGGCAGCCAGGTCGTGGGGATTGAAAACGGCAGCTATGGACAGGTCACAGTGGCGAACGGCAGCACCGTCTCACCGGACGTGAAACTGGAGAGCAAATGATGAACGAACAGGAAGACATTAAAACCGCCGCCGAACTGGAGGCGGAAGCACGCGAGCGGG
>NZ_JAWNEI010000046.1:0-1068 GCF_034107425.1 Enterobacter sp. 148H3 | reverse complement strand
CCCGCTCGCGTGCTTCCGCCTCCAGTTCGGCGGCGGTTTTAATGTCTTCCTGTTCGTTCATCATTTGCTCTCCAGTTTCACGTCCGGTGAGACGGTGCTGCCGTTCGCCACGGTGACTTTCCCGTAACTGCCGTTTTCAATCCCCACGACCTGGCTGCCGTAGCGCAGCACAAAGCGCGGGGAAAGCGAGCGCAGCACCATCACCCGGTAGTTGCCCTCGGTGCTGAAGGTCGGGGTGATCACCTGTTCGCTGCCGCCGACGATAACCGTCGGCGACGGGATCAGCTTCTGCGGGGAAAAGCCGAGATAGGTAAACCGCCCGTCGTCATACGCAAAATCCGGGGTGATGGACGCCGAGCCTGCCGCCACCCAGCGGGTGTAGTTCCAGTTGCGCGGCGCGGTGGATTTCTTCAGGGCAAGCTGAATGCGCTCTTTTTCCTGCGCGGCTTGAAGCTCCTGCTGACGTGCGAGGCGGGCGGCGTCGTTCTGCCTGCGGGTGTCGTCGGGATAGCTGAAGCGCACCACAAAGGCGAGGTTTCCCGCCTCGCGATCGCTGTCGATCACGTTCAGCATCAGGCTATAGTCGCGCTTCGTGGTGGTCACAAACAGGTTGGTCTGCCAGTCCTGCTGAGTGGGGGGGAAAATCTTCTGGACGGTTTTGCCGTGCGCATCCGTGACCGGCTGCTTCACCGGCGCGGGGCTTATGCCCACACGGTTACGGTCGGGCGTGATCGTCCAGCCCTGCGGAAAACCGGCCGTAGCGGTGATCACCTCCTCGTCGGCGTCAAAAACCAGCGTCGTGATGTAGCCCGCCCGCGTGTTGATAACCGTCGTGTTCTGGCTGTTGTAGGGGACGTTCTGCATGCGGCTGTCAAAGGCGCTGCCGCGCGGCGTTGCCGCACCCCATGCTGACGCGACGGTCAGCAGAAGGGCGCACATCAGCACTTTATTCATCGTTTTTCTCCTTAAACCGCTGATAACTGGTGACCGTGAAGCCGAACGGGTTCACCTCGCGCTCGGAGGCCGTCATTTTCTTCTGCGGGAAATAGCGGTAGGTCATGCGAATCG
>NZ_JAWNEI010000045.1:0-1429 GCF_034107425.1 Enterobacter sp. 148H3 | reverse complement strand
TGCGACCGATATTGTGAAAGCCCTCGGCGGCAACTTTACCCGCCACGACGGTTATTTTGAATCGTCCACCGACATTGTGAGCTACTGCGTCGGCCACGTGCTGGAAATGGTGCCCCCGGAGACGATCAACCCGGCCTATGCCTCCTGGTCGCTCGACACCCTGCCGCTGAAGCTGTACCCCGTTAAGCTTCAGCCCAAAGCGAGCGTGGCAAAACAGGCCAACACCCTGGTGAAGCTGATTCGTCGCCCGGATATCAAAATGATTGTCCACTGCGGTGACCCGGACGACGAAGGCCAGCTCCTCGTTGACGAGGTGCTGGAGTTCGCCGGTAATACGCGCCCGGTGAAGCGGGCGCTGATTAACGACAACACCGCGCCAGCGGTGAAAAAAGCCATCAATTCCCTGCGCGATAACAGCGATTTTCGTGGGATGTATCTGAAAGCACTGATGCGCAGCGCCGGTGACGCCATTTTTGGCTTCAGCATGAGCCGCTGCTATACCCTGAAAGCCCGTGATAAGGGCTATAAGGGCACGATTTCGGTTGGCCGCGTCCAGACGCCGGTGCTGGGTATGATTGTGCGCCGGTGGCGCGACAATCAGGCACACAGCGAGGCGTTTTACTACCAGCTCGCCGGGCAGTTTGTCAGCGGCACGGACGTCGTCAGCGCCCGCTGGCAGACGTCCGAATACGCGCCGGTTGACGATAAAAAACGCCTGACGGATAAGGCCTGGGCAGAAGGGCTCGCCAGAACGCTGGCCGGAAAACCGGCCAGCGTGCTCGCGGCGGCCACTGACCGGGGAAAAACCACAGCCGCCCCGCTGCCGTTTAACCTTCTGCGCCTCCAGGTGCATATGAACCGCAGTCATAAACTGACCGCGCAGCAGACGCTCGATATCACGCAGAAACTCAAGGACGGTAAATACATTACCTATAACCGCTCCGACTGTTCGTATCTGTCCGACGAACAGTTTAACGACGCACCGCAGGTGGTGGCGGCCTTAAAAACGCTCGACGTTTTTAACGGCCTTGCCACAGATACGGCGCAGAAAAGCGCGGCGTTTGACAGTAAAAAAGTGACCGCCCACACCGCCATTATTCCGACGACAAACATGCCGGATTTAAGCCGCCTTACCGACAGGGAAAAGGCGGTTTATCTCGCCATCGCACAGTTTTATCTCGCGCAGTTCGTGGCGAAAAAGCGCTATGACGAGGCGATCGCGGAGATTAAATGCGGCGACGAAATGTTTAAAGTTTCGGCGCGTAAAACCACGGACGCGGGTTTTACGGCGTTCCTTAGCGATGCGGAGGAAGACGAAGAGGAGGACGAAAACAGCAGCGCGTTTGAGGCCATCAGTCGTCTGCAAACCGGGGCGACATTAACCTGCCGCGAGGTGGTGATTTCCGAGAAAAAAACCAAACCGCTGCCG
>NZ_JAWNEI010000044.1:0-1429 GCF_034107425.1 Enterobacter sp. 148H3 | reverse complement strand
CGGCAGCGGTTTGGTTTTTTTCTCGGAAATCACCACCTCGCGGCAGGTTAATGTCGCCCCGGTTTGCAGACGACTGATGGCCTCAAACGCGCTGCTGTTTTCGTCCTCCTCGTCGTCTTCCTCCGCATCGCTAAGGAACGCCGTAAAACCCGCGTCCGTGGTTTTACGCGCCGAGACTTTAAACATTTCGTCACCGCATTTGATCTCCGCGATCGCCTCGTCATAGCGCTTTTTCGCCACGAACTGCGCGAGATAAAACTGCGCGATGGCGAGATAAACCGCCTTTTCCCTGTCGGTAAGGCGGCTTAAATCCGGCATGTTCGTCGTCGGAATAATGGCGGTGTGGGCGGTCACTTTTTTACTGTCAAACGCCGCGCTTTTCTGCGCCGTATCGGTGGCAAGGCCGTTAAAAACGTCGAGCGTTTTTAAGGCCGCCACTACCTGCGGCGCGTCGTTAAACTGTTCGTCGGACAGATACGAACAGTCGGAGCGGTTATAGGTAATGTATTTACCGTCCTTGAGCTTTTGCGTGATATCGAGCGTCTGCTGCGCGGTCAGTTTATGCCTGCGGTTCATATGCACCTGGAGGCGCAACAGGTTAAACGGCAGCGGGGCGGCCGTGGTTTTTCCCCGGTCAGTGGCCGCCGCGAGCACGCTGGCCGGTTTTCCGGCCAGTGCTCTGGCGAGCCCTTCTGCCCAGGCCTTATCCGTCAGGCGCTTTTTATCGTCAACCGGTGCGTATTCGGACGTCTGCCAGCGGGCGCTGACGACGTCCGTGCCGCTGACAAACTGCCCGGCGAGCTGGTAGTAAAACGCCTCGCTGTGTGCCTGATTGTCGCGCCACCGGCGCACAATCATACCCAGCACCGGCGTCTGGACGCGGCCAACCGAAATCGTGCCCTTATAGCCTTTATCACGGGCTTTCAGGGTGTAGCAGCGGCTCATGCTGAAGCCAAAAATGGCGTCACCGGCGCTGCGCATCAGGGCTTTCAGGTACATCCCACGAAAATCGCTGTTATCGCGCAGGGAATTGATGGCTTTTTTCACCGCTGGCGCAGTGTTGTCGTTAATCAGCGCCCGCTTCACCGGGCGCGTGTTACCGGCGAACTCCAGCACCTCGTCAACGAGGAGCTGGCCTTCGTCGTCCGGGTCGCCGCAGTGGACAATCATTTTGATATCCGGGCGACGAATCAGCTTCACCAGGGTGTTGGCCTGTTTTGCCACGCTCGCTTTGGGCTGAAGCTGAACGGGGTACAGCTTCAGCGGCAGGGTGTCGAGCGACCAGGTGGCATAGGCCGGGTTAATCGTCTCCGGGGGTACCATTTCCAGCACGTGGCCGACGCAGTAGCTCACAATGTCGGTGGACGATTCAAAATAACCGTCGTGGCGGGTAAAGTTGCCGCCGAGGGCTTTCACAATATCGGTCGCA
>NZ_JAWNEI010000043.1:0-1464 GCF_034107425.1 Enterobacter sp. 148H3 | reverse complement strand
CGAGCGGCGGACGGGTGAGTAATGTCTGGGAAACTGCCTGATGGAGGGGGATAACTACTGGAAACGGTAGCTAATACCGCATAACGTCGCAAGACCAAAGAGGGGGACCTTCGGGCCTCTTGCCATCAGATGTGCCCAGATGGGATTAGCTAGTAGGTGGGGTAACGGCTCACCTAGGCGACGATCCCTAGCTGGTCTGAGAGGATGACCAGCCACACTGGAACTGAGACACGGTCCAGACTCCTACGGGAGGCAGCAGTGGGGAATATTGCACAATGGGCGCAAGCCTGATGCAGCCATGCCGCGTGTATGAAGAAGGCCTTCGGGTTGTAAAGTACTTTCAGCGGGGAGGAAGGCGTTGTGGTTAATAACCACAGCGATTGACGTTACCCGCAGAAGAAGCACCGGCTAACTCCGTGCCAGCAGCCGCGGTAATACGGAGGGTGCAAGCGTTAATCGGAATTACTGGGCGTAAAGCGCACGCAGGCGGTCTGTCAAGTCGGATGTGAAATCCCCGGGCTCAACCTGGGAACTGCATTCGAAACTGGCAGGCTAGAGTCTTGTAGAGGGGGGTAGAATTCCAGGTGTAGCGGTGAAATGCGTAGAGATCTGGAGGAATACCGGTGGCGAAGGCGGCCCCCTGGACAAAGACTGACGCTCAGGTGCGAAAGCGTGGGGAGCAAACAGGATTAGATACCCTGGTAGTCCACGCCGTAAACGATGTCGACTTGGAGGTTGTGCCCTTGAGGCGTGGCTTCCGGAGCTAACGCGTTAAGTCGACCGCCTGGGGAGTACGGCCGCAAGGTTAAAACTCAAATGAATTGACGGGGGCCCGCACAAGCGGTGGAGCATGTGGTTTAATTCGATGCAACGCGAAGAACCTTACCTACTCTTGACATCCAGAGAACTTTCCAGAGATGGATTGGTGCCTTCGGGAACTCTGAGACAGGTGCTGCATGGCTGTCGTCAGCTCGTGTTGTGAAATGTTGGGTTAAGTCCCGCAACGAGCGCAACCCTTATCCTTTGTTGCCAGCGGTTAGGCCGGGAACTCAAAGGAGACTGCCAGTGATAAACTGGAGGAAGGTGGGGATGACGTCAAGTCATCATGGCCCTTACGAGTAGGGCTACACACGTGCTACAATGGCGCATACAAAGAGAAGCGACCTCGCGAGAGCAAGCGGACCTCATAAAGTGCGTCGTAGTCCGGATTGGAGTCTGCAACTCGACTCCATGAAGTCGGAATCGCTAGTAATCGTAGATCAGAATGCTACGGTGAATACGTTCCCGGGCCTTGTACACACCGCCCGTCACACCATGGGAGTGGGTTGCAAAAGAAGTAGGTAGCTTAACCTTCGGGAGGGCGCTTACCACTTTGTGATTCATGACTGGGGTGAAGTCGTAACAAGGTAACCGTAGGGGAACCTGCGGTTGGATCACCTCCTTACCTTAAAGAACCTGCCTTTG
>NZ_JAWNEI010000042.1:0-1543 GCF_034107425.1 Enterobacter sp. 148H3 | reverse complement strand
ACCATTTCCAGCACGTGGCCGACGCAGTAGCTCACAATGTCGGTGGACGATTCAAAATAACCGTCGTGGCGGGTAAAGTTGCCGCCGAGGGCTTTCACAATATCGGTCGCAACGGCGGGTTTTTCAGCAATGAAGAGTCTCATTATTCCTGTTCCTTTCTTATTTCGGATAGCGTTACGCAGTAAGCCTGATGCGCGTCATTGATGGCGCTGGCATCCAGACGAAAACCCTGTGATGCGGCAATCTCCAGAAAGATTGCCGCATCATCGGCGCTTAGCTTAGTTAGTACGTTTTGCAGCTCGTCCAGGACGCGGTAGTGGTAGATCTCGTAATGCAGCCCGCAGCCGCAGGCCGCATTTTTCTCCGCGCGGTTAATAAGGCTCAGGGCGCTTACGGAATCACCGCGCGTATGCGCCCAGGGGGGAGAAATAAATCCGGGCTTCATTTACCAGCCCCCGGCAAATCCGATGCCGACCGCACTGTTCCGGGATGAATCCCATGAAACATTGAGTCTTACGTTGGTGTTCGGGGATGTTTTGTAATTGACGCCGCCAGCAATCGCGTTGCCGTTCTGGTAATTACCCAGGCCGATACCGTAAGAAAATGAGTTTTCCGCGACATACGGAATTGACGCGATCGCGGTAACACCGGCAACACCGGCATTGAGACGCTTTTCTGCACGGTCAATTTTTGAATTGAGCTGTTTGAATCGCTGATTAGTCGAGTGGCTTAACGCATTGACGCGATTATCGGTATAGCTGGCAGCATTGCTTTCAGCCTGATTCGCTGCATTTTGCGCGTAGTTAATGCTCTGGTCGTACTTTTCATTGGTATAGCTGTTGGATTGCTCAACTGCCGTTGAGGTGAGGTTATCAACGCGGTGATCCGTGTAATCCTTCGATTTATCGACCGCTGCGGCGGTGGCTGTGTCGGTGTAGTCCTTCGATTTATCGACCGCTGCGGCGGTGGCCGTGTCGGTGTAATCCTTCGATTTATCGACCGCTGCGGCGATGGCTGTGTCGGTGTAGTCCTTCGATTTATCGACCGCTGCGGCGGTGGCCGTGTCGGTGTAGTCCTTCGACTTATCGACCGCTGCGGCGGTGGCCGTGTCGGTGTAGTCCTTCGACTTATCGACCGCTGTGGCGGTGGCCGTGTCAGTGTAGTCCTTTGATTTATCGACCGCTGCGGCGGTGGATGCATCGGTGTAGCTGTTGGCCTGATTGAGCGTGCTGGCACTGGATGCATCGGTGTAGCTGTTAGCCTGTTTCAGCGTGCTGGCGCTGGATTCGTCGGTGTAGCTGTTGGCCTGATTCAGCGTGCTGGCGCTGGATGCATCGGTGTAGCTGTTGGCTGCGGCCAGCGTTGCGGCATCACCTGCCTCACGGGCGGCCTGCTCTGCGGCTATTGCAGAATTGAGCTGGCCGACGTTGGCGGCATCGGTGTCTGCTGTACCTGCTGCAACACTCGTTATCTGGCGCTCATTGCCAGCGCTGCCCACGGAAACCGAGTTATCCCGATCCGTTACAGAACCCGCACCGAGTGC
>NZ_JAWNEI010000041.1:0-1624 GCF_034107425.1 Enterobacter sp. 148H3 | reverse complement strand
CTACAATCTGTTCCGGTATTACGACCCGGACTGCGGGCGGTTTACGCAGCAGGACCCGATAGGGCTGGCGGGGGGGATAAACCTTTACCAGTATGCGCCGAATGCGCTGGGGTGGGTGGATCCGTGGGGGTTGAGCCGTAAATGTAAGGATCCATCTAAAGAAGCTACGAGATGGCAAGGTCAAGGTGATTACAAAGGTATAGATGTCTACAAAAACAGGAAACTGAAAAAAGGCACGATTCTGTATGCATTATATCCAAACGGTGATACTCCTCCATCATATGCAGTGACTTATCCAACCGTTAGGCAAAATAAAGGAAATGCTATAGGCTACCATGAAGCACTTCAGGTTAAAATAGATCCTCATCGTACATTAAGAACGCAAGTTAGAGCTTATTATGTAAGTGAGGATATTGATGTAGCATATGGAAGAGCATTGGCTAATGAGATATATGGTCGAGGGGGTGGGATGCAATTCTTTATCCCTGAGGAATTTAGAAATCTATTGATACCGGGGAAGGTCATTAGCATATGATTAATTTTAAAATTAACGTGGTAAATGGGAAGGTTGAGTTAGACAATAAATGTCTTTTAATACAAAGGGAGGATGAATTTATAACTTCTGATCTTTACAAATATCTTGAATCAGAAAATAAAATACAGAAATTAATCCCCCATCATTATACAGTTAATACCGTTCTTTGGTCGGGAAAGGAATTCGAGATCATAATACAACCATTATGCTTCAGTAATTTGCCATTTACGGTGCAATTAATTTATAAAGAGGGAGGGTATTATAAAGCAATAAATGATTGGAATAAGGTTTCTAACATTGATATGTTAAATAAAGAAGTCGATTATTTGTATCAATGGGTGTCGGGCGAATATGATCTTGGCGAACCAGATGAAAAAGAAAAACATAGTGTAATGTGGCACTTGGAATGGGGTGATATAACTATTTGCTATGATATTAAATCATTTAATTGCGGTATTTATTTAACGTGGAATTAACTATTAAATAAGGTTGTCATATTGTGCTGATAACCCGCGGAAGGTTCCGCTGAGAAGGTCACGCACAACCGCCTGACGCAGCTGAACGGCATTCGCTGGCGCTATGACATCCATGGCCGCACCGTGGAGAAAGATAACGGCCAGACGCGCTGGCACTACCGCTACGACGGCGAACATCGCCTGACGGAAGTCATCAGCCAGCCGCGGGATCGCAACAAGCCGCAGACGCAGGTCAGCTTCCGCTACGATCCGCTCGGGCGACGCATCAGTAAAACGCGACGCCAGATGCTGGGCGGACAGCCAACCGGCAAGCCGGTCACCACCCGGTTTGTCTGGGAAGGGTTCCGCCTGCTGCAGGAGGTGCACGGAGATGTGCCGCTGACCAACGTCTACAGCGACCAGGACAGCTACGACCCTCTGGCGCGTATTGACGGTGTGGAAGCGCCGGAGATTTTCTGGTTCCACTGCCAGCCGAACGGCACGCCGGAGCGTATGACGGATGTCGAAGGGCAGGTGCGCTGGGAAGGGGTCAACAGCGCCTGGGGCAAGCTGCTGCGGGAAAGCGAGTCGCAGGTATCAGGATATTCTCAGAACCTGCGCATGCAGGGGCAAT
>NZ_JAWNEI010000040.1:0-1690 GCF_034107425.1 Enterobacter sp. 148H3 | reverse complement strand
CTTCGGCGTTGTAAGGTTAAGCCTCACGGTTCATTAGTATCGGTTAGCTCAACGCATCGCTGCGCTTACACACCCGACCTATCAACGTCGTCGTCTTCAACGTTCCTTCAGGACCCTTAAAGGGTCAGGGAGAACTCATCTCGGGGCAAGTTTCGTGCTTAGATGCTTTCAGCACTTATCTTTTCCGCATTTAGCTACCGGGCAGTGCCATTGGCATGACAACCCGAACACCAGTGATGCGTCCACTCCGGTCCTCTCGTACTAGGAGCAGCCCCCCTCAATTCTCCAGCGCCCACGGCAGATAGGGACCGAACTGTCTCACGACGTTCTAAACCCAGCTCGCGTACCACTTTAAATGGCGAACAGCCATACCCTTGGGACCTACTTCAGCCCCAGGATGTGATGAGCCGACATCGAGGTGCCAAACACCGCCGTCGATATGAACTCTTGGGCGGTATCAGCCTGTTATCCCCGGAGTACCTTTTATCCGTTGAGCGATGGCCCTTCCATTCAGAACCACCGGATCACTATGACCTGCTTTCGCACCTGCTCGAGCCGTCACTCTCGCAGTCAAGCTAGCTTATGCCATTGCACTAACCTCCTGATGTCCGACCAGGATTAGCTAACCTTCGTGCTCCTCCGTTACTCTTTGGGAGGAGACCGCCCCAGTCAAACTACCCACCAGACACTGTCCGCAACCCGGATCACGGGTCTACGTTAGAACACCAGCCATTAAAGGGTGGTATTTCAAGGACGGCTCCACGCAGACTGGCGTCCACGCTTCAAAGCCTCCCACCTATCCTACACATCAAGGACCAGTGTTCAGTGTCAAGCTATAGTAAAGGTTCACGGGGTCTTTCCGTCTTGCCGCGGGTACACTGCATCTTCACAGCGAGTTCAATTTCACTGAGTCTCGGGTGGAGACAGCCTGGCCATCATTACGCCATTCGTGCAGGTCGGAACTTACCCGACAAGGAATTTCGCTACCTTAGGACCGTTATAGTTACGGCCGCCGTTTACCGGGGCTTCGATCAAGAGCTTCGCGTTGCCGCTAACCCCATCAATTAACCTTCCGGCACCGGGCAGGCGTCACACCGTATACGTCCACTTTCGTGTTTGCACAGTGCTGTGTTTTTAATAAACAGTTGCAGCCAGCTGGTATCTTCGACTGATTTCAGCTCCACCCGCAGGGGCTTCACCTACATATCAGCGTGCCTTCTCCCGAAGTTACGGCACCATTTTGCCTAGTTCCTTCACCCGAGTTCTCTCAAGCGCCTTGGTATTCTCTACCTGACCACCTGTGTCGGTTTGGGGTACGATTTCGTGTTACCTGATGCTTAGAGGCTTTTCCTGGAAGCAGGGCATTTGTTACTTCAGCACCGTAGTGCCTCGTCATCACACCTCAGCGTTAAAAAACGACCGGATTTACCTAATCGTTCCGCCTACATGCTTAAACCGGGACAACCGTCGCCCGGCTAACATAGCCTTCTCCGTCCCCCCTTCGCAGTAACACCAAGTACAGGAATATTAACCTGTTTCCCATCGACTACGCCTTTCGGCCTCGCCTTAGGGGTCGACTCACCCTGCCCCGATTAACGTTGGACAGGAACCCTTGGTCTTCCGGCGAGCGGGCTTTTCACCCGCTTTATCGTTACTTATGTCAGCATTCGCACTTCTGATACCTCCAGCA
>NZ_JAWNEI010000039.1:0-1814 GCF_034107425.1 Enterobacter sp. 148H3 | reverse complement strand
GCTGAACGCCCGGCCAAAACCCCCAAGGTCAAAAGAGGCCACACCGTCGCGCGCTACGCGCGACCACCCCCTAAAAGACGCCTGTTTTGACCTTTTTCTTCGCCTTGTTCGTTCCTCACAAAGCGAATTAAAAGGAAACTAGGCTTTTTAGGGGGTGGTCGCGCCACGCTACCGGCTTTTGGCCGGAGACTTAGGCTCGACGGTGTGGGGGGCAAGCCCCCCAAATAAACCGACGCGTGGGCGCGTCTTTTTGCTCGCTGGGGCGGCAAAATTTATTCGGCCCCCCCGGCTTTTCCGGCTCACTTGGGGTGAGCGCTCAAAAGTGGGTTCGGCGACGCAAATTAGCAATTTCTTCGAAATTGAATTTACTCGCCTCTCACCACTGCGCTGATTTTACGGTCCGGGGATTAGCAATTTTTTCAAAATTGAATCCCCGGCCTCGCAAATCTTCGCAGCCTGAAAAGCGTCACACCCTGTGCGCCTGAGCAGGTTGCTGCTCACCTTAAAAAGCAAAAATATAAAACCGTTGTGGCTGCCAGAGATGCGATGATGATAATTCTTGCGAAACTATTCATTTGAGTTACCTATTAAAAAGCTTTCGAGGGTTTTTCCGGCGTCCAGTTCCTGCTGAATAAAGACCGGTACACGCCCCACGCCTGACCATGTTTTACGCACGCCGTGCTCAACATACTGGTATTTCGGTTTCCTTTTTGCCGACGATGGCGCGGCTGAATTGCCCGCCAGTTCAGCCGCCGAAAAACCTTCCGATTCAATGAGCGCCAGCAGTTCATTGCGCTTTTCCTCGCGCAGGCGGCGCTGATTTTCCTGCTTGATATGCTCTGCGCGCTTTTCATCAAGCGCCGCTGAAATACGCGCGCTCAGCTTCTCCAGAAAGGTGAAATCACTTTCACGTAAAAACTTTTTCAGTGCGCGCTCTGAGGTTAATTCGTCCTGGATACGGTTCATAATTTCAGCTCCTTCGGTACAGATACGTTCAATCCTTTCAGCGGATCGCGGGGTGGATATTCAAAACCGAGTTCCCCGGTTTGCGGATTTTTAAGGGTGACGATAATCGAATAGGTATCGTCGTTTTTCTTCGATTTAAAACCTTTAATAACGCCGGTTTTGCCTTTGCCGATTAACGTTTCGGCCTGTTTTGCCGTCAGCTTTTTGCCGCGCACTTCCAGCCAGATTTTGAACTGACAGCCGGTGCAGGCGCAGGTTTTCGGCGTCATAACCAGCTCAGCTCCGCACGACGGGCATTTAACCGCGAGGCGGTTAAGCGCCGTTTTAGCGGGCTGTTTTTCCGCCGCGCTGATGGCAATATCGGCGCTCTCAACCAGGCGGGATACTTCCGCGTAAAGACCATCAATAAACCGCTCAATGGTCATTTCGCCGTTTTCAACTGCGGCCTGTTTTTCAGCCCACACGGCGGTCATATCCGGCTGCGTCACCGAATCGGGCAGGGCATCAATTAACGCCAGCCCGGCGGCGGTCGGGATGAATTTGCCCTTTTCCACGGTGATGTAATCGCGGGTTTTCAGCGTCTCGATAATGGCCGCGCGGGTCGCCGGAGTGCCGATGCCGCCGTGTTCGTCTTTCTTGTCCTTATCCTTCTCCTTGAGCAGTTTTTTAATGCGCGGATCGGCGACAAAATCGGCCACGCGAACGAGGGCAGAGAGCAGGGTTGCCTCGGTAAACAGCGGCAGCGGTTTGGTTTTTTTCTCGGAAATCACCACCTCGCGGCAGGTTAATGTCGCCCCGGTTTGCAGACGACTGATGGCCTCAAACGCGCTGCTGTTTTCGTCCTCCTC
>NZ_JAWNEI010000038.1:0-2459 GCF_034107425.1 Enterobacter sp. 148H3 | reverse complement strand
TCGGATATTCAGGAAAAAATTGACGACACGCTGCGCGATATTACCGATCTCGCCGGTCGCATTGAGAATGCGAAGGACAGCAAGGAATCGCAGGATCTGGCGAACGTGGTGGCCGCGCGAAGCATCCAGCTGAACGCGCTGACCTCACAGTGGGAAATGTCCGTCAAACAAAGCGAAATGCGCAACCAGCTGCTTGCCGAACAGCGCCGCAAGGCGCAGGCCGAGCAGATGCGCACCGCTCCTATCGCAGACCTTAACTGACAGGTGACCCCATGAAACTGAAGACACTGACCTTTGTTGTTCTGGCCTCCGTGGCCGCGCTGACTGGCTGCGAGGATAAAACCTCCGTGGAGTGGTATACGGCACATCATGACGATATGCTGAAAAAGTATGAAGAGTGCTATATATCCCACACATGGGAAGCTGAAGACTGCTATCACGCTAAAACAGCCCTCCATCGAGAGATGAATAAACCAGGGGTATTAACTGCCTATAAAGGGATTGTTGAGAAAGCTAATAAGCTTCGACAACTGGCTCCAGTTGCGGATTTGAATTAACGCTGGAGACATCGCTATGAGCGGAATCTATGTCGGGCTTAACAGCCACATCATGGAGGGGTTTGACAGCGTTCTTAACGGCGTGACCGCCACGACAGGAGGGTGGATGGCGCACCTGTTCTCCGTTGCGGTACTCTCGCTGTACATCACGTGGCGCGCCTACCAGACGATGGCAGGCAAGCTTGCCCGCCCCTTCGAGGAGATCGTGTGGGACGTGAGCCGAATGCTCATCATCATGATTTTCGTCACCAACGCCGGAGGTTATCTTGACCTTGTGTCCAGTGCCATTACCGGTATTCGAGACGGTTTCAGCGGAGATTCCTCCATATGGGCTCTGCTGGATACGGTCTGGGAGAAAGCGCAAAAGTTAGGAGAAAACCTCTTTAGCCAAGATGACTCACGATATGTTCCTGCGAAGGGGTTACTGGCAGAAGGGCTTGTATGGGCGGGAGTTGCATCTCTAACCGGGATAACGGCATTTATTAACCTGATCGCCGAACTGGTGATGATGCTGATGCTGGCAACCGCACCGATCTTTATCTACTGCCTGATGTGGTCCTGGTTCCGGGAGATGTTCAGTAACTGGCTTAAAAATATTCTGACCTGCATTCTCACTACTTTCTTCAGCGGTATCTCGCTGACTGTGGTGATGAACTATTTAGATTATATTCTAGCCGGTGCCACTGGAGCGACGGATGCCAACTATCTAACCCTTGCTGTTCAGGTTTTCCTCGGCGCTGTGGGTGCAGCTGTTGTGATAGTTCTCAGCTACAAGCTGGCGGCATCGCTTGCCGGCGCATCAGCACAGGGAGCGGCACAGGCACTCGCCAATGCTGGCGTCAGCATGGGTGCCAGTACCGCGTCTAATGCAGCAGGCAATATTGGCAACCGGGCAGCAGAAAATCTGAACAGCACCGGCAGCGCAACGGCCTCCACCGCGTCCCGCACCTCCGGCGATGCGCGCAGCCGCAGCCGCGCCGCTGTTCAGAGGATGCAGGAACGCTATCAACGATAACCCCGCATGACTGAATCCGGCGGGACGCCGCAACGGCGTCCTGCGGCTTCGTCACGTCTTTACTAACAGGAAATCACCATGAAATACGGCATCACGCTGCTGATGCTGTGCCTGCTTGCAGGCTGCGCACAGCGAAATACCTCACTTCCGCCCGTGTCGGGCAACCCGGAGCCGGTCAATTCCCCGGCCATTATTCAGGAGTTAACCCCTCATGTCTGAACTTACCGCCAAAGCCCTGAGCGACTCGCGCTCGTTTGAGAACGCCATTCTTGAGCGGGATCTGCGCATGAAAAAGGCGGGCTGGATCGTGGCGGCGCTCGCCGGGCTGCTGCTCGTCTGCGCCCTTGCCGCCCTTATCCTGCTTCTGCCGCTCAAAACCACCACCGTGGAGCTGTACACGCTCGACCGTCAGACCGGGCGCATCGAGCGCGTCACCACCGTCGGCGAGGACAAGCTGGACACCTCCGAGGTGCTCAATCTGTCGCAGTCTGCAAGCTACGTGAAGCGCCGCGAGGGGTACAACTATTTCGCCCTTCAGCAGGACTACAGGGAGACGCAGATGTTCAACAGCGACGCGGTCAATAAGGAATACCTCGACTGGTTTGACAGCCCCGACGCCCCGGACGCCGTTTTCCAGAAGGCGGCCTATGTTGTCACGGTGGAAATCCTCTCCAACGTGCCCTCAGCGGGCACCGGCTCCAGCATGGTGGAGCTGATGCGCATCAAGCGCACCATTCGAAAGGTCAAGGATAACACCGAGACGCACGATTACTGGACGATTCGCATGACCTACCGCTATTTCCCGCAGAAGAAAATGACGGCCTCCGAGCGCGAGGTGAACCCGTTCGGCTTCACGGTCACCAGTTATCAGCGGTTTAAGGAGAAAA
>NZ_JAWNEI010000037.1:0-2466 GCF_034107425.1 Enterobacter sp. 148H3 | reverse complement strand
CAGGCTCTAATACATAATAGTATACGGTATATCTACTGTCTGTTTTTTTGGGGGGCAGCCCCAGCATGTCTTACAAACCGAACAGGATAAGCCATTTCAATAGTATGCCCATCAATATCATTGTTGATCATATCAAATGTATAATACAAATAAGGTATGTTTTGAATTAGAGTAAAGCTCCAATAAGGCGATGCTCCTTCACCATTATCTTGTGGTATGTCAAAATACGATCTGAAAAGATTATTTTCAAGACATTTTTTTGAGGATAGTAAAGATAATTCTTCTATATTTGGCAGTCTCCACCCGTACCCTTTTTTTGTTGCTTCTTCAAAAGCTTCGCTCAGAGTAAGAGGAGTTGGTTCTCCAGTACATCCATTTTTTTTATCCCATTGCATGCCGAAAGTGCAAGCCTGCCATTCTAGGTTGTTTGCGATATCTACCACAATCGAATCATTGGCGATAAAATCACACTGAGCATATGTTGACCAACTACTCATAACTAATGATAAACAGATATAAATCTTATTTGCTTTCATGATAAAAGTCACGCCATCACAATATAGTAATGGCTACAGATAGGTTTATTTAAGGTTTCTAATTGCAATCCTTGAAGCTTCTGCGATTACCTTATCATCATGCTTGGCTTCTTTTTCACTTTTAGTAGTGTATACAGAAATAATAAGAGGAGCCCTGTTCTTTGGCCAGACAATAGCATAATCATTTGCTGTACCGTATGCTCCACAACTACCGGTTTTATCGCCAACTTCCCAATCTGTTGGTACGCTAGCACGAATACGCGCTGCGCCGGTTGTATTACCCTTTAACCATGTCTGATATGTTTGCTTTTCATCTTCATTAAGTATATTGCCCAAAGCAAGGTTTTTTAAACTTTTAGCTACTGCTGCCGGAGTGGATGTGTCACGTTCATCGCCTGGAATAGCTGTGTTTAGATCTAATTCCCAACGGTCTAGTCTAAAATAATCATCTCCAATCGACCGCATGAACTTAGTCATACCTTCAGGACCACCGATATAACGTTCAAGAATAATATTAGTAGCACCATTGTCGCTATATTGTAACGCGGCGGCAGCCATATCGCCTAGAGTCATTCCATTTTCTTTATATCTTGTTGTAATGGGTGAATGGAATTCTAAATTCCTTGTATTGTAATTTACAATCTGATAAATATTAAGTTGATTATCTTGAAAGCTCTTTAGTACAGCGGCAGCTAAGAAACCTTTAAAAGAACTACACAGAGGAAATCGCTCATTCGCTCTGTATGAAAATGATTTACCAGAGCCTGTATCTAAAGCGTAGACACCAATCCTTCCATTGAAGTCTTTTTCAAGTTTATTAATCTCATCGGTTCCATTTGTATTGGCCTGTGAAAAAAATGCTGTTGAAATTAAACAAGAGCTAAAGAAGATTGCTATACCACTCGATTTTACATTAAACGACATGATTTCACCTTATGCAAATTTCTATTCAAAGTACCAATAGAGAGCGATTATACAGTTGTTTTTTTTTCTTTGAAGCAATATAATTTTCATTCAGCCATAACTTTTTCTTTTGGATGCTATGCGTGCCAGATTACCATTAAATGCATTACGCGCTTTTGAAGCCTCGGCAAGATATCTAAATTTTACAAAAGCCGGGCTAGAACTTCATGTAAGTCAGGCTGCTGTGAGTCAGCAGGTCAGAACACTTGAACAGATGCTTGGTGTGGCTCTTTTTACAAGAGTACCGCGCGGTTTACAGTTAACCGATGAAGGTTTGCATCTTTTGCCTTCGATTACAGAAGCTTTGCAAATGATGAATTCTGCGCTGGATAGATTCCATGAGGGTAAGATTAAAGAAGTACTTACCATTGCTGTTGTTGGAACTTTTGCAATAGGATGGCTACTTCCTCGGGTTACTGATTTTCTTAATGAGAACCCATGGATTGATATCAGAATATTAACGCATAATAATGTAGTCAACCTTGCTGCAGAAGGTATTGACGCTTCTATTAGATTTGGTTCAGGAGGATGGATTAATACGGAAAATATATTACTGTTTCAAGCGCCGCATACAATATTATGCTCCCCGAGAACATCCAAGAAACTGTCTATTCCAGCAGACTTAAAAAACATTTGCTTAGTGCGATCTTACCGAAAGGATGAATGGAATAACTGGTTTAAAGCAGCTGGAATCGCTCCTTGGCCGGTTAACGGGCCTGTCTTTGACTCGACAAGGCATATGATAGACGCTGTAAAATTAGGTGATTATGCAGCATTGGTTCCTTATCATATGTTCCAAAGAGAACTAAATGAGCGTTCAGTGGTAAAACCTTTTGAAATTTATGCCACTCTTGGAGGTTATTGGTTGAGTTTACAAAAATCACGAAACAACCATAATAGTGACGCACTTAATCTTTTCAAACAATGGATTATAGAGTGTAGCAGAGATTTTGTGCTTAAGAGCCTA
>NZ_JAWNEI010000036.1:0-2577 GCF_034107425.1 Enterobacter sp. 148H3 | reverse complement strand
TTACTATTTAGTATTCTAAGTGTGTATTTCCTTGTGGCACTGATAGTTTACGTGCCTAACATGGGAGGGGATGGTCTCAGATTGCCGCATAATATA
The DNA here is from genome assembly GCF_034107425.1 of Enterobacter sp. 148H3. Taxonomy (NCBI): domain Bacteria; kingdom Pseudomonadati; phylum Pseudomonadota; class Gammaproteobacteria; order Enterobacterales; family Enterobacteriaceae; genus Enterobacter; species Enterobacter sp. 148H3. The sequence continues at coordinate 2,481 of NZ_JAWNEI010000036.1, read as the reverse complement.
ATTTGCTGGGCGGTGATGCTATTTATGATATTAATGTCAGGCTATTATGTTATACTGCGCGGAAAAATAAAGCTGAATGAAGCTTTAACCTTCTTCATTGGCGGCGCTTGTTTAATGTCGCTTCCATTCTTATGGGGAAAGAAAGATGTAATGATATTTGCATTACCAAGATTTGCAGGTCTCTGGGGGGGGATCTTTTTCTATCTGGCGTTGCTGCAAATTCCAATGCGATTCTCGATGAAAACCCGATTGATGATTGTATTTGTGTTAAGTGCACTGATTCAGTCGTGCCTTGCTTTTTGGCAATTGCTCGTCACTTCACCAGATAACTTTATGGAGTTTTTACCCGGTACAAGGCCTTACGGGATCTTTCAACAAGTCAATGTGTTGGCGAGTTTTGTTGCTACGGGTTATGCATGTACCTTGTGGCTATTATTTAAGGCAAAAACAAAGCTGTCTTGTTTTTTTCTTCTTTTCTCAACGGTTGTTTTCACGGTAACTTTAGAGATCTTGCAATCCAGGGCTGGGATGTATGGCATCGTTCTTTACTTAGCCTTGATTTTGCTAGCCCGCCATCGCCCAAAGATAAAAGGTGTCTTTATTGTCTACATTATGTTGGTGATATTGACATTATTAACCATCCATTGTTTAAAAAGTTTCGGCATCGCCGATCACTTTTTACGTTTTATTGGTTCGGTGGACAAAGAAGGTACGAACGCTGAACGGTGGAAAATAATTACTATAACCTTATCGATGATTCAGCAGCATCCTTTGAGTGGTTGGGGGTACGGAAGTTATGAGTATAATCTTTCGAGATTCGCGCTTCATCATTTTGATTATCTTTTCGGCAGGGTTGATAATGCCCACAATGAATTTTTATTTGAATGGGCAGAGGGTGGGGTTCTTGCTATTTCAGGCATGATTTTTATTGCTATTGGCTATTTCACTCTTTTGAGGAGATGCTCACCATCACGAATTGCTATGTGGGGGTTGGCCTTACCGATAACGTTTCATATGATGGTCGAGTATCCATTACTGCTTTCTACGTCCCACTGGATGCTGCTATTGCTGATTTGCCGTCTGGCGACATCAGAAAAATGTAAGATACGGAGAAATAATAGTAAGCGAGATGGGATGATAATGCTTTCAGTTGGAATTACAGGTGTCCTCTTTATGCTAACTGGGTTTCGTACGGGCATGGCGCTGACGGAATTTGAGCGTAACAAAATGCAGGATTTTACAGCAGCATCTAAAGTATTGAATCCATGGGCTCAATGGGAACGCTGGCAATACGACTCGCATACATCTTTGCTGTTTAAATATTATCAGACCCATCAGCATGAGCTATTAATAAGTTACGAAGATTGGGGTAAAAATTATCTTATGCACAGAAATGATATAAGGGTGTTTAAAAATATAGTGCAGATAAATAGAAAGTATCCTCAACAAGCGACAACAATGTGGTTGCAGCAACAATGGTACGATTACTACCAGTTTGTCGAAAGTGCTCATAAAGTAAATTGAATCATGAAGGGCCATCCGGCCCTTCATCTTTTAGAAATTTTTTGGCAGTGGCTTTGCGATTTCGATAAGTTTACCGTTACTGGTCTTGATGTATCCACCCTCAGCCAGTTGAGAAATGATGTTATAAATCAAACTGCGGGACAAGTGCGTAGTCTCCTGAATATAAGCCACAATGCCGGTTCGACTTAAATCACTTACCTCTCGTTTTTTCATGTACTCAATAAGCTTAGCACGAATTATTGAGTAAGAAGTTTTACTGACCAAATGTTCGTCCCGGTAGATCATCATATGAACTGTAAAGGCGAGTACTTCTGCAACATCCTGCCAGAGTTGTTTCTCAGTGATAATCGATTTGGCATACTCACCTGGCAAGTATGAAACCCTGGAATTGCGCGATGCCCGAAAATAGTAACGACCAAGTGGTTCAAATAAGTCCCCGAGCCCTGCAACAATGGGGCCTGATGTTACTGAAACTTTAAGGTCATCATAAGCTCTGTGAATTGATATAGAACCATTGCTCACTAGCCAAAGTATGTTGGTAGATTTTTGCGACTTTATCCTGGACCGGTTGGATGTGGACTCATAAGGTGTTGAAAAGGGGAGCAATGCATCATGGATTTTTCGCAATGCCTCGCCTGGAAATGTGATCGCCTCTATCGCCATATAACTTTGCGGGGGGAGAAAATCAGGCGAAATCGCCTGTGATGCGCTCCCTTCTGTTGTGGTGCTTTTTGCATGTTCATTTATTGATTTTGGTTCTGTTGACATTGTGTCACCCTTCAGTATCGAAGCAGTACTAATGATAGCAGTGAGAATCAGTACTAATGATAGCAGCAAATGACCCAGACACTCATGAGAACTCAGAGGATAGGGGGTTTTCCGCATATGGTTCTTTTTTAGGGGGGATTATCGCTGAATATAAACGGACGGCAAGAATGATAGTTTAATCTTTAATTC
>NZ_JAWNEI010000035.1:0-4205 GCF_034107425.1 Enterobacter sp. 148H3 | reverse complement strand
AAGGCATGGCTCACCCCGAAGTTCGCGAACCGTTCGCTCCAGCACGACGTTAAAGTGTTTCCTGATAATCCAGGTACTCTGCTCTGACAGGTCTAAAGCTGTTTTAATACCTTCTAAAAATATATTCTATAGTATTGCATTTATCATATTTTTCCCCTGGTTCTTCACATTCCCAACGGCGCGCGTCACGGCATGCCAGACAAACTTGTCAGCCGGCACGACACCGTCGGCTGCTATCTCTTCAGCTTCTTTCCCACCCATATCCTGACGCATCCACTCCCTGGCAGCTTTCGGTGACAAAACAAGTGGCCGACGATCGTGAATGTCGACCAGTCCTTTATCAGCTGCAGACGTCACTATCAGAAATCCTTCCGCTTCGTCTCCGCGCTCAAATGGTGTGCTGCCGATCGCTGCCATGAATATCGGCTGCCCGTCGGCCCGATGAATGAAGTAAGGCTGTTTCTTGTCGCCTTCCTTCTTCCATTCGAACCACCCATCTGCAAAGCAGATCGCCCGGCCATGCTGCCACAAAGATTTAAACATTCGACTCGTGGCCGCAGTTTCGACGCGCGCGTTAATCAGTGGCGGCTTATCCCACCACCCGGGCGCATAGCCCCAGAACACTGGATCGAGATGCAGCTGCTCGTCGCGTTCGCTCAGAAGCAGAACTTTTGTACCGGGCGCAACGTTGTAGCGTCCAATCGGCTCCGGGTCGTATGCGATGTCACGATCGGCTTCATCGGCCAGGTAAGCCAGATATTCTTCACGGGTTTGGGCTTGTGCAAAACGTCCACACATAGAAACCTCCAGTCAGTCAGACTGAAAGTATAGGGCTGGGAGAAAAAGATGTGCGCACTGGGTAAAGTTAGGGGCAAATTTAGGGGCATAAATGCGGAATAGGGGCAAAAAAAGGGCATTAAAAATGTAGTTGTGGGTCGCTTTAGGGAGAAACTGCTATGCTATAACTACTTGAATAGATTGATAAAACAAATAATATCAATGAGTTGACAAAATCAGCGTAGCTTATTGAGGTTGTATTGCTCTTTTTTGTTAATCTCTTGATTCTCTTGCATTGAGTACTACCTTCGGAGCCAGCAGGGGCAAACATTGTATGCCGCGTATGGTACGGATTCCGGCGACGAATACCAGCACGTTTTACAGCTCATTAAATCCGGAGCCGATACGCGAAAAGCGTAGCAGGCTTTCTGTGTGCCCCTGCGCATTCTGGGCATAAAAACAAATCGCAGATTTTGATGCTCCCATGAGGACCAGCGCGGGGATAACTTACGTTGTGTTTTACCGGAACGAATTCAGCGAAGGTACCATCCTGGCCACTTAATCTCCGCTTACAGCACCTCAACCAATTCAAATTCTTCTGCGATCAGTTCCATATCTTCAGAAAAATGGCCTTCGCGGACGAAAAATCGCTGATGCTCTTTCTGCCAGTATTCAAGGCTTAAATCACCTTCACCCTCTTTGCGAGCTAATTCTTCAGTAACATCGCAAAAACGCACCAGCCGCTGTGAAACCAGCCTGATCACACAGACCGGGACGTTTTGTCCATCAAGGATTATGTTGTAGCTCCCCACCCGCGGTGCAGACACATCCTGCGAGTACGAGGCAAAGGATCCGCAGGTGGCCGTTTTGATTCCTTTTTTAATCAGGTCCGCAAGCTTGCTTGCCAGTTCCGGGCTGTCACCCATTTGCCAGGCCGCTGCGCCTGGGTACTTCGTTTTTAATTCCTCTACCTTAACCATTCAAACTCCTTCTTAACACTTGACCAAAAGAAACGAAGTAGCGTTTTTAGCATAAACCCCCTCGATATTAGAAGCGTAGTCGGCTTTCCTTCCACCTTTTTGCTCTGGTGGGTACGAAAACAAAGCGTTGCGTGTATTGCCCGAGTAAATATAACCTTATGGGGTTATCTGTGTGGTGAATCTGCTGTCTGCAGCCACGCGCGTGGCTTTGTATATGAGTAACGAGTCACCGGGATGCAACCAGCACCACGCTTTTCTAAAAACTTTATCCCATTGGAAGGGTTTAACGTGTTCAAGCTTAATTCATACCTACTGGCGGTTTTGCTGATGTCAGGCTGTAGCTCCGAACTGGTTCTCAATCCACCTAAGCAACCCGAATACAAGTCAATGCCAGAAATAACGCAGTCTGTGACGCCAACGCAACAGCGTGCAATCATGGCTGGCGAGCGACCTGACTGGTCAGAAAGAACCCCGATCAATACAATAAAGCGGTACTAATAAACGCTTATCCACCAGGGCTGCCGTTCGGCGGCCTTTTGTTTCCCCTCCATCTGGCTTGCGAGAAAATTTCTGACGCCTGATATGGTATTTATTTCTTTATCAACCATGCTTAAGACGAAGATAATTCAATCACTCCAGGATCGCTGAAGCGGCAACTTTACTCAAATCGAGAACCCTGAATGCGCCATGCATCTATTCCCTTAGCTGCAGCCACGACAATGTTTTTGCTCGGCGTTTTTATCATCAATTTACAGGTTTGGTATTCTGCACGTGCTGACAGCCTGGCAGAGGCGCGCTACGTCGTACGGAACATGAACGTTATTCTTAAAGAAGCCCGTCATGCGACTCAGATGGCAGTGCAGCTTGCCGAGAATGAGTGTGATGCAGAAGGGCAATATCGGCTGGGTACCGAGGCAGCATTACAGCCTCACCTGAGAACGATCATTATTCTGAAAAATAACGCGGTCTGGTGCTCCTCATTACCGGGAAACCGCGTATTGTTGGTCAATAGCTCAGTGCTGCGCGAGTCATCATTGCTCCTGGTTCCTTCGGGGAGTACCGTCAACGGTCTTCCGGTTCTCTTATACCAGACAACCCACGCCGGAAGCCGAATCATCGTTAGTATCAGTGATAGCCATATCCGGGATGCGCTGGATATGCCATTAAACGGCGTTGAATATTCTCTAAGAGTAGGCAATACCCTTTTAGGCCTGACAGGCGATGTGACTACGGTAGACCATACGAAGAAAGAGGTATTAACGGTCAAGGCCTCAGCTTTTCCTTTCTCGGTACAATTTAATTCTCCACCTCTTTTTAGTCTTAAGAGATTATTCAATCGAGCCGGAGGCGTGGTGTTATTCCTGCTGATAATATCGTCTCTTTCTGCTTATATTCTTCAGCGCTATATTTCTAAGGATGTCTCACCCGAAGAGTCACTGCGCATCGCCATTTACAGAAATGAAATTATTCCGTATTACCAACCTGTTGTGAGCGGCAAAGAGGGAATCTTGCGGGGCGTCGAAGTGCTGGCCAGATGGAAGCATCCTCAATCAGGGTTTATTTCTCCCGCGTCCTTCATTCCTCTTGCCGAGAAATCTGGTTTAATTATTCCTTTGACTCAGAGCTTAATGAAGCAGGTTGCAATACAAATGAATTCTATTTCGTCATTGTTGCCAGAAGGGTTTCACATAGAGATTAACTTCAGCGCTTCTCATATCGTTGCGCCCACCTTTGTTGGCGAGTGTCTCCACTACAAACGCAGTTTTACTCAACAGGATCTTAACCTTGTCGTTGAGGTGACGGAGCGTGAACCACTCGACATTGATGAGCACCTCGTTAACACACTGAATGAGTTACACAATAACGGATTTGCCATTGCACTGGATGACTTTGGCACGGGATATTCCGGTCTATCCTATCTGCAGGACCTGCATATCGATTACATTAAAATCGATCAAAGCTTTGTTGCCAGGGTTAACGCGAATGAGGACTCAACGCTAATCCTTGATTCGGTACTGGAGTTGGCAAAAAAACTGTCAATAAGTATCGTGGCGGAAGGCGTTGAAACAGAAGAGCAACTTGATTACCTAACAAGCAATCATATCCGTTTTTTACAGGGGTTCTACTTCTACAAACCTCTTCCTTTCAAGGAGCTGATCAAAGTTCTCTTATCGAAGCCCAAAGTTAAAGTAAGAGTTGAATAATCTTTATTCGGTTGTTTCTGAGGGAATTAAAAAAGGGGGGCATCATCCCCCAACAATGCAGACAATTATTGTTTTAACCGCAGTCGTATTTTGTTGTCTATTGACCTGGTGGTCAAATTAATTGTTTTCAACATTATTTTGAATGTTCTAAAAGGAATGATTGATCAGAAACATTAGTAGCCTAAGCTTTAATATGATTCTAATCAATGTTGTCGTATACTCGTCAGGTTAATGTATGTAAAAA
>NZ_JAWNEI010000034.1:0-4549 GCF_034107425.1 Enterobacter sp. 148H3 | reverse complement strand
GCATGAAAGTATAAACGTGTGCAAAAAGTATAATACGGATTATTCTCCTGATTAAACTGTACGTTTGAAAAAGTAGCCTCACTGCGGTACGCTCTGACGGTATCATTTACCCAGATTTTTCACTCAGCGCGCCGGTTCCTTTACGGCCCGAACGGAGCCCGACATGATTCTGATTCCCGATGATGAACCGGAGCTGAGTCTGCCCGCAGTGGTCATTCCACCCGGTGATGAATGGCTGCCGGCGCTGTCCGGTGAAAATGCGCCGGTCAGCCCAGCCCGGGCCTACCTGCTGTCCCTCAACTCCCCCCGCAGCCGGCAGACCATGGCCTCGTTCCTCAGTATTGTCGCCAGCATGCTCGGAGCCACTTCCCTGGAGTCCTGCAGCTGGGGCAGCCTGCGGCGCCACCACGTGATGGCCGTGACCGAACTGTTGCGCGACACCGGCCGGGCCACGGCCACGGTCAACACCTACCTTTCGGCGCTGAAGGGGGTGGCAAAGGAAGCCTGGATGCTGAAGCTCATGGATGTCGAGAGCTTCCAGCACATCCGGGCGGTGCGTAACCTGCGCGGCAGCCGTCTCCCGCGCGGCCGTGCCCTGCCGCCGGAGGAGGTCCGTGCGCTGTTTGCTGCCTGTGAGGCCGATGATTCCAGTATCGGCATCCGCGATGCGGCGATGCTGGCCGTCATTCTCGGCTGCGGCCTGCGACGGTCGGAGGCCGTGGTTCTGGAATTGTGTGACGTTGTCACAAATGAACGGGCACTTCGTGTGCTGGGCAAGGGAAACAAGGAGCGGCTGGCCTATATGCCGACCGGCACCTGGCAGCGGCTTAAAAAGTGGGTTGAAGAAGTTCGCGGGGAGAAGGAAGGGCCGCTGTTCACCCGTATCCGCCGCTTTGACACCCTGACGAACGACCGTCTCACCGATCAGGCGGTTTACCATGTTCTGCAGGTACGCCAGCGCCAGGCAGGGATAGCGAAATGCGCGCCGCACGATTTAAGGAGAACCTTTGCGACCGCCATGCTAGATAACGGCGAGGATTTAATCACAGTAAAGGATGCGATGGGCCACGCTAGCGTCACCACCACCCAGCAGTATGATCGCCGTGGAGAGGCACGCCTGCGCACAGCTCGTGACCGTCTGGATCTGATATGAACTTAACAACATGGTAAGAGATTAAGTTTACAGGACATAAGATGAGGGTGCCCGCAGACTGCGCGATTTCTAGAATGGTGCCACAGCGGAACTTTTGTTAACGTAGGTCTGCCGGTTGCCCTGTTTCCCATTCTGAGCCGGGATGGTTTGGACCTACAGGGTGACAGGCGATCTTTTTGCCTTCATTCAAACTCCCTCCTCAAATGGGTATGAGGGTTTCTCCGTACGATCCTAGTTTGCTTAACCTAACAAGTATTCGGCTTTCTCTCGTGTTGGCGGTGGTTATCGATCTCTTTGCCCGTAATGTGGTCGGCTGGTCGATGAAACCCACTCTCTAGCGCGAACTGGCGCTCGACGCGCTGATGATGGCGGTCTGGCGCCGAAAACCGGACGGCGAGGTCATCGTACATAGCGATCAAGGTAGTCAGTACGGCAATGACGACTGGCAGCGCTTCTGCCGGGCCAATAACCTGGTACCGAGCATGAACCGGCTTGGCAACTGCCAGGATAATGCGGTTGCCGAATCGTTCTTCAGTTCACTGAAAAAAGAACGCATCAGGAAGAGAATATACAAAACTAGGGATCTGTCCCGGGCGGATATCTTCGATTACATTGAAGTATTCTACAACCGGGCCCGGCGCCACAGTCACCTCGGCGGCGTCAGTCCAACAACGACTCGGTAGTGTCTAGATTATCCGTGGCGATTCAGTCCTCTCCACCAGATCGAGCCTCATAAAGTTTTTTTTGAAGTTAGGAGTTACTCAATGGCAGGCAACGAGTGGTTCACGCTGCATTTCAAAATGCGACAACCATGTGAGCGAAAATTGCGTTCAGGGACCCGCCGTTCATGTGGGCCAGATGCCCAACCGTCTTCATTTTGCTACTAGCCAGTCCTGTCCTGCATACATTTGATATGGCCGCTTTAAGCGATCTGCGGACATTACTGACAGCATCCTGTATGAATAACGGGGTGCAGGTCACAACAAGTTGACCGACTGGACGTCAGTCAGCGGGATCAGCACCCGGACCAGACTGGTTTCACTGACAGGAGGCATCCTCCAGCTTTCGCTCGAACACAGCGTTTCTTTATTAGATTTTTCATGCCAAATCAGTTGCTTAACTTTCTCCCGCACTTAAAGTTTGGACAGTGCTGATGAAAATTCAGCGATCAGGATATCGCCGTCTTCAAGACCGACACTGACCCGGAAAAAAAGCCATTCTGGATCGTCATTGCTCGTGTATGAAGGTGTGAAAGGGATCAGACAACTGTCCACGCCCCCCCAGCCATAGGCCAGTTTTACCGTTCTGAATTGACTTAAAAAAGCATCACGTCGGGTACTCGATGTGTTTCGTACAGAAAAACTGAACAGCCCATTGCTGTATTGATAATATTTTCGGTACGTTTCATGGTCGGGATGCGACGTGAGATGAGGAGAGATAACGGTTTCTACGGCGGGGTGTGCGAGCAGGAAAGCAATAAGCCGGTGTGCCGTTTCACGCTGGTTTTTTAACCTAGTCGTCAGCGTCTTAAGTCCTTTATAGAGACTGCTGGACTCTTCTCCGCCTGCGCAGATCCCAGCGTTCATGAGGTACTGTCGGATTGGCGCATAATATTGCTCCGTTGTAGTGATAATGCCCACCACTGCATCGGAGTGCCCTGCCAGGTACTTTGAAGCGGAATGAATAACCACATCAATGCCATGCTGCAGTGGATTAAACAGTACCGGGGTGGACCAGGTATTGTCCATCACCGTCATAATACCTTTCTGCCTGGCCTGCACCGCCACGGCGCCAATATCGGTAACTTCGAAAATATTAGACGACGGGGATTCGATATAAATTAGCCTTGTCTTGTCCGTGAGGTAATCATCACAGTGACTGAACTCAGCAGAGGTCAGAAACGTGGCGGTTATGCCGAGCTGGTGTAAAAAGGTCGAAACAAAACGATGGACCGGTTCATAAACTGTGCGCGTAAGCAAAATGTGATCGCCGGGGCGCAGAAATGTCATCAGAACCGAGGTGATCGCAGCCAGACCTGAACAGGTGCTTAACGAGCCATACCCGCCCTCAAGGCGGGTAATTTCGTGTTCGACAGCATCGGTCATTGGGGTACCAAAACGGGAATAACGTGGATAGTGTTGCTTCAGAAGATCCTTCGATGCCCGTTCTAGTGCCTGATAGTCCTGATAAATACCAGATGTAAACCGATAAACTGGTGGATGAGGAAATGCGTGATTTTCTTCGTTTGCAGCCCTGTCAGTCATTGCTGATCGATTCCCAGTGACGACAATGATGGATGTTCTCATAGCAGGCACTGAACAGCGTCCGAACCGATACCGGATCATCGGCTTCCACCACATGCCCAATCAGGTAAAGGCCTGATTTTTCTCCACCATTATAAATTTCACCGACTTTCCCAGTAAGATGTGTCCGGCGAACCTCTGGCGGATACTCCGTGGGTAAAGAGATAAGTTTCCCGTTTGCCGGGGGGATACACACGCATCCAAAACGCAAAAAATATTCTTGGTAGACAGGATATTGCACAGTATTAATATGACACTCAGCTAGCAACCATGCTCTGTCAATGTTAAAATCCGACATTGCTTCAATAAGAAAACTGATCATCCCACCACCGGTTCTGCTGGCAATTTCACAGAAAACGATATTGTCCTGTTTTGTCACCCACAGTTCACAATGGAATGCAAAGTTTTCAGTTACAGGCATGCGGCTGATAATGTCTCTGGTCGTCTCAGTCAGTCGTGAATAAAGACAGGTGTCTTTTCCAACAGGAATATTGCCAATATACAGGTTTTTACGGTAGGAAAGACAGTCGTTAATATATTTAAAAGGTTGAATGAATTTCAGTTCTTTGCCAACAACCAGACCATCAACATGATACATTTCACCGTCAATATACTCCTCAATCAGCATACCCGCAGCTGGATTAAAGGAGTCTTTCAAATATATGTTTAATTCATTTCTGGATTTAATAACCGCAACACCGGCAGAGCCTGATGCGAGACGTGGTTTTATCACAACAGGAAAACGACTATCGGCTGAAAATGAAAGAATATCCTCTTCGGAATCCGCTTTATGAAACCGCGCCATACGGATCTTGCTCCCGGATAGCTGCTCTTTCATAAGATACTTATCCCGGTAGCAGACTGCACTTTCCGGGACCTGTCCTGTTATCTGATAACGGCTTCTTATTTCAGCTGCACGGATAACATCGACCTCTGCCCGGCAAAAAACATAATCAAAAGGTGTTGTTTGATATATCTTTTCTGAAAGTTTATAAAGGGAATCATCATCATTATCATAATCATCAAGATAGTAACAATGCTTAATGTGGCTTACATAACCATCATAGAATTTTGACGAAGTGATAAGTACGGG
>NZ_JAWNEI010000033.1:0-5113 GCF_034107425.1 Enterobacter sp. 148H3 | reverse complement strand
ATGATACACGCACGCAACACACTCGTTAGCTCTCCAGAATCTGACAGCAGATCAGCCGTGACCTGTGTCTGGAGGAGATTAATGGTGTTCCCGCATCTTCTGAGCCTTCCTCTGCATCGTTAAGCCGTCTGGTCCCAGCCTTTCTTGTGCTCCCGAACTCCGACGGATTAATCATGCAATGGAGAAGTAGATATGACTATGCAAAAGGTTCGTATAAAAGCCCTGAAAAACAATAAATTTGCGATAATGGCCGGTGACAAGCGCCTAAGTTGTCGCAGAGATCGCATTTCATCAGCCATCAATTCGAGCTGGACCACAAAAGAGCTACCAGAGCACACGAGAGAGTTACTGATTGAGCGCGCGTGTCTGAGAATGGAAATTGCTATTATTACTCAAAAAGAACAGGGTAAGAAAAACTCTAAATCCTCGGTTCTGATTGCGAAAAAGCTAAAACGAATTGATTTAATTACTCAACAGCTTAATGACCGGAAAAAACATGTTGAATGAAGACGAAAATATAGAACATACGCATATTGTATATTCATTTAAAAACATAGACAGACCAATCTTAATTAAAATTGGAGTAGCTCTTATTGACACCCAAGGGAAGTATATTCTTGATATCAATAAAGACTATGCAAATGGTGATATTTTACTCTATAGAAAGAACAATGCATCTACGACTTAGAAACTGAACACAAGGTCAATTCTTTCTTAGCTCTAAGGTAACGAAGTTATCTATAACATCGAAACTAAAAAGTTCTATGGTGAAATAAAAATTCGCTGAAGGATTACTATGTTAACCACTGCCGCGCTGTTCCAGCTCGCCATGCAGTGTGCCCCCGCCGTTCACCCCGATACCATTCACGACATTACCCGTACCGAATCTGGCTTAAATCCGTATGCCATTGCTGAAATTGTTCCGGTAAAGGGCGGCAGGAGCCGCGTTATTTCCCATCTGCCAGCGTCGAAAGACGAGGCGTTAAAAATTGTGGAGGACATTAAGCAGAAGAAACACCGTTATTCGGTGGGACTGATGCAGATAACAAGCACTAATTTCCCGCAGTTCGGCGTCAGCGCCGAATCCATGTTAAATCCGTGCGACAACATGAATGTTGCCGCGAAAATCATCACCGACTGTTATCAACGAGGAGGCACCTTACAGCGCGCCCTGAGCTGCTATTACTCCGGCAACTTTGAAACCGGTCAGCGCCCGGAAAGCGCGTTCGGCAACACAAGCTACGTACAGCGTATTGGCTACGTTGTGCCCTCAACGCGGGCAGAACGACAGGCAATCTTTCCCGCATCCGGGGAAGCACCCGCTGTCCCGTCCGACAACACCGTTTACCCGGACAGCGTCATACGTGGCGTTATACCGGCACCCGACACTACACTGACCAGCGACCCCGCTTATCCGCCACACGTCGTGCGCGGCGGCCTCGCTGTGTCTTCTGATTAAGGAAAAATAATGACTTTTCGCACCATTAAAAACGCCGCTACCCGCCTGATGGCCTCTCTCCTCGCCCTGCCTGCCGTCCCGGCGCTGGCGGCCAGCGCCGATCAGGCATTTCAGAAGGGCAGTGACGCCATTAACTGGGTTTTCCTCGGCCTCACCAGTATGTCGGTTGTCACCATCAGCTGTGCGGTGGCCTTTATCGCCTACAAGATGCTGGTTGACGGCAAGGCCTGGCACGATCTCCAGCGCGTCTTCTGGTCGGGCGTCCTGCTCGCCGGGGCGTCCGGGTTCGGTGCCTACTTCGCGGCCTAAGGAGGCAGCATGACCATCCTCAACAAGGCGCTGACCCGACCGGCGGCGCTGTGGGGGGTCCCGCTTGTCCCCCTGCTGTGCACCCTGTGCATCCTTACCCTGGCGGCCGTCTGGTCACGCTTTTACTGGCTTCTCCTGCTGCTCATTCCTGCCTTTATCGAGCTGAGACGCCTGGCAAAAGAGGACATTCATTTCTTTGACCTGAAGCTGCTGGCGTTTAAAACGCGCGGCAACCGCGCGGCAACCCGGCATTTCGGGACAAAGGCTCTTGTCGCAAACCAGTACGACGCCATTGACGTTACGGAGTTTATAAAACATATGCGGCTCAACGAGAGTATCCCGCTGTCCCGCTATCTCCCCTGGTCTTCCCACCTGCACGAGCAGGTGGTGAAGAACAAAAAAGGTGACTTTGTCAGCACCTGGGAGATCGGCGGCACCATTTTTGAATGCGAGGACGAGCATTACCTCGCCACCCTGGACATGCAGCTCAACAACGTTATCCGCTCCTTTGAGGGGTTGCCCTTTACCTTTTATACCCACCTGGTGAGCGACGAATTTACCGACACGCTTGAGTGTCAGTCCGGGATTGCGTTTTCAGACGAGATAGCGCGCCTGTTCTACGCCTCGCGGAAGAACAAACCGTTCTACCGCCGCCGCATCTTCTTCACCGCCTGCTTCAATCCGCACACCGGCATCGAGCGGGCGGCCATGAAGCAGAAGTCTCTGGGCGAACGCAAAACCCTCCTCGACAACGCACTGCAGGTGATGCTGGAGTACCGGGAATCGATCGGCACGGCGCTGTCGCGCTACTCGGCGCGGCCGCTCGGCACGTATGAGGAGAACGGCAGGGTGTTCTCCTCTCAGCTCGCCTTTTACAACTACCTTATCACCGGCAGGTGGCAGAAAGTCCAGGTTATGCGCACCCCGTTCTATGACGTGCTCGGCGGCACCGACATCTTCCCCTCCACCGACATTGGCCAGGTCAGCCACATCGACGGCCAGAGCTACTTTCGTGGGCTGGAAATCAAGGATTACGGCACTGAAACCGTCACCGGGCTGTATGACTCGCTCCTGTATGCCCGCTGCCGGTACGTGCTGACGCAGTCCTATACCTGCATGGGCAAAGATGAAGCGCGCGGCTGCATCCGCACGATCGAGAAGCGTCTGAAGTCAGCCGAGGACGATGCGGTGTCCCAGCAGGAAGATCTGAAGGTTGCCCGCGACATGCTTCAGTCCGGCATTATCTCGTTCGGCAGGTATCACCAGACGCTGATTATCCGCGCCCCGACCAGCGAGCAGGTTATCCAGGACACCAACACCCTGGCTGATACGCTGAAGGATTTGGGGTTCATCATGACCCTGTCCCGCGAGTCGCTGACGGCGGCCTACCTCGCGCAGCTGCCGGGCGTGTATGACATGCGCCCGCGCCTGGTGCCGGTGAGCAGCCTCAACTACGCCGAAATGGTGTCGTTTCACAACTTCCATCCGCACAAGCGGGACGGGAATGCCTGGGGAGAGGCGATTGCCGTGGTGCCGACCCCGTCCGGGGGCTGTCAGTACGTCAGTCTTCACAACAGCCAGGCAGACGTGGACGAGTTCGGCGAGAAGCCGCCGGGCAACTGCATGCTGCTCGGCAGCACCGGGACGGGTAAATCGACCCTGCTGATGATGTTTCAGCACCTGATGCAGAAATACCGGCGTCCTGAGTCGTTTGCACCGGGGGCGACGAAAAAGCGCTTCACCTCAGTGGTTTTTGATAAAGACCGTTCGGCGGAAATGTCGATACGCCTCCAGGGCGGCTCGTACTTCCGTTTCCGTTCAGGCGAGAAAACCGGCCTTAACCCCTTTGCGCTCGCCCCGACGAAGCGTAACCGCAACTTCCTCAAGAAGCTGATGCGTATGATTTGCACGCGCGACGGCAAGCCGCTCGACCCGCGTGACGAGGAGCGTCTCAGCGAGGCGGTAGATACCATCATGCTGGACTACCCGCCGGAGCTGCGCCGCAATGGTATCACCCGCATTCTGGAAGTGCTGCACGAAGCCCCGACGAAGGACGCGCGGATAAACGGGCTGCGCATCCGTCTCCAGCAGTGGGCGCAGGGCGGAGAGTTTGGCTGGGTCTTTGATAACGACGTGGACACCTTTGATATCGACAATATTGATAATTTCGGCATCGACGGCACGGAGTTCCTGGATGACAAGGACGTGCGCAGTCCGCTCACTTTCTACCTGCTTTACCGCGTGACCAGCCTGCTCGACGGTCGGCGTCTGGTCATTTTCATGGATGAATTCTGGAAATGGCTTCAGGACCCGGAGTTCTCAAAATTCGCCCTCGACATGCTGAAGGTTATCCGAAAGCTCAACGGCATTTTTTTCCCGGCCACACAGTCGCCGGAGGAGATGTGCAAGCACGAGATCTCGGCGGCCATCATCGAACAGTGCAGCACACGGATCTTTATGGCGAACCAGCAGGCTAAGGAAAGCGACTACGTGGACATGCTGCGGGTGCCGAAACCGGTCTTCGATATTGTCACCACGCTCGACCCCTATGCCCGCCAGATGGTGATCATGAAATCTCCGCTGCGGCGCGGTGACGTGCGCCCGTATATCGCGCAAATCACCCTCGACCTGTCCGGGCTGGGGCGCTACACGAAGCTGCTCAGTGCCAGTGCGGATAACCTGAAAATTTTCGACGAAATCTGGCAGGAGGGCATGCAGCCGGAAGACTGGAAAGACGAAATGCTGAGGCGTGCCGTTTAATCACAAGAGGATAACACCATGAAGCTGAAAACCACCCTGGCGGCGCTGAGCGTCGCCTTATGTCTCTTTCACACCCCGGCTCAGGCCGGTATTCCCGTGTTCGATGAAGTCGCCAACGCTAACGATATGAAGCAGTGGGCTGAGAGGCTCCAGCAGTGGCAGCAGACCGTCGAACATTACCAGGCGCAGATGAACGCCTATAAGGAACAGCTGGCGGCGGCCACCGGCATTCGGGACGTGCAGGCATTCCTGAACCAGGCGAAAAATCTGACAACTGACATTAAAAATCTGAAAAACAGGGGAATTTCGTTAAACGACCTGTTGACCAGCTCCGGCGGGTCGTATGCTGGAGAACTGAACAGGCTGTATGACAAATACAAGCTGTTCGACAGCTGCCCTGAGAACGCCAGCGAGGCGTACCGGGACAGCTGCAAGCAGATGCTCCTGAATCAGGCGGTGTCCGTCGAGGACACCTCGGATATTCAGGAAAAAATTGACGACACGCTGCGCGATATTACCGATCTCGCCGGTCGCATTGAGAATGCGAAGGACAGCAAGGAATCGCAGGATCTGGCGAACGTGGTG
>NZ_JAWNEI010000032.1:0-5429 GCF_034107425.1 Enterobacter sp. 148H3 | reverse complement strand
CGAACAAGGCGAAGAAAAAGGTCAAAACAGGCGTCTTTTAGGGGGTGGTCGCGCGTAGCGCGCGACGGTGTGGCCTCTTTTGACCTTGGGGGTTTTGGCCGGGCGTTCAGCGAGGACATTACCCCCATGCGACATGCAGTAAGGGCGTCCAGCCCGCGCGGAATGCCGCACGCCGTTAGATCGCGGGAGTATACCTCCTGCGATCATGGCCGCATCGCGGTCATTGCCCCTTCCCTTCTATCTCGGCACATACTCCCGGCACATACGATGTGACGGGAGTATGTGCCGAGCCTATGTGCCGAGAAACACGGCAGGAGAATATCGTGATATTCGACAAACTGAATCATTTGCTGTCGCCGATAGCAAATGCCGTCCTGGCTTTTATTGCTTTTTTGCAGGCGCATCAGCTGGCGTTAGCGCTGCTGTCCGGCGTCATGCTGCCTTTTATATTTTCTGCGAGACACGGCGGGCAGGAAAAGCCGAAGTTTCTGCAAAGGATCTTAATTCTGCTTTCCATGATCTGTTTTGTTTTCGGCACGATAGCGCCGGTGGCCGTCTGGTTTTTACAGCGCATTTATGGCCGGGAAGATATCGCCAGCCCGCCGCTGCTGAGCTGGACAATGGCGCTGCTGTTTACCGTCGCCGGGTTTATTCTGCATGTAATTTTACGGCGTCTGATCTCGCCTGAATTTGACAAGGTCAAACGCGGCATGGTGAAAAAAACCAGCATGGAGCGCGACCGCAGAACCGACGTTCGCCGTGTAAAAGAGATTTTACCAGTCTCCACCGAATACGATCCGATGGATTACATCGATCTGAGTAAGGGTGTTTTTATCGGGCTGAGCCGCGAGGGCGAGCCGCAGTATATTCCGTTAAAAGAATGGCAGACCCAGCACGCCGACATTATCGGCACCACCGGTGCCGGTAAAGGCGTCGTGACCGGTATTCTGCTTTATCAGAGCATCCTCGCCGACGAGGGCGTTTTCGTTCTCGACCCAAAAAACGACGAGTGGGCACCGCACCTGTATAAAAAGGCGTGCGCGGACGCCGGAAAACCCTTCGTGCTTATCGACCTGAATAAGCAGGAATACCAGATGAACCTTATCGACGGCATCACCGCCGATCATCTGGAGGAGTTATTCGTGGCCGGTTTCAGCCTGGCGGAAAAAGGCGAGGCGGCGGATTTTTACCGTATCGACGATCGCAAGGCGGCGAGAACGGCGGCGCAGTTCGTGAAGGATAATCCGGGCGCAACCGTGCGGGATATTTATAACGGCGATTATGTCCAGGGCATCGGCGAAACGATTAAAGCCTTTCACGGTAAAACCGAGGAGCTGGCGATGCTCAACAGCATTAACGCGCCCGGCGGTTTTGCACTGAAGGAGATTTTCGACAAAGGCGGCTGCTGCTACATCATCGGCTCGATGCGTAACTCTAAAATCATCACCGCGCAGCGCATGATTTTAGTTCGCCTGTTCCAGCTCGCGGAATTACGCGACCGCGTCGCGGGGAATATCCGCCCCATTGCCATCTTTAAAGATGAGGTGAAATATCACCTGTCAAAACCAGCGCTCGAAGGGTTAGGCGCGGCGCGTGATAAAGGCGTGCATATTTTAATGGCGCACCAGTCGATTGCCGACCTGCGCGACTGTCCGGCGGATTTAAACGGCGACGCCGTTGTGGGTGCGGTCGTGGAAAACTGCAAGTTTAAGCTGGTTTATAAACTTCAGGATCCGGACACCGCCGAATGGATTGCGCGCATGTCGGGCACGATTTTAGTCGATGATGAAAGCCGGAAAGTCACCACCACGGCAGTGCTGACAGAAAAAGTCGATAACGAGCGCATGCTGCGCCAGGCGGAAAGCTATTACATCGACAGCAATATGCTCCAGAACCTGCCGAAGTTCGTCAGCTATATCTTCAGCCAGAACGCGCTCGCGTTCCCGTCGTTAATCTCACCGCTCAAGGTTAAAAAAGCCCCGCTGGAACTGTATTCCCTGCCGCCGGTTGCAGCGGCTACCGTGGCTGAAGTTAAACCGGTACTAGATCTGGATTTTGATACGACAGCTCGGGCAGTTCCGGCAGTTCCGGCACCTGACATTTTTCCCGACAGCACCACGGCCACCAAGAAAACGCCAGCACCGCCAATTCCCTCACCTCCGGTGCAGCCTGACGAGGAGTGGCTGATGGCATCACAGTCCGCCCAAAATCACGAAGTACATTCATTGCTGGATTTATAAATTTCAGGAGGCTTTATGCTCTTAATGAACAATACCGAACGCCGAGAACGTAATCATGAAAAAATCCGCATTCTCCTGAATTTTTTGAAAGAAGAAACATACAGTGATTTCAAAACGCTGATGATGGTATTTGGCTTTAAAAGCCATACATCATTAGTAAGATTACTTGGAAAAGTAGAGAAAATGGGGCTGATTCAGAAGCACGTGCATGAATCCCGCGCGTCCAGAATATCCCTGTGGGGCATTACCGCCGACGGGCTGGCCGTGATCCTCACGGCGGACGACAAGATAATGCCCGCCCGCTTTGAACCCTACCGCCTGACCGGCTGGTCACTCGACCATCACCTTGATAACCAGCTCGTGCGCCTGACGCTGGAGAAGAACGGCGCGACGGGGTGGATTAACGGCGACCGTTCAACTTTCCTCAGTCAGTACAGCGTCAAACACCGTCCCGACGGGCTTATCAGCCTGCCGGACGGCAGGCCGATCGCCGTTGAAACCGAGCGACGCATTAAAACAAAGGCGCGTTATCAGTCCATCATGGCGAGCCACCTGCTGGCTATCAGCGATAAAAAATGGCGGTACGCGTTTTACGTCGCCCCGGACGAGGCGAAAAAGCGCGCCCTGAAGATTATTTTCGACAGCATCGCCAGCGTGATCGTGAAAAATCAGCATGTGCAACTGGAGGCAAAACACCGCGATGTCTTTCGCTTTTATACCCTCGACGAACTGAAAAGCCTGGAGTTGGACAACTATGCGTAAAATCGCCCTTCTGGCGCTGGCCGCCGCCCTTTGTGTGCCTGTTTTCTCCACTGCCGCGCCCGTCCTGACGGCGGTTTTTTCGCCGTCTGACGGGCGCCCTGCCCTTGAGGTCGTGCTCGGCGCCATAAACAACGCCAGGCAGAGCATTGACGTCGCAGCCTACAGCTTCACCAGTAAGCCGGTCGCGACGGCGATCGCCAGTGCTAACCGGCGCGGCGTGGCCGTGCGCGTGGTGGCCGACGAAAAGGCCAACAGCGACCGTTACACCGCCGTGACATATCTGATAAACCAGGGCGTACCGGTACGCCTTAACGGCCTTTACGCCATCATGCACAACAAGTTTATGGTGATCGACGGCAAAAACGTCCAGACCGGATCGTTTAACTACACGGCCAGCGCCGTTTCGCGCAACGCGGAAAACGTGCTGCTGATCGAGGATGCACCGCAGCTGGCGGAGGCGTACCAGCGAGAATTTGACCGCCTGTGGGATGAGGGCAGCCCGCTGAATGCCCGGTACTGAATCAGCCCCATCTGCGGACGGGGCTTTTTTTTACTCCACTTCCAGCCAGGCTTTACGCCCTTCAAGATGGAGCGCTTTCAGCATGGCGATCTCGTCTTCAGCCGATCGTCCGCCATAGTTAAGTCGGGTCTGCTCCCCTTCAAACTCCACCACAATAATGGTGTCCAGCGTTACCGACAGCAGCTCGCGCAGCTCACGTAGCGTCTGCCCTGTACTGCGTGAATGCATGCAATGCGTGATACGGTTGGCCGCCTCCGGGCACAGTCCCGCCACGGACTCGCAGTATGCGAGACGCTGGCAGCAGTTGTCCTCGATGTCGCTGATAAGTATTACCACCGTCGAGTCCTTTTTTTTGCGAGAACCTCTTGACGCATGTATTTCAGCTT
Source organism: Enterobacter sp. 148H3 (assembly GCF_034107425.1). Classification (NCBI taxonomy): domain Bacteria; kingdom Pseudomonadati; phylum Pseudomonadota; class Gammaproteobacteria; order Enterobacterales; family Enterobacteriaceae; genus Enterobacter; species Enterobacter sp. 148H3. Next base: position 1,521 of record NZ_JAWNEI010000032.1, on the reverse strand, counting down.
AAAGAGATAATCCCGCCATATTTCACGCGCCATATACAAAACGTGCCATCAAAAATACCCATCTTACTGCAGACCTGCGGCACGGACGCCCCAGATCAGCCTGCTTCAGTCCAAAATAATCAGCTCTTCGGTAAAACGTGTTCTTTTATCGGAACCACCACCATTGAGGGAGTGTATATCATGTCCGCATTATGTTTCTGAATGGATCTATATTTAGTTCAAAGTCAACTGAATAAAAGGTAAAAGCAGTCCATTTCAAAAAAGATGGATATTTTAAAAAAATTAACATTTACCTTACTACTCTGCCGATTAACCCCGTAAAATACTTGGCATATATATAAAAAACTCGACAACTCTAGTTTATTTTATGAAAAAGGTTGAAATACTTTTCACAACTACCCATCGCGTTCTAAATACCAATCATAAAAATAAGAAGCTGTCATAGGCCTAGCATAAAAATATCCCTGAACGTATTGTACTCGATTGTTTTTCAACCACTCAGCTTGATGGGCTGTACTGATCCCCTCACCGATAGTAGATAAATTAAGACGTTGGCTAAGTGTAATAATCGTGTCCAGTATCGGCGTGTCTTCACCTGCTGAAGTAAGTGTATCAATGAAACTTTTATCGATTTTTAGGTAGTCCACAGGAAGGCTCTGTAGAAGACCCAGGGAACAGTAACCGGTACCAAAATCATCAACAGCAACCTTACATCCTTTTTCACGTAGGGTACTCAACTTTTCTGCCGCCAATACCATGTCTTCCACTAGGCTACGCTCGGTAATTTCCAGAACGAGGTTAAAAGTAGGATTTAAAAAGTCCAATAGACGCAACACATCGCTGACAAAATTAGGATGGCTCAAGTGGGCTGCGGCGATGTTAACGCTGAGGTGAAACTGTCCCTTAACCTTCCAGTGTTTGACATCCCTTATAATGAGCTCAAAAAGATGTTGCGTCAGACTGATGATCATTCCATTTTCCTCCGCGGCGCGTATAAATAAACCCGGAGAGATGCTTCTACCATCGCGTCGCTGCCAGCGCATAAGAGCTTCAGCACCGATACATATTCCGGAACTGGTTTCACATATCGGTTGAAAATGCACAGAAAACTCGCCCTGAACGATACCTTTAGCGAGCTCTTCTGACAATGACATTTGCCGAGCCTCCCAGCGTTGCCAAAGATAAAGCACTGCAAGCGTTAATAACAAAAAAAGCTGCCCCAAAAAAAACAAATTGCTCAGCAAGTAGGGAAAAAGCGCCTGTAGAGGTGTCTCAACCTGAAGCAGCACCTTACTAAACGAAGAGCGAAAACTCGATCGAAAACTTGATTTGATTATGGAATTAACTCTCGGGTACGTTATAACCGGACCACTGCTGAACAGTAGCTTGAATTTTGCATGATTTTCTTTATGTAGAGAAACCATTAGGTCTATAAAATAACGGGCATCCACGATGCTTAATGCGGTCATCCCATTTTCCGCAAGGGAAGCATAAATTATCGCAGCTTGGCCCGGTAAATTC
>NZ_JAWNEI010000031.1:0-9340 GCF_034107425.1 Enterobacter sp. 148H3 | reverse complement strand
GAAACCCACTCTCTAGCGCGAACTGGCGCTCGACGCGCTGATGATGGCGGTCTGGCGCCGAAAACCGGACGGCGAGGTCATCGTACATAGCGATCAAGGTAGTCAGTACGGTAGTGACGACTGGCAGCGCTTCTGCCTGGACAATAACCTGGCCCCGAGCATGAGCCGGCGTGGCAACTGCCAGGATAATGTGGTGGCCGAATCGTTCTTCAGTTCACTGAAAAAAGAACGCATCAGGAAGAGAATATACATAACCCGGGAGCTGGCCCGGGCGGATATCTTCGATTGCATTGAAGTGTTGTACAACCGGGCCCGGCGCCACTGTCACCTCGGCGGCGTCAGTCCGGAGGCCTTCGAACAGGCCTCGTTGTGAGGACAGGAAATGTCTACTGTTGTGGGGTCAGTCCACCATGAGGTCATCACATTCATATGAAAGTAGTAAATTACAGTGTGTTGATTTATCTAGAATTTTCTGAGGGGGAGTGTGACCTAGATGATTCTCTGGTGGCATTCTTGCGATCAAGAGGTTATACATCTCTTTCATCCTCTTCTGTTCATATATGCAGGTCTTTGCCGGACATGAAGACCAGGTCATGTCAAAATCTGAATCCGTAAATGACGGTGCGGGGTATCTCATAAAGAGACTGCAAAAACTGTTTAAGAAGGTGATGCAGGATCATCATTTTTCCTGCCAAATTTCACTTGTCATTTCACCCACTGATGTGACCACAACCTATATTCCGCGAAAGCGCGGTGGGCTAAGGTGCTAAAAGAAACATCGGGATTTCCCGTGGCAGATTCAAATCAGACGTGCCATTAGTGATGAATGGCCGTATCTTATTGGAAGATCCCGTCGGTTTTTGAACAAACGAAAGGCTTATCAGTATGATTTCTCATTTAGACCATTTTGTTCTCACAACACGTGATATGCAGGGTTGTGTCGATTTTTATTCAGACGTACTCGGTATGTTAGTTGTTCGATTCGGAGCGGGCAGGACAGCACTGAGATTTGGTCAACAGAAAATCAATATCCATGAATACGGCCGGGAAATAGAGCCAAAGGCGCATCTGCCGGTGCCAGGTTCGCTGGATTTATGTTTTATTGTTCATGGAACAATCGCAGAACTGCTTGCCCACCTCAATGCTCACGACGTTAAGATTGAAGAAGGGCCTGTAAGAAGAACTGGTGCCAGCGGGGAGATTGAGTCCGTTTATCTTCGCGATCCGGATCTCAACCTCATTGAACTGTCTGTTTACCTTAACGGCTAAGCGAGCGTTGCAGTCCTGTTTTCTGGAACTGGTCAGTCATTGTTAGGCCTACCCAACAGCATCAGTTATGGAACAATACGTCTCCGTAATTCCACGCCTTCACCACACCATCTGGGGTTTCAAGCAGTATCCGGCCTTCCGTATCAGTGCCCCTACAGATACCGGAAACTATCTGCGTTTTTCCTGCATCAAGTGAAATCTCAGTCATTTGATTAAGCCCTTTCATTCTCCCTTCATAGGAACTCCGCAGCACGCTGAATCCATAAGTTTTCCAGAGAGAAAAATAGTCATCCCAGCGATGTAACAGGCTATGGAGGACATCCTGAGCATCTTTATCCGTGAAGCCAGCAAGTCCCGCAGCGATGTTTTCCAGACCCAGATTATCGGCAGTCATGTTAATGCCGATGCCTACATAAATGGCTCTTGGATCGGCTTCAATCAGTGTTCCACTAACTTTGGCTCCATTTATCAGGATATCGTTCGGCCATTTTATCTGCACCTCAGCATCACGAATAATAAGAGACAGCGCATCATGTATGGCTATCCCTGCGACGAGAGAAAGCGTAGGTAGTGATGTCCTGTCATCCGGAAGAGGAACAACAATAGTGACCGCGATATTCCCTGGTGCCGAAATCCATTTGCGGTTGTATCGCCCTTTACCGGCAGTCTGCTCGCGTGCGGAAAGCGCGAAATTCATGTTCCCGGTATGCTGGACAATCCGTCTCGCTTCATTATTAGTACTGTCCACCGAGTCAATTGTTATCAGCTCTGTCATTCCCATCTGTTCCGATAATTACCAGGCCGCCAATCCTAACAAACTCACCTGAACAGAGAAACATAGGCGACATGACTGGTAACAAAGGTCATCAGTACTTGGGGTGATTGGGGAGCATGGGGTGAGAATGTTTACTCCTTGAAAATTAATGCTTTGCGCGTAACTTTGCTTCATCAAATGGAGTAAGCCAGTATTCAACAACCTACGAAGATTTCTGCTGCTGAGAAGGAGGTGGTTAAAATCTAATCAGTTATGATGTATGGTTGTCGGTGTCGTTACATTAGCATTGCATAGTGGTTATACTTCTCCTCTTTTTTTACTAGCACAATACCTCAATGTTAAAGAAATTATATTTCGCTCTACCTATCGTTGTTATGGCCGTTGCTGTCGTATTTTGGCTTCAACCTCACTACTCGGCAGAAGAGGAAAGCTACTACCGCTCGGTCTTCTGTACCATTGATCATAACGATCAGGAAATGTTCTTGCGTGACATGGAGAAACTTGTGGAAGGAGGGAATTCTGAATATGCACTCCGTCAGTATCACTATATTCCTGCCCTTGGTGAAAAAATGTTCAATACCTGGAAGAAGCTTGATATCCAAGAAAAAAAAGCTTTAAGTGAGGATCCTCAGCAGTGTCTCGCTATCATGAGCGAGAGACAACGATTGTAAGTACCGTGTTAACGCCAAGCTGTAATTTTCCCTTTGAACCATTCTAAAATGTCCCCAGGCGATTTCTGGGGGAAATTTCATGATCAAAGAGACAGTTACAATGAGCCATAAGTAACTCGACAGGCTTCAGATTATTCAGGAGCCAGTCAGCCGTCACATCACCCAGGAACAAGCCGCGATACGTATTGTGGTCTCAATCCGTCAGGTTAAACGCCTGGTGCATCGATACAGAAATGAATGTCCTGTTTGTATTATATCCCGCAGACGTGGAAAACGTCCAAATAACGCTTTTACTTCCGCATTTAGAACGACGGTAATATCACTCCTCAAAGACCGCTACGCTGGTTCTTGACCAACTCTTGCCTGTGAGAAATTGCGCGAGATATACGGCTTGTGTTTATTCGTAGAAATTCTCAGAAAGTGGATGGTAGGGGAAGGAATATGGCGTGAACGCCGTCGTAAACATGCCCGAATAAATCAGCGCCGCATGCGACGTCCATCCTACGGTGAACTGATCCAGATTGATGGCTCGCCTCATGACTGGTATGAGGGCAGGTGGCCCAAATGCACACTGATAGTTTTTATCGATGATGCTACCAGCGCTCAAATGGCGCTGCGATTCGCTCTTTTAGAAACCCTGGCTTACATGGAAACTCTTAGGGGTTACCTCAATTATCGGGTTCGCTTCTGGCACGGAGCGGACGTGTTAACGAAGCTGAAGCTCTACTGTGAGCGAAAAGCGGACTTATCCGTACAAAGCTTACCATCCAGGAATGGAAGTTCACCCCAAAGGAAAACCCTCGGAAACTTTCTAGACAACCTTTCCCCGAGCATTTAGCCTGAATTAAAATTTTAATATCTTTCAGGCTAGTTCATTATGAAAAATGATATCAGAACCCTCGACCTTAACCTTCTTAAGGCCCTTGATGCATTACTGGATGAGAGAAGCGTTACTCGTGCTGCACAGCGCCTCTCCCTGACGCAGCCTGCCGTCAGTGGTATGCTTTTTCGCTTGCGTGATTACTTTGACGATCCACTCTTTGTTCGCACCAGCCACGGTATGGTCCCCACTATGCGGGCCAATGAACTTTCTGCGCCGGTAAAAAAAATCCTCACCGATATCGCTATCCTGCTGAAACCAAATAAATTTGATCCCATGACGGTGGAACTGACTTATACCATCGTCGCAACGGACTATGCACTTAAGGCTGTTGTCGTTCCGTTGATGGCTGAGCTGAAACAACGTGCACCGTATATTAAAATCGCCGTGCGGTCCGTGGACAATGAGCGAATGTATCAGCAGTTGTCTCGGGGTGAAGTTGATCTGGCTTTGGTAACACCGCAAACAACCCCCGAAGACCTGCATGGAAGAGCGCTCTATGAAGAACATTATGTCTGCGTAGCACGACGTCATCATCCTCTGGCTGCGAGTTCAAAAATGACGCTCGATCAATTTTGCAAGCAGGAGCATATTCTGGTGTCTTCGGACGGAAACTTCACGGGTGTTACAGATGAAGCACTGGCTAAGCTCAGTCTGACACGAAGAGTAGGGATGTCAGTTAATAGTTTTCAGGTGATACCTGATATATTGCGAGTGACTGATATGATTGCTGTTGTACCTCACCGCATGGTACTGACTAACAACGATCTCATCATTCTCCCTTTGCCCCTGAAAGTACCCGGCTTTACCAAGAGCATGGCCTGGCATGAGCGAACCCATCGTGATCCAAGTCATCAGTGGATTCGTGCTTTATGCGCAGAAGTAAGCCAACCTACCGCGCCCTGATATAAGTTATCTTATTAAGAATATAATAAATTACAATTCGCCTTATAACTCCACTGTGCCAATAATCACTGTCATCACGTTACTGCCGTAACGGCAAACGCAGTGCTCTCAACTTTAGCAAATGGAGAAATTTATGAACGCGATTAACTGGCCAGAAGGCTTTGTTCCCGGTTTTACCGATAACTTTGTTTCTAATGAAATGATCATCTCAGGTCTTAACGTCAATGATGTCTGGCCACTCCTGAGTCAGCCATTGCTATGGCCGGAATACTATAAAAATTCCGCCGATGTGCGCTTTTATGACAACAAAGGTCCAGAACTGGAAAATGGTGTTCGCTTCTACTTCAGCACGTTTGGTTTCCCAGTTGAAGCTCAGGTTGTGGAGTTTGTTCCACCCGCTGAAGGTAAACCTGCTCGTCTGGCATGGCACGGATGGGCCGGTGAAAAAGATACCGCTCAACGACTCGATGTCCATCATGCGTGGCTACTGGAGGATCTTTCCGGTCACAGGGTCCGTATCTTAACGCAGGAAACACAGAACGGTGTTCCCGCAAAAGATCTGGCAAATACCCGGCCTAACCCAATGCTTAATGGTCATCAGGAATGGCTTGACGGCCTGATTCGAGCAGCAAAGAAATAATAAACCGCTTTCCACAGTCATATCACTGAGGCTGCACTTCCCCGTAGCCTCAAGAATATTTTCCCGTTTGCTATTGCAATTGATTACATGTAAATCATGTACCCCCCTTTACTGGAGACTAAAACGCAGATCTTGATGCTCAGGGCACGCCTCTCCATTGGGCACATTCGCCTGTTGGTGTGTGGTTCGTCGCGGGACTATAGGGAAGAGAAAAAGCGTTTAATAGGAGCAGAGGGATTACAGGTACCTCTTGGTGCGAGTGTATAGCGTTTGCTATACAATATCATTGTGATATGCTTGTAAAGCAATTGCTATACAAGGAGCACACTCATGAAATCAGATGTCCAGCTCAACCTCAGAGCCAAGGAGTCTCAAAGAGCACTTATCGATGCTGCTGCAGAAATCCTTCATAAGTCACGCACGGACTTTATCCTTGAAATGGCGTGCCAGGCTGCTGAGAATGTGATCCTCGATCGTCGCGTATTCAATTTTAACGATGAGCAGTATGCTGAGTTTATCGATATGCTCGATGCGCCAGTCGCGGATGACGCTGCCATCAATAAACTCCTGGCAAGGAAACCTCAGTGGGACCTGTAACAGCACCAGAACCGTTATCCAGCGCCCATCAACTAGCAGAGTTCGTCAGTGGTGAGGTTGTACTTGATGACTGGCTTAAACAGAGAGGATTAAAAAACCAGGCTCTTGGCGCAGCACGAACGTTCGTCGTTTGTAAAACAGACACTAAACAGGTTGTCGGTTTTTACTCCCTGGCCACCGGCAGCGTTAACCACGTGGAAGCAACGGGAAGCCTCAGGCGCAATATGCCAGATCCAATTCCCGTAATCATACTTGCTCGCCTAGCAGTCGATTTTTCATTCCGTGGTCAAGGGCTCGGGGCCGATTTACTGCATGATGCAGTTCTGCGCTGTTACCGTGTAGCTGATAATATTGGAGTCCGTGCGATTATGGTTCATGCACTGACTGAAGAAGCCAAAAACTTTTATCTTCACCATGGCTTTAAGGCATCGAAAACTCAGGAACGCACTCTGTTCCTCAAGCTTCCGCAATAGATTCATTGGCAAGAAAAGGGATGTGGATGGTGATAAATTATTGATATTTAATCATATATTGACTTTATTTAACATAATCTTTGTTATGCGCACCAATATTGTAGTAGCTAAATTGAGATGTCCGTCTCTGACCAAATAGGTATGTCCGCGCTACAGTCTTACCACAGCGATCACTGCTTTCAAAGGATTGCTTCAATGATATGATAAATAGAGGAAAGCCTTGAGAAATCGGGGTACATTTCGGATTCCACAGAACTCCAAAACGCTTAGCGGAGGGGATTCGTACAACATACCGCAGTCTGTCGGAATGAGCAGAAAAAGGGTCGAAGATGGCAATAATTGAACTGTATTCCACTAGGAAGAAGAAGAATAATGGTGGGAACACTGATGTTTACCAGTATGATGAATTATCAGCAAAACTAAAAACACAGATACTGCAAATTATATTCGACATCTTAGACAGGTACTCTGATAATCGCCGAAATTATCATGATGAAAATGAATATGATTTTTTGCGTAATGCTTTATGTAGAGAATATGGCCGATTCACGTTGAATAATGAAAATAATGCTCGTTCGGATCTTATCGGCTGGTTCCTCAATAAAGCAGATACTGACGAGCAACTTGACTTTGTTGAACTAAGCTTTAGATATTTAGAACTTGTTGTTCAAAAAGATTCATTCAATTATATCGATGATAGAGGAAACCGGTTATCTCCACGAAAAATTAAAGATGCTATCGAAGAGCTTAATCACAGAATTAAAGAGGACACTACTGGTTATCAATATATCGAGTCCACTATCATTCGTGTAGACTCACAATATATTCATAGTGATGTTGTTAAGCCTGCCCTATCTTTGCTAAGAGAATCAGATGCTTATGACGGAGCGTCCGATGAGTTCCTTTCCGCTCACGAACACTACAGGCATGGAAATTATAAAGAATGCCTTGTTGACTGTCTGAAGTCTTTTGAAAGTTTAATGAAAGCAATTCATATTAAAAGAAGCTGGCATTTTGATCCTAAAAAAGCCACCGCTAAAGATCTGATAAATGGCTGTCTCAAAAATGGATTGATTCCGCAATATCTACAAAACCAAATGAGTGCTATTAATAATATGCTTGATTCAGGTATTCCTACAATACGGAATAAGGAAGCTGGTCATGGGCAAGGAGCTGAGGTTAGTCAAGTAGAAGAACACCTCTGCAGCTATATGATTCATATCACTGCCAGTAATTTATTATTTTTGGCTGAATGCGAACGGAGCATGTAATTAATTTTGTACAATCGCGTTATGCTAAAGAGGTCGTTGCGCAAGATCTTTTCGCAGCGGCCCTTTCAATATATTTTCATTTGTATTGAGCTAATGATTAGAAAATTCTAATGAACATTTACATGGTTGTAGCAGCAACTTGTACCCTCCGAACTTTGGCTATGATAATATTCCCGTCACTTAGATTCACCATCGAGTGATTCTGATAGCAGCTCACGCAGAAAATCCTTCAGGATGTCATTGAACGTAACCTGCTCCTAGGTCAAGCTGAGAAAATTCTAAATAAGCATTCAAATTAATGTATAATTCATTTCTACTTTAATTTATATAAAGTGGCACTAACTGTGCCACTCTTTTTATTATTCAGAAAAAGTCTCTGCTGAAGGTCTCGCTATGTCGCTTTTCTTTTTGGGTAACTGTGGGAATACAACCCTGCCTACAGTTTTAAATATTGATTGTCTGCATTTCTTTGCAAAAGATTTGTTTTTATTTTCTTTAAGATATTTAGCAATTAAAAACAGGTCTGGCGTAAATATTAGTGCTGTTGAGCTGGCTTGTGCTGAAGCAATACATTTATCGGTAAATGGTTCCTTTCTGCTTTCGATAGGTTCTAAACGATAAGGATTTCCAAACAATACTGATTTGGCTGGTACCATAACTTCATCGCGCTTAAGATCCTCATGTATATTAAGTGCTATTTGTCGAAGTTTATCTATGTTAATTGCTTTGTTATCTTTGCCTTCGGCCTCACCGATAAATCGTCCTTCTTCAGAAACGAAAACAGCATCAAATTCAGACTCGCCATTATCAAATTGTGAAACACTGAAACCCATTAGCATCAATGACTCAATAATAGCATGCTCAAGTGGCTTGCCTTTTTCAAACAGAAGATTTCTAAGGCGGGCAAGATCTTTTGTTTGGCTTAGTATCTGCTCCTTTTCTTTCTGGATGGCCTGTATCTTCTCTTCTACTTTCAAAAGACTCTCAAAGGCAGTAATTTCTTGTTTTAGCATGAACTTTTCAGACTCAACCCAATTTGGTGGAGGACTTATATCCCCGCTTGAGTTGATCAATTTTGCCATTAATACCACTTCTCGTATCAGTTCTTTAGCAAACAACTCACCTTTACTTGTCCATTCATTTTCATCATTTATGAATTCATCCTGATAAAAATTCATGTCTGGTAATAATAGCAGTGCTCCATTGCTATTATCACTCCGAATTAAAGAACCAACTTCTTTATCTCCGTTTTTTGTGAGTATCAATTTCGTTGTATTATTAGATTCAATAGTAACAGTATAGGTTGATTTAGCAGAAAACTGTTTCCAGTAAGATGATACTATCTGAGAACCATTATTGGAAAGTTTCATTTCCCTACCCTTGCCGCTTGTTAGCGCTAATTCACAGGGAACAAACTGATAGTTATCATAACTTGTTACTATTCTTGTCACCTTTTGATTTCTGCCAGTTCCACATGTGCGTTTTTCTCCAGTAGCCATAGAAACAGGTGTTTTATCACATAAATAAACTATTACTAATTTCCCATGCTCTACGGCTGTTTTAATTTCTCTACGCCAGTGCTCAGACTGAGCTTTTAATTTAAAGGAGTCATTATCTGATAAACAGGGGTTTCCTTGGAATGTCGACTCCTTCCTATTGATATAACTATATATATCAGGTCTTATAAGAATAACATCCCAGTCTAAAAGAGAAATGTTGTTATCAAAAGCACTGTATTCTGCACTTTCGTCAGCCATATTAAAACCTATCGTAATAATTTTTTTTTTGTGCCATATATGTTCCCTCACAAAATCGATTTTTAACAAAGTTGATTTTCTAGTCAGTTGCTATGCATAGC
>NZ_JAWNEI010000030.1:0-11076 GCF_034107425.1 Enterobacter sp. 148H3 | reverse complement strand
CTGGAAGCGCCGATGAGCAGAACTTGATGAGCATATCCCCGTGGCATTCAGGGCGTTCCACTGGCAACCGGTCCTGAGGACGAAGAATATGGCATGCATGGCAGCGCGGTTCTGGTGTGTACCGAGCGGGTGATTGGTTTTGTGCTCAGGGATAAGCGATGCCATTTTTTTTCTAGGGTTAATCGATTATGCATCATTTACTGCCTGTCATCTTTTCACCTTCAGGAAGTATCAGTTACGACACCTGATAATCGCTTCCGGGATAGGTTCTAAGCATTATTGAGGTTGATATAAATAATAAATAATAAATAATAAATAATGACCGCAACATGGTTTATATTGTGCCGTGCATTCATTAATATGTTAAACTTACCTTGAAAGCATTCTAAGAGTGTCGTAGCGAGTAATTTCTGGAGTTAAAACGCAGGTTGGTGACCGATGCGAACAGAGTGCTGCTCTCGGTGGTGGTAGCTGGAGCGAAAAATCCTAGTAACGATAATTTAGGATGATACTCATAAACTTATACACTGAGTTTATGTGCTACTGTAACTGTATAGTAAACCGTCGATTTGGTATTTTAGGCACCCGACATGATGGAAAAATCAGAACGTTCGATATGGCCGGTTATGCTGCTTGTGTTCCTTGTTATTTGCGGTTCAGGTCTTGCGTTCAGTTATTGGAAGATGTACTCCATGCTGGAGCGACATATTCAAGGTCAGCTTAAACAGGCTGTCAGAAGCGTGGAATCCATCCTGGGACATGCTAATTCAGCTGCCGAGAAAGGCGCCATTTATGCGGGTATGACCTGTACGGACGCTATTCTTTCCGATCTCCGTGCTTATGTTGCCGCCATTCCTGATGTCCGCTCCATCAATCTTGTAAAAGGCAATAAGATATACTGCACAACTGTGTATGGCAGCAGACTTTTCAGTTTAGATGACCGCGATTATGCTCACGGAAGACTTTTACTTCTCAATGGAAATGAACTGACCCCCTACCGTTCACTGATTGTTTATCGTGCTATTGGGGAGAAAGGCATTTCTGTTCTGGTAGGTGTGGATGGTTATTATCTTTACAGTATACTTAGATTGATTGAAAGCCAGTCGCATTTTTATATTAAGGTCGGCAATAAATACATGGCCAGAGACGGCGCCGTTATTTCATCACCGACGACAGAAAACATACTTTCACAGGGGTCGCTCCTGTTCCCTTTCTCTGTCATCGCAGACATTTCACAAATTTATATGCTGAATACTTTTCTGCAGTACTCTGGGGATACGATCGCTATTGTTATCGTGTTTTCAATCCTGATCTGTTTTCTGATCAGCCGCTATATGTTGTACCATAGAACGCTTGATGCCCGTCTGAATAAAGCCATTAAACATGGAGAGATATTTCCGTGTATCCAGCCGGTTTACAATGCAGAAGATGAAACTATTGCAGGCGGTGAGATACTGCTACGCTGGTTTGAACCGGGGAACGGATTTATCCCGCCAGATGTTTTTATCAGACTGGCAGAAGAGAACGGAACCATCAGGGAGCTGACTCGTGCATGTTTTCAGAACACCGCCAGAGAGCTTAAAGCAATCAATGCAGTCGGAAACAAACCGCTTATTGTATGTTTTAACGTCACTGCATGTCATTTCCGGAACAGCGACATTCTGTCTTTGTGCGATGACTTTTTGCGTGAAATGTCCCCAGACTGTTTCCGGATAGTCCTTGAAGTGACGGAAAGAGAAATTGTTACCGGTACCCTGCAGACACAGGAAATTATCCGCTCCCTGAAGGAAAGGCACATTGCATTATCGCTCGATGATTTTGGCACCGGAAATGCAAACTACAGTTATATCAAGCTTTTCTCTCCTGATTACCTGAAAATCGACAAGATGTTTACTTCAGGTATAGAGAATGACCGGGTTTCACATTTTGTTGTCGCAAGCATTATCGATCTGGCCAAAAAGCTTGACTGTAATGTCATCGCTGAGGGTGTGGAGACGCTTCCACAGAAAGAGATGCTCAGGACAATGGGAGTGACACATTTTCAGGGGTACTACTTCAGTAAGCCCGTGTCGTTACATGAATTTAAAGCGATGCTCATTTCCCCGTCGCCAATTGGCAGTCACAGTACTGTAATGGATCAGTGAAGAGTTACATCTTTTTGTCCGGAAGCAGTTATGAGAAAACCCGTCTGCCGGTAATGAATCGTTTTTTCCAGAATCTGTCATCAACACTCGAAATCATCACTCCCCTGCTAGTAGAGGCATGGATAAACTGCGCATCACCGATATATACCCCTACATGTCGCACCCCTGCTGACAGACTAAAAAAAACTAGATCACCGGGACGTAGAGTCTCACGGGAGGCCTCTTTCCCGAGAGCAATTTGACGTGAAGTGGTTCTTGGCAGTTGTTCACCGATCCTGTCGGCAAAGCTGGCATGATAGATTTCCTGCATAAGGGAAGAACAGTCGATACCGTGGCGAGAGTTTCCACCCAGTTTATACTTCACGCCTTCCCATCGCCAGAACTCGGCAAGCAGTCGGTCTCGAATATGTTTGTCATCATTTATCGGGTGGCTTAATTCAGCGGGATTCACACCAGGGGCTGACAGAGAGGTCCGGGAAAACAGGATGCACAGAATTACATTTATCAGTATCAAAAAGAATCGCATTGTCTGCATTACAAAAAGTTGAAAAACGCTCATTGAGGGTGAAAAATAACCATTCACGGTATTCCGGTCAAGAACTGTCATGTGAACAAAAAGCTGCAATAATATTTATATAAAGTTAATTATTAGCCATTTCAGCGCCATAGAAGCAGGCCTGTTTCCCTGAGGAGCAACTCTTATTCTTTCCCGTTTCAGTCCGGTTTACTTTCACCTGTTGTCAGAAATTACCACCACCGATAAAAAACGCAACTGGGCGGTTAACTGGATTGCCCCCTACATCGCCATACACTTTTATCACTTAATCCATTACTGGTTCATGGTGAATAATCTGAAAAAAAATTTTAAAAATTTCTTGACGATGAAAATAGTTGACAGGAGTGATGTGATGACAGGTCATCTGGTAGCTTATGAAGATGAAACAAGGTTTACCTTAGATTTTTAACCTGAAAGCCATTTTTCAGGCGCATATATCCCGCAGCCAGTGCCTGAAGCCATCGTTTTCTGGCGATCCCGTGTAGCCTTTCTGCCACTAATTCGGTTGTATGTTTGCCAGCCTCCGCGCCGTTGAAGCGCAGCCGGTTGCCGCACAGAATGTATTTGTGCGTGTCAGTGTGCAGGAACGCCTTCATAAGCGCGGCGAAGCCCGGTTTCTCCGGTTATTCCGCGCTTCCATTTGCATGGCATTGCACACTTTCGGCGGCAGATCTTCTCATTTTTGGTTAGGTAAAAATCTGTATTAACGCACCATTTTAAAATACTTCGCTGGTACATGGATTATATAGTGCCTGATAATCTCTTTGTGGAGCAGCATCTTTCGCCGATACTGCTGCGTGCGGTTGTCGTAATAGTGATGTACCACGGCACCGCCGCTGTAGAGCCTGAGCTTTACCGCCGACACCGGCTGTCGCGTCAGGTACTGGCCGAGGTATTTAACGCTCCTCCAGGCACCCCGGGCCTTCTTCGTGAAGAGTACCTTCTAGTAATGCAAATACTATGCCTGCAGATACCACCGCTACTGCCTGTTTGTCGCGGACCGGCAGACGAACTCTTCGGCAGGTTTTCCGACGCCATGGATGTCGTTGAATGCCCGTTTGGTAATTCCGTTTTGCCGCGTCACATGCATGATACGGAGAAATCAGAGTTGCTCTCAAAGTGGTCTGACTTTAACGTTGTCACCCCAGTGCCAGTGCTGTTGCTGATGTACTTTCAGCTGCTGGTTTCCCTGATTTCGGTAAACAGCTGACGCTGCTGGCGACACAAACGGCTGAAAAAAAACACCTGTAAGGCACTGAAACCCGCCTGAGTTAATATCTTTAGTGTCGATCGGTTATTATTCTGACGGCAGCATATGTAGGCACAGATTAATACACACGCCATTTGCCTTGTGAAATGAATTTTGATATATGGAGTAATCCTGCGTGACGGACAGAAAAAATCTGTCCATTTTGCATGGTGTGCCTTGGTAGCGCTTGCTCTGGTCAGACCGAATGGTGGCGTTCTTTCGCCGGCATAGGAAAACCTCTTTCTCACCCGCTGGCTGGCTACTGCACTGAAGCAACACCGTTTTTCACGTGATGTGGCTACCGATGTTGACTGGATACTCAAACAGGACCGGACGTTGTGCTTTCGTGCACGATTGCGCCATCGGCGTCGGTGAACAATATCAGTCTGATAAAAAATGTGGCTTGCAGGCTGTCTGCTACGACGACCACTGGAAACTGGTGACCATCAGCGCCGGCTGAACTGTCTTTCCGGGTTTAAAGTAATATATGATGAACGGCGGTTTGTGAGGCATCAGCCCGCAACCTCAACTTTATACTCGCCTGAACCGTACTGGGTTTTCGAGAGGATACACCCTCATTGAAAGGAGACCTAAAATGACAAGCATACGAGCACACGAGAAATTATGTGAAAAGGGTAATTATCTGCTTTTTAGGTTTTTTTTTATTTTTAATGGCCTCAGGGGCTGGAGCAAATGCTATGGATAGAGAACATGAAACGGTTGAGAGATTTTTGAAATGGGAAAGGAGTATTAAACCAAGCGGTATCTATCGTGAAAAACTTGGTGGAGAACTCCCTTCACTGATTTCGCCGGAATTGCTGTGCCTGCTGGAGAGTGTATCTGATTTACGGGAACGTGCTATCCGCGAAGCACCTGACGAGAAACCTCCGTTTGTTGAAGGAAATCCATTTTTGCCTAATGCCTGGGAGCGGCCGCAGAGTTCAGCGATTATTTCTTCTCGTATGAGCCCCAGCACTAAAAGGAGCATTGTGAAGGTACGCTTTGACTATGGAGCCGGCACTGCCTTTACCGGGAAGTTCTGGATTAATGATGGCACTCATGGTACTGAGATTTCTGACATTGATAGGGGGGGAGGCTGTGATTTCTGCCAGCGTGGCAGTTTGCGAAGAGAACTATACTCTTCACTTCAGGTAAATTCGCGTGTTAATGCGTCAAACTGTAAGGATCTTGCCAGATGAGACGACCCTGTCGTTATATTTATTAATTTATAATATTATTCTGTATTGACAGGTTTATATGTCTGTAAAAAATATTTTTTACTTACTTTGTTAAAGTTGTTTTTTTTGTCAGTCTTATGAAATGTTCATTGCTCTGACTTGTAAGGATGCTTCCTTATATCTGATAACTCTTCTTCGCTAGGTAAGGTTAAATAAAAAACCGCTGATTGCCTTTCAAATAAAATGGGGGTTAGGAAAGGATAGGTGGTTTTTATATACCATCTGAATGGTAGTGATTTGTATCCTTTAGATGTTGTAGCGAACTAGACTGGTAGGGAAACATATATCGAAGAATTTATTTGTGATGTAAAAATAAATTTTGTTTATCTAGGTATAATGCTAATGAGTGCAGGGGGGATTATGTTTGGGTTAGAAAAAAACATAGAGTGCAGAAATTGAAATGAGGCAGTGTGTAACCTTCAAAAATAATCTCCAAAAATATTCAGAGTAAACGCAAATTCTTATTATAGTGAAGACGGTATCCTTCAATAGGTATATCTTCGATATTGCTCACTGGCAGGCAGAGCCTGAAGGGGATGCCTTCCAACCCCACCAGGTTACGCTGATGACCAGACAGCGAATGTCATGAAAGGATCATTAGTAAGAGTACAGCGAGGGCCGTATTGAAGGGGATGTGTTAATCAGTTGGCAGTGCTACGCGCCAGGGCAGCGGTTCGCTGATTCGGTAGACCTGTCAGTCGGCAATAACCTCAAGGACATAGCGGAGGTAGCTCTCTAGATCCACGCTGTTTAGTTTGCATGTACCCATCAGACTGTACAGCGACTCTCCACGCTCACCACCGTGGTCTGAGGGGAATAAAAGCCAGTTTTTACGACCCAGACATAACATCCGCAGGGCATTGTCTGCAATATTGTTATCCGCTTCGGCCCAGCCGTCCTCCACATCGTACGTCAATGCTGGCCACTGGTTCAGTGCATAGCATACGCGAACTCCTTCGTCAGCGCTGAGTGCCGCACAGCGTTTTCATCTTTTCACGCAGCCAGCTTTCTAGGGATTTCAGTAGCGGTTTAGTTTTTTGTTAACTTTTAGTAAGGCGCTGTACTGCCGGCATTCCCCTTATTTCCGTCTCGATGGCATACAACTCGCCGATCCGTTTCAGGGCTTCCTCAGCCAGGGCTAACGGGGTGCGAACGTGCACATCGTGGATCTAACGGCGGGTGTGAGTCCAGCAGGCAGATTCCGTTAGCCACCCATCGAGGTACAGCTCGTTGAACCCGGCATACGCGTCCACCTGCAGCACAAAGCTAAAGCCAGCGAGATGGTTCTGCGGGGGGGCCTTTTCTGCCCGTGAGCTCTGCCGTAAGCACGCCATTTCCGACGCCACCTTTTACACCTGGCGTAAGAAGTATGCCGTAAATGGCTTGTGACCGAACGGTTTCCGCTTCTGCGCCCGGATGCGCCGAACCTGACTTGGTCGATGGATTTCGTCATAGACGCACTGGCCAACGGTCGCAGGATCAAGTGTCTGACCTGTGTAGATGATTTCACGAAGGAGTGTCTGACGATCACCGCTGCTTTCGGTATTTCAGGCGTTCAGGTCACGTGTATTCTCGACAGCTTCGCGCTGTTTCGGGGCTATCCGACGACAATAAGAACCGATCAGGGCCCGGAATTTACCTGCTGCGCGCTCGAAAAATGGGCCTTTGAGCATGGTGTGCAACTACGGCTTATCCCGCCTGGTAAGCCAACGCAGAACGGATTTATTGATAGTTTTAACGGACGCTTTCGCGATGAGTGTCTGAATGAACTCTGGTTCAGCAATATTCTTCATGCACGGAAAACGATTAATGACTGGCGGCAGGATTATAACGAGTGTCGTCGCCATTCATCGCTGGATTACCAGAGACCAGCTGAATTCGCAACGGACTGGCGAAACAGGAAATATGAAGAAAAACCTACCGACATTACTAACTGAAGGTTGTATCTAATCCGACAGTTCAGCTGTACGCTTAAGACTACCAGTAAACTAGGCGATAGTAATTCGTTACAGTGTCGAGATGACTATCAATTGCCCCCTGCTTTTTATGCGACCTCTAGTAGGTCTCCTCGCTACTTTATTATTTCATAGTCAAAAAACTTTAATGTGATTTTTTCTTCCACTGAGCTTCAGCACCCTATTCAGGACGTTTATGACTAGGACGGTATATTTAACTGTATTCACGGTACTTATACTGTGGTGTTTGATGCCAATGCAGTGGATATTATTAAGAGTATTGAGTACGGAACTGACGGCTGGAATAGCTGACTGAGTGAATATCGGGATGAGAATGTTGTTCTGGACAGTGAACCGGAAACACAAAACGCTCACTGCGGTGAAGTAAAAATCCTATCGTCGTTCATGTTGGTGATTTTGGTTTAAAGGTTGAATTTTAAGTTAATTATAATAATTAATTTAAAATTCGAAGTGGCGTGATGTGTTTAGGGTGGAGGTGTGCTAGAGTTTATCTCTGAAATCCATTGCATGTTATTTATTTTAAATATTATCTTTGCCCATGTAAGAGGGGTTTTATCTTGTCAGGGTTTAACATTAAAAAAGTGTTAATTTACTCTCCTTGCTGGCCTATAGCAAATGCATTAGAAAGAATGTCCTTGAATGATTCTATCAACGCTGATTTACTTTGTGTTGTAAGGGAGTTGGAGTCCGTATTTAATGAAATACTGAGTTTTTTACCGGGCTTACTAATTATGGATATTTCTCTGAGAGATAACTGTGGGCTTATAAATTCAATAAGGCTACAGCTCCCTGAGTTACCTATAATAATAGTAGGCTATCGTTATCTTTTTTCTGACCGTGTGGTAGCTGAATATTACGGCGGGATTTTATTGAAAGAATATGATGCTCTATTAGCAGGCTATCCTGTTTATAAAATTCAACACCATTTGACAGAAGTCTGTTTCTCTGGGAACTATAATGGTAGGGGGAGTTGCAAGTTAAGTAATAACCCAACAACATTGATACAGGAGTTGGAGGGGCAATTACGCAAGAGGTTATTTGATCTTACGAGGTCACCACGGCTTTGTGAGGTATCTATGGACTGGTTGATAAAGGGGCGGTCATCCGTACAGATGTATAAAGGATTAATAAGTAACCAAAAGCTTATTTATCACTACCGCTCGAAAACAATGCGATATCTAAAAATTCGGCATTACAGCAGGGATTTTATTCGTTGTCTTACTGTTCGTATTGGTACGTTAGATTATTTTCAGAAGGGGGGGGGGATACAAAATTTATCTTCGTCATCATCGAATAAATGACGGTTTGAGCAACTCCCAGTTGTTTAATAAGGAGATGTCATTGCAAGAAGGTCAGTGCATCTCTATGAAGAAGCGTTTTTTGGGGGATCGGAAATTATTTTTCTTGGCGAGATAGTGTGTTTCCTTAATACTGGCGACAAATTCAGTCCATAGGACTATGTTTTTTATAGGGCGCTATGGATTGCCACTGGAATCGTGGGCATCAGACACCGCCTGACCTGCAGATTTAGCGTGGGCAATATGCTTCAGCAGCGCATCAGAGGGAGGCGAGGCAACGCCAACATTTTTCACATAGTAAAGAGGGACGGAAAAACAAAACTGCTAGCCCGCAGGTGGCCAGAAACAGTCACCGATCTAAAAATCGGATTGAATCCAGGTATCAGCTTTGTTCAGCAATCGCGCAGGTTTTGGCAAAAAAGAGCTGACCGGACTGAATGATATTGAGCTGGAGATCAGTAATCAGTGCGGGCGGCTGCTCAGTATCATCATTATTTATTATAATTCAGCACTGCTGTCACGGTTGCTGCAGAAGTATGAAGAGGTTGGTAACACTCGGGATCTTGCTCTTCTCCGACGAATGTTCCCCGTAGCTTGGCAGCATATTTTTTTGAATGGTCATTACATCTTTGTCAGTGAAGGGAAAGAACTCGATATTGACGCCGTGATTGAGGCACTGACGTTGTCATAAGCCATATGGCAAGCCCGCAAAATTTTGGCGGCTTCCCGCTTACAACCCCATAAGGGGGCATTGTAGCTATAAACAAAATGCGACGACACATAATAAAATGACATAAGCTATATGTGTAGGGGTGAATTCAATAACCTAAATAAACGTACTTTGCGTACGTGTTTGTATTGTTGGTCTTTAGACTCTAACAGCATGCATTAAATCACAAAATAATTATATCGCAGAAAAATATATAAATTTAAAAAAAAAATTCTTTTTTATTGTGTGTTTGTGCTTTTTGGGGGACTCTTGTTTGTGTTGGGGCTTGTTGCGGAGTTAAATGGGGGGGGCGATTATAGCGGTTCCAAATTTTCAAGTGCATTTGTAAAAGTCCAAAATCTAGAAGTGAAAGTGAAAGTGAAAGTGAAAGTGAAAGTGAAAGTGAAAGTGAAAGTGAAAGGACTATAAATACAACTGCGAAACATTTATTTACGGAAACAACGATTACAATAGATGGAAACTCTTAGAGTATGTTATTTGTGATTTTTTACCTTGCTTCGTGTGTTAATTTATAAATAAATCATATAAAGGGGTCTATATGTATAGAAAACTCGTAGTGGAATGTTTGGGTACTTTCTGGCTTGTTTTTGGTGGTTGCGGTAGTGCTGTTCTGGCTGCGGCATTCCCTGAGTTAGGTATAGGTTTTTTAGGTGTTTCGCTTGCATTCGGTTTAACTGTAATGACTATGGCATTTGCAGTAGGGCATATATCTGGTTGTCATTTAAATCCAGCGGTAACATTTGGTATGTATGCAGCTGGCAAGTTTCCCTTGAAAGATGTTTTTGCATATATTTTTTTCCAGATTATTGGTGGCGTCATCGCTGGTGCATTATTGTTTTTAGTCGCTAGTGGTAAATGCGGATTTGATGTTGTTGCAAGCGGCTTCGCTTCAAATGGATATGGAGAACATTCTCCTGGTGGCTATTCCATGCTATCCGCTATGATTATTGAATTTATTCTTACATTTATTTTTTTAATTGTTATCAATGGTGCGACGAGTAAAACCTTTTCTGCAGGAGGGGGCGCTGTTTGTATAGGTCTAACTTTAACACTTATCCACCTGATCAGTATTCCTGTGAGTAATACTTCTGTTAACCCAGCTCGAAGTACGGCCGTAGCAATTTTCCAAGGCGGATGGGCTTTAAAACAGTTGTGGCTCTTCTGGTTGATGCCAATTTTAGGGGGGGTTGCTGGAGGATTAATTTCCAGGTTCCTGTATAGTAAGAAATAATCATGGAACGAATTACATCACATCCAAAGGGAGGGTCAATACATTACTGTTTTTGCTTTTAGATATTGTGCTAGGATAATATTGTAAGATTTATTATTTATTGGTTAATCTTGATTGACATACCGGCTGTATTAGATTACAGAATTATTCCTAATAAACCCAGAATCCATAAATGATATTAATCGTAATTGAGAAGGTTAATCTACTAGAGGGCCTATGAATAATCCTAAATTGACAGAGTCTGAATCACGCTATCTGGCACATATTGTTGCAGATGAAATACGTAAAATTTGTTTTTCCAATCGAATATGCAAACCACAAGAAACGCGACGCTGTATAAGGGCGCGTGTAATTAAAGAAATTATTTCCATGCGAGCGGGCGTAGGCAGTGGTTTTTTATAATAGTCTTAGCGTTATTAACATATGCATCAACGTTTTAGTTCGCCGAAATTATATTTTTATTCTTTTCTTCTATTGTAAATAGTGTTTAAAAGTAATTGTTTATGATTGTTTTAGAATAAATGGAATTTTAAGCTTTGTTTTAAATTGTTGGTTGTATCAATTCTTAAATAATTGTGTTGGAGAAGCAGGCTCTACTGCATGTTTAATTTGTGAGAGATGTATTATCGAGATTGTTATAAATAATAAATACCC
>NZ_JAWNEI010000029.1:0-13885 GCF_034107425.1 Enterobacter sp. 148H3 | reverse complement strand
CTGGAAGCGCCGATGAGCAGAACTTGATGAGCATATCCCCGTGGCATTCAGGGCGTTCCACTGGCAACCGGTCCTGAGGACGAAGAATATGGCATGCATGGCAGCGCGGTTGTCTACGCATTTTCCTCTTCTCTTGTTTCAGTGAACTAACGGCTCTTTCAGGTACAGATCAGGTTTTTCCGCGATGCGACAACGCTTCGGCCTGTTGCAGTACCGTTTGCAGATCGAGCCGGTAGCCGTACTTACGAAGGAATGGCAATTCCGTTCACCGCCAATGTTAGTTTTTCCGGGCTGTGATAACATCTCCGGGTCATTTTTCAGAACCAGCGCTGATGAAGAAAAAAAACATCACTCCCGCTCCTCCCAAGCGGCATGCCTGATAACGGGCTGCGCAAAAATGGGGGAGCCACTGTCGTTCAGCCAGTAGAACCTCCGCTCTGCCCATAGATATTCAGCAAATAGTATCCGGTCGAGCCATAATTCCCAGTGACGCATATTTTTCCGCAGGAGCTCCTCAGTCACGGGTTTAGCCAGCTCACGACATCTCAGGATGGGAACTCATCGAGGGCCAAACAGTAACGTGGTGTATTTGTCAGAAACAGTCCCGCTGCGTTTACCATCGACACCATAGTAACGATCCCCGCGACATAATTTCTCTTTTGTATCGCAAAAAATGCCATTCGAAAAAGTAAACTCAGTCCTGTCAAAGTCTCCCTGCGAAAAGCGCCTGGCAGCCACTTTTTTCCCTAGGTATTTTTCTGTCAGTACGCGCGAAATACCTTCTGAGCCACTCGCGCATACATGGCGATCGCACAGTACACCAGGTTCCGGGGAGCGCAGGTTGTTATTCTGAGCAGCCTGTACGGGTAAGGACACGATAATGGACAGACTGAGAGCGACAGATAAACTTTTCACTGAACATCTCCTTAAAAGTTAGTCGAAAAGATACTGAGTATACACAGTATGAGTATGCCGCTTTGCGGCATGAAGGCGCCAGCGAATACTGAATATTGCACATTAGCTGAATGGCGCCGTAGCCCGGCGTAGCCGGTTACGTTGTTGACAAGCTCCACCTATCAATCCATTCCCCCTGAAAGACGTAAACCCACTAAAAGCGATATAGAAGCTTGTGTGCGCCGTCGGAGTGGTCACGACAAGGCGGAGCCGCAGTCGGGGCGTATCTCCGCGTTAGCGGGCCGGAAGGGCCGCTTACGGGCGTGTACGCAATACTTCATCGATATCACCCACAGCAGCGGAGAAGTCTAGTTACAACATCCATCACTAAAAGCGATGTTATCCCCGGTCTTTGGCCGGGGGCGGCGGCGCTTTTCAGGGTTGGGTCCCGGCTCAGGTGGTGCCGCTGTGCACGGTCTGCTGTTTTTATTGTTTTGTATGTTGTAACTATAAACTTGCGTCAGCGCCCGCCGCTACGCGGCGGGACCAACCTCTATTCAGCCTGTCTACAGGCAGGCGATGAACAGGTTATTTATTTAAAAGAAGTAATTTTATTTATTTAAAAGAAGTACAGAGCTGGTTTTTAAAGGAAACCATGCACTTTGAAAATACATCGGCTGGCGCTCTGTAAACTGTACGGTTGTAACCTTACGGAAAAGTCCCTTGCAGTTAATTGTGGGTAAATGAATTCAGCGAACACAGCGGGCTTCTGTGGACAGATTTCTGGCTGTTTTGATAGCAAGGTGACGGGGATACTGATGCCGGGGACGGCTTTTGCGCTCAGAAAAAGAGCGACGGCGTGCTGCAGACGTGCGAAATCCTCCGGCGTCAGCCGGATTTTTCATGAAGGAGGATTATATGGGGACGGTGGCCAGTCGCGTGTAGTTGTTGCCGCGCGACATCAGCATGCGCTCCTTAACGCGCCGTTCAAGCTCGCGCTTCATCGCGTCCAGCCCGCCGGTAAAGCGACCGCTGGCGTACTCACGCGTCAGCTGCTGTTTCACCAGGGTGACAATGTCTTGACGGGTTCTGCCCGCGTCACGGCGTGCCCGGGCGCGCTTCAGCCCGTGCGACTTACGCTCGGTCTGGTAGCTGCGGAAACGTTCGCGCACAAAACGCCAGGCCTTCGCTATCAGCTCGTCCATCCCCAGCGGCTGGAGGTGCTGTTTTTTACGCTGCTGGTTTTCCCATTCGACGCGGCTGCGGCGCGCGGCCACCACGGCCACATTAGAGACGTCGAGCGCGGAGAACAGCGCCGGCGTGAATGTGATATCGGTCGGGATATTGCACCCAATCTGCGGGTCGTATTCGGTCTGATAGGTAATCAGCCCCAGCTCCGCCATAAACTTCAGCGCCCGCGTGGCGCGGGTGATGGAGAGGTTCCCACTCTTTGACTCAGTCGCCAGCCCGCACTCGATGGCCAGATTGGTGATGGAGCGCTGGACGCGGTTGGCCAGCGGGTCATAGTGGAAGCACAGCCCCTGCAGCAGCGCATCGATGGCCCGGCGGCGCAGAACCGGAGGCATGCGGTGACGCTTACCCAGCGAGCGCACGAACGCCACGTGGACGGAAAAATCAAAACGGGACGTGAAGCCTTCGGCTTTCGCCATCAGCTTACGGCAGAACGGCAGCGTCTTTTTCCCCTCGCGCGGCGTGAACTCCGGGTGCGGGTTTCTGACCTGCCGGTAATGTGAGAACAGGGAATGTTCAGCCACACCTTCCTGCACTTATGTTGCACGGAAGGAGCACTGAGCACAGAAGGTATTGCAGTTTTCTGAGCATAAAACTATACTCCCTGCATAGAGCAACAGCTTCTATACAGTTTAAGTAGGCCCCGTTAATCTTCGACTCGTCGCCAAACTAGATGAAGATTATCGGGGTTTTTGCTTTTCTGGTCCCGGGTAAACACCTCAACAGAACCAGTTCCCTGCCACCTTGCGGCGTGGCCAGCCAATAAATTATCAAAACGATCAGCAATCTAGCACTCAAACATAGCACGATCAAGAAATGTGACTATTCACCACTAATTTCTCGTTCCAGTAACAGCTCAATCGCTTCTGCTTGTGTTAACCCATATTCCTGACATATAGCATCAAGCTTTTCTTTAAGCACATTACGAATAAAAACATTAACAGGCTTATGAGTTTCTCTCTTACGAGAGACCGAGTGCATTTTTCTTTCGCTGGGACTCAGCGGAGCACCCCTTCGGTAAGCTCGTTTCGATGAGGAAGTCACTGCATTTTCAGCCTGCGACATCTCTGCCTCCTCAAGGATCAAACAAGGATCGTTTCATAGAGGATACTACAGATTCCGCAAATCAGCGACTTACTTTATGAACGTAACCCGTGTTGGCGCACGGTTTACGTTTAACGATCGTTTGTAGGAATGTCAGTACGTCAGTTTCCAGTCCGTTCCCTGCGCCCACCGGGATGTCCAGTGGTTCAGGTATTTGCGTGCGTTTATGTTTTATTTGCCTGCTTTTAAGTATGTAAATACTTAAAAGCAGGCAAAAGAGTAATTGCACTCTTCCGTTTGCACTTCAGGATTACTTACCAACAGCCAGTACAGGCATTATTCACATACCCAGCTCAGAAACAGCAAAATGGGAGGACGGTTCAGGGGATTTACGGGAAGACAGAAACGATAAGTGATGGTTTTTTGTGCAGCGTTAAACTATCGACGTGACGCGTCCCCGCCAGGGGAGGCGGTTAGCTTCGTAGTGTTTTTCAGCAGGGGAGGGCGTAGTAATCTTTTTTACGCTGCCGCGCAGCTTCACGCCGGGCTTTCATTAGTGCAAGTCCTGCGGCCGCCATTCGCTGCATGTTTTGCAGACGTAATGCCATGAGACGGGAATCCCATGCATGAATAACTTCGTTTGGGTCTTCATTTAACAGGCGTGCACGCTCCCGATAAACCAACTTAAGTGGCATCCCCAGCGCAGCAAAAAAGCTCTCTGTAACTTCAATTTGCTTACAGGCACATTTCGCATCATAAGGGTTAAATTTTGCTTTATCGGTGATGATCAAATCTAACCAGTAGAGACGGTCACATCCACGGCTAGCACGCGATATAAACTTGCCGCTGGTCATTAATCCTGCCCGTTCTGCGAGGATTGCCAGATTGTGCCTAGTTTGCCAGGTACGAAAATCCAGATCATCGAGTATGGCCAGCATCAGCTCACAGAGAGATTCAAGACCGTACTTATTCGGATCATTTACCCAAAACCGGCAATTACGGATACGCCTGCGTAACTCGCGGTGAATTTTGAGACGTCCTGCAGGAGTGGTAAGTACACGAATCCAGCGTAATAAAAACCGCCGACGCTTGCGCGAAGCAACGTTATAGCAAGGGGTTTGATTTGGTACGCCAGCCGGTGATGGCCGCGATTTTTTTGAACGGTTTTGTTCAGTCACCGCTCCCCGCACTTAAGGCGAGTATCAGAGGTTGAAATGTACGCATGATGGGGTATAATCCTTCATAGGTTTTACACCTAGCCCTGACTATCATGTCCGCTCGCCAAAGTAGAGCATGATTGTCGGGGCTTTGTTTTTAGAGCGATACCAGAAACATATCAAACTCTTCCCTCACCGGTTAACCGGCTTAACTTTGCATTCTACTCAAATTTTTGAAATTCGCAACGATCAAGAACACCAAGCGTATAATCGCAAATATTACGACAATGCCTACTCACTTTTGACTCGTCCTTGATTTGACATAACCTCATGTATTTTAAGGTTTATATCTTTTAATCTGACAGGTTTAGTTAACAAAGGAGCCTGTCCGATAGAGTGTGCATCACTGTATGCGCTGATGAATATGAAAGGCGTGGATCGATTAGGATTCTGACTGCTACTAACAGTTGCATACAGCTCATCACCTGTCATGCCTGGCATTTGTAGATCACTCAGGACAACGTCATAAGGTTTACGCAGAAGCTTTTCCAGGGCTCGTTCAGGCGAGGTTGTAGCCTCGACAATGTATCCAGCATTAGTAAGCAGACTGGAAAGAGACGAACAGGCCATTTCATTATCATCAATAACAAGCAAGCTAAGAACGCCGAAGACATCTCCGGGAGCTGAAGCAGATACCTCAGCTGTTGCAAGGCTGCTATCTCCCAACTTGATAGGTATTCTCACTGTAACAGTTGTACCTACATTTACTTCACTAGATATATGAATAGTACCTTTTAATAGTCTGATTATCCCTGCAACAATAGCAAGTCCCATCCCAAATCCAGGTACAGTGGATTTCGAATCTACAACTCGTGTAAATGGTTTAAATATAAACTTTAGTTTGTCTTTAGGGATTCCCTTTCCGGTATCAGAAATGACAATGGTTAATACCTTACCTTTTTCTATAAAGTAATCTACATTAACTTCCCCGCGCTCAGTATACTTAATAGCGTTACTGGTTAAGTTTTCAATTACTTGATTAAGGCGTAGAGCATCTGTAAAAATCACAACATCATTATTGTTTTTTATTTTAACTGTGACATCTTTTTTTTCATAAATAGCAATGCAATCCTGCACAGCGTTAGTAACGATTGCTTGCAAGCTATTATAGGTGTTTTTTATCTCTACAGATCCGTTGTCAATTTTTGCAAATTCAGCCAAATCATTTAACTGGCGCTCCATTTTCGAAACAGCAGTTTCAAGTCGTTCTATATGACCAGATTTAATCCCTCCACTCACATTATTGGTTACTACATCAATGATAGACACTATTGCCTGTAAAGATGTCCTGAGTTCATGGCCTACCATACCTAAAAATGCATTTTTACTTGCAAAAGCAGCCCGTTCTGATAGTAACAACCGGTTAATTTTACTTATGTAAATAAATAGGACAAAAAGAAGCAAGGAAATCAACCCACCAGTAATAAACAGAAGAGTCCATAACTGCTGACGTTTGCTCCTGAAATCTTTAAGAGCGTCATTCCTTTGTGCTATTTCAGCCATATCAGCAAGATTTGTAACGGTTTTAGTTAGCGGTTTTATATCAGTTATGATTGTACTTATTTTCTTATAGTCAGGGTGATTATACGAAAGCAGCCTGTCTATTTCTTCAAGCTTTTTGTTTATCAAGTCAATTGTTTCTTCATAGCCTTGCTGTTTATAGAGAGGTGCAGTCGCCTCACTCTTTACATAAATAACATTCAAACGAGAATAAAGTATATCGAATTTAAGCCTAACATCGTCAATAGTATTATCGCTATTGATTAGCGTGTAAAGCTCATTCAACTGTATAATGAATTTTGCCACTGAGAAACCGTAGTTTTCTTGCGTGCCAGCGACGGTATATAAGGTTTTCTCCGATAAAAGACTATTGTACTTAACAACACTAGACACGGTGAATGCTATCAACAAAAGCAGAGCAACAAAAATGATAAGGAAATTTTTTTTCATTTGAGCACCGTAATTTTGTCTATCTGCCAAATGAACCGTGCAAGATAGTGTGGCGTATTAAGCTCAATGTAATGTTCATCTAAAGGATACACCAGAAAATAGGGTCCAAAATCCCTTATTTGAAGCCTTTTCCCATCCATTTCTGTAGCCAGTAAAATGTTATACTTTTCAACGTCTTTCATATCTACAATGATTTCATAATCATTTAGAGCATGGAATTTTAGCTTTGTTCCATTAGCGCCAGCGAGTTTTAAAACATAACCTAGGTCGACGCCCTTGAATTTTACTTTTTTACCGGTTGGCGTCCAGGGAGTTGTCGTTACAATGGTATCCCGTGGGAACGAATCAAACTGCTTTTCAGTAATCACATAACCTTTATCACTGTTAGCATTAGCAATTGAACCATCTATAACCATATCCCCAATATTGCTATATGCACTAATTGACAAAAGCATTAGGGATAAGAATGAAATTATTTTAACCATAAAGATACTCCCTGAAATTAGTTTCCACCATTTTAACCAGTTGGAAATCCTCACTACTCTGAATTTTTTCTAATCTTTTATTCCCAACATAAATCGACTTACAATTACTGTAATACTTTGTTCTTAATTCTGGCGGTATTGTATTAAACACGCATTCAGTAGGTACGCCAAATCCAGCTGCTATATGCAATGCAGAGGAGTCACAAGTATAAACATTGCTAGCATACTTAATTAGCGCTATGAAATCTTTTGTATGGGGTGAATACTTTGAGATGTTAATATAATTCTTATGATTCACATCGACGAAGCCTAGCACCCTTTTTCCTTCGCGCCTAGAAAGCATATCAACTATGTCATAATAGAACTTCGACGGTATACTTCTTATTTTTGTACTAGCATTAGGTGCAAAAAGTGTGTAGTTTTCAAAAACTGGCGCTCCAAGATCAATATTGTCTAACCATTTATTAGATAGCTCATTATGGTTAACATCATCAAGTTTCACGCCAAGACCTTGGATAAAATAATCATGCATTTCCATAATATGGAAATCTGGAGAATATAGTTGATTTCCCACATCAATATTCAATGCAGTACAAGGCAATTTCTGAATATGAAAAGGCATGTAATGAAGCTCATCTATGACCGAGGATGCTAATTCATA
This sequence comes from Enterobacter sp. 148H3, assembly GCF_034107425.1. Taxonomy (NCBI): domain Bacteria; kingdom Pseudomonadati; phylum Pseudomonadota; class Gammaproteobacteria; order Enterobacterales; family Enterobacteriaceae; genus Enterobacter; species Enterobacter sp. 148H3. The sequence continues at coordinate 6,383 of NZ_JAWNEI010000029.1, read as the reverse complement.
CAGTTCCTCAACATATGACGGTGCTGTCTCCGGTCGAATAATCTTAATTTTAAGATTGGGATTCTTTTTTTTGATTGCTGACAGCACAGCAATCCCGACGATAGAATCACCTAATGTCACTCCCATGCCATTGATCACATTTAGGTGTTCTATTTCAGAGTAATCACTTGAGAATTTTTGTATATTCCAGTTTTTTATAAGACCATTGTTTAATGGTAAAATATTTTCATAGCTTTGCTTCTGATAATCGTAAGGTGCTACGATCAAACTATCGTTACTTATCAAGCTACCGGAATATTCAAGTAAATTTCTCATAATCTATCTGGCGAAATATTTTTCAATGTTAGATTTGATGATGCCTGATTTAATCGGCTTTTCGTATGGTCCCACAATGTCATAATCATGAATTGACTTTACAATTTCATCATCTTTTATACCAGATAGTTGACCTGTAAGAACGATTATCATTGCATTTTTATTTTTTGACGACCTTATAGCTTTAACCAACTTAAAGCTTGTTTCTTCACCGATGATCCAGTCCAAAACATATGCGTCATACGGATTTGTTGCGACAGCTTGAGTAAGTTTTTTCAAGTTATCATAAGTGTCTACTTGATAATAATCGTTCGAAAGGATTTCTTTTAAGCTTTCGGTGATATTAGCATCGTCATCAAGTAGTGCAATTCGATACTTAGTGCTGCTAATTACCTTTGGATTTATGACAATACTTTCTATGCTTCGCTTTGATTCATAAAGCAGTTCATCTTTTAAATCATTTGTCGGGAAAATGTTCCATTGGTCAGCTACTTTCAGTGCTGAGTATTCTGTGTTTACTTCCGAACCTTCTGGATAGAGGCATACCTTACAAGAGTGTTCACTGCGGCCATCGTTCCAGATCGCATCTTGAATTTCTTTATTATCCTCATAATAAATACGGAAAAACTCAATCATATCCATGCCAATGGATTGGACTACTTTTATGAGTTGCTGAACCTCCCACTTGGTCGCACCATTCAACTTCTTATAGCCCGCTGATGTAGTGATCTGTAGCACCTTACTTATGTAACTATTGTGCTTTACCTTGGAAATACCTTTTTTGGTCAATACCTTCGCCAGTACCTCTATCACTTTTGCATCATCGAGATCTTGCATTTTTATTACTCTGAATTTGGAGATTTTCTTGATTTTATCCTGCCAGTGTTTTTTTTCAATTTTTTCAAACATCTCCAACATTTTACACTGCTGGAAAAGTCCTAAAAATTGGAATCAATCTCAAATCGATACTGTAGGTTACAATTTTATTGAATGCCCAACTTATAAGCGCTATTGTATTAATCAAATCTTTAGCTCTTTAATAACCTAGCAGCGGCGTTCCCCGGTCAGGATAAGGAGGTGTTTTCTGTGACTGCGTAAAGAGATGACGTGCCGCGCCTGTAATGGGTAACACTCTCACTCCTCTGTATCGTTAAGCCTCCCGTTTAATCCTTCCCTGTCTCCCACTGTGCACCGCACGCGGGTGGCTTACTCATACCCAGGAGAAACAGCCATGAGCATGCAAACCGTCCGCCGTAAGGCGCTGCGTCAGAATCCTTATTCAACTCTCGGCAAGCCGCCGCTACGCTCCTCCCGTGACCGCATCACGCGTGCCATTAATGGCACCTGGTCGCTCAGGGAGCTGCCGGATAACGTCCGAGAATTGCTAATTGAACGTGCAGCCCTGCGGGCAGAAATCACTACCCTGACTGTGAAAGCGCAGGGACTCAAAAAATCCGATGTATCCGTACTTATTGCCGACAGGCTGCGACGTATCGATGCAATCACCTCACTGCTGGAAAATAGGAAATGTAATGCCTGACATCACGCCTGCTCCGGCCTCACTGCTTGAAGCCGTATTCACCCCCATGACCGAGTACACGCACAACGTGTATTCGGTGAAGGGTGATCGGCTGGCTATGACGCTTACAAAAATCGGTGTTGCCCAAGCTAACAGCCAGGGCGATATTCAGTTGTTTATCAACCCGGACTGTGCCACCGGTAAGGTACTGCTCTACAGAAAGGACTGACTATGTTAACCACTGCCGCGCTGTTTCAGCTCGCAATGCAGTGTGCTCCCGCCGTTCACCCCGATACCATCCACGACATCACCCGCACCGAATCCGGCTTAAATCCATATGCCATCGCTGAAATTGTCCCGGTAAAGGGCGGCAGGAGCCGCGTGATTTCTCATCTGCCTTCGTCGAAAGACGAGGCGCTAAAAATTGTGGAGGCCATAAAGCAGAAAAAACACCGTTATTCAGTAGGGCTGATGCAGATAACCAGCACCAACTTCCCGCAGTTCGGCGTAAGCGCCGAATCCATGTTTAACCCCTGTGACAACATGACTGTTGCCGCGAAAATCATCACCGACTGCTATCAACGAGGAGGAACATTACAGCGCGCCCTGAGCTGCTATTACTCAGGCAACTTTGAAACCGGTCAGCGCCCGGAAAGCGCGTTCGGCAACACAAGCTACGTACAGCGTATTGGCTACGTTGTGCCCTCAACGCGAGCAGAACAGCAGACAGCATCTCCCTCATCCGGGGAAGCGCCTGCCGTCCCGTCCGACAACACTGTTTACCCGGATAGCGTCATACGCGGCGTAATTCCGGCACCCGACACCACCCCGACCAGCATCGCTGCTTATCCGCCACATGTCGTGCGCGGCGGCCTCGCTGTGTCTTCTGATTAAGGAAGAGATCATGACTTTACGTACTATCAAAAACGCTGCAACCCGCCTTATTGCCGCATTTTCCGCCCTGTCTGCTTTTCCAGCAATGGCGGCCAGCGCTGACCAGGCATTTCAGAAAGGCAGTGACGCCATTAACTGGGTCTTCCTCGGCCTAACTGGTATGTCAGTCGTCACTATCAGCTGTGCGGTGGCCTTTATCGCCTACAAGATGCTTGTTGACGGCAAGGCCTGGCACGATCTCCAGCGCGTGTTCTGGGCGGGTGTCCTGCTCGCCGGGGCGTCCGGGTTCGGTGCCTACTTCGCCGCCTAAGGAGGCAGCATGACCATCCTCAACAAGGCGCTGACCCGACCGGCGGCGCTGTGGGGGGTCCCGCTTGTCCCCCTGCTGTTCACCCTGTGCATCCTTACCCTGGCGGCCGTCTGGTCACGTTTTTACTGGCTTCTCCTGCTTCTCATACCTGCCTTTATCGAGCTGAGACGGCTGGCAAAAGAGGACATTCATTTCTTTGACCTGAAGTTGCTGGCGTTTAAAACGCGCGGCAACCGCGCGGCGACCCGGCATTTCGGGACAAAGGCGCTTGTCGCAAACCAGTACGACGCCATTGACGTTACGGAGTTTATAAAACATATGCGGCTCAACGAGAGTATCCCGCTGTCCCGCTATCTCCCCTGGTCTTCCCACCTGCACGAGCAGGTGGTGAAGAACAAAAAAGGTGACTTTGTCAGCACCTGGGAGATCGGCGGTACCATTTTTGAATGCGAGGATGAACATTACCTCGCCACCCTGGACATGCAGCTCAACAACGTTATCCGCTCCTTTGAGGGGCTACCCGTTACCTTCTATACCCATCTGGTGAGCGACGAATTTACCGACACGCTTGAATGTGAATCCGGGATTCCGTTTTCAGATGAAATCGCGCGTCTGTTTTACGCCTCCCGCGAGGGCAAACCGTTCTACCAGCGTCGCCTCTTCTTCACCGTCTGCTTCAATCCGCACAGCGGCATTGAGCGGGCGACCATGAAACAGAAGTCCCTGGGCGAACGTAAAACCCTGCTCGACAATGCCCTGCAGGTGATGCAGGAGCACCGGCAAGCGATTGGCACGGCGCTGTCACGCTACGCGGCGCGGCCGCTTGGCACTTATGAGGAGAACGGGCACGTGTTCTCCTCCCAGCTGGCGTTTTACAACTTTCTGATCACCGGCAGGTGGCAGAAAGTCCGCGTCACCCGCACGCCGTTTTATGACGTGCTGGGCGGCACGGATATTTTCCCTTCCACCGACATTGGCCAGATCAGCCACACCGACGGCCAGAGCTACTTTCGCGGGCTGGAAATCAAGGATTACAGCACTGAAACCATCACCGGGCTGTATGACTCGCTTCTTTATGCCCGCTGCCGGTACGTGTTCACGCAGTCCTATACCTGCATGGGTAAGGATGAAGCGCGGGGCTGCATCCGCACCATCGAGAAACGCCTGAAGTCTGCCGAGGATGATGCGATCTCCCAGCAGGAAGACCTGAAGGTCGCCCGCGACATGCTTCAGTCCGGCATTATTTCATTCGGGAAATATCACCAGACGCTTATTGTCAGCGCCCCAACCAGCGAGCAGGTTATCCGGGACACCAACACCCTGGCGGATACCCTGAAGGATCTCGGTTTCATCATGACCCTGTCCCGCGAGTCGCTGTCGGCGGCGTATCTCGCGCAGCTGCCGGGTGTGTATCACCTGCGCCCGCGTCTGGTGCCGGTGAGCAGCCTCAACTACGCCGAAATGGTGTCGTTTCACAACTTTCACCCGCACAAGCGGGACGGGAATGCCTGGGGGGAGGCGATTGCCGTTGTTCCGACCCCGTCCGGGGGCTGTCAGTACGTGAATCTGCACAACAGCCAGGCCGATGTTGACGAGTTCAGCGAGAAGCCGCCGGGTAACACCATGCTGCTCGGCAGTACCGGGACGGGGAAATCGACCCTGCTGATGATGTTCCAGCATCTGATGCAGAAATACCGGCGTCCTGAGTCGTTTGCGCCGGGGGCGACGAAAAAGCGCTTCACCTCGGTGGTCTTTGATAAAGACCGTTCGGCGGAAATGTCGATACGCCTCCAGGGCGGCTCGTACTTCCGTTTCCGTTCAGGCGAGAAGACCGGCCTTAACCCCTTTGCGCTCGCTCCAACGAAACGTAACCGCAACTTCCTCAAGAAGCTGATGCGAATGATTTGCACAAGGGACGGCAAACCGCTCGACCCGCGCGATGAAGAACGCCTCAGCGAGGCTGTGGACACCATCATGCTGGACTACCCGCCTGAGCTTCGTCGCAACGGCATCACCCGCATGCTGGAAGTGCTGCATGAAGCCCCGACGAAGGACGCTCGGATGAACGGGCTGCGCATCCGTCTCCAGCAGTGGGCGCAGGGCGGGGAGTTTGGCTGGGTGTTTGATAATGACGTGGACACCTTTGATATCGACAATATTGATAATTTCGGCATCGACGGCACGGAGTTCCTGGACGACAAAGACGTGCGCAGACCGCTCACCTTCTACCTGCTCTACCGCGTGACCAGCCTCCTCGATGGCCGCCGCCTGGTCATTTTCATGGATGAATTCTGGAAATGGCTTCAGGACCCGGAGTTTTCAAAATTCGCCCTCGACATGCTGAAGGTCATTCGAAAGCTCAACGGCATTTTCTTCCCGGCCACGCAGTCGCCGGAGGAGATGTGCAAGCACGAGATCTCGGCGGCCATTATCGAGCAGTGTAGTACCCGCATCTTCATGGCGAACCAGCAGGCGAAGGAGTACGACTACGTGGACATGCTGCGCGTACCGAAAGCGGTTTACGACATCGTGACCACCCTCGACCCCTACGCCCGCCAGATGGTGATCATGAAATCCCCGCTGCGGCGTGGTGACGTGCGCCCGTATATCGCACAAATCACTCTCGACCTCTCCGGGCTGGGTCGCTACACGAAGCTGCTCAGCGCCAGTGCGGACAACCTGAAAATTTTTGACGAGATCTGGCAGGAGGGTATGAAGCCGGAAGACTGGAAAGACGAAATGCTGAGGCGTGCCGTTTAATCACAAGAGGATAACACCATGAAGCTGAAAACCACCCTGGCGGCGCTGAGCGTCGCCTTATGTCTCTTTCACGTCCCGGCTCAGGCCGGTATTCCCGTGTTCGATGAAGTCGCCAACGCTAACGATATGAAGCAGTGGGCTGAGAAGCTCCAGCAGTGGCAGCAGACCGTCGAACATTACCAGGCGCAGATGAACGCTTATAAGGAACAGCTGGCGGCGGCCACCGGTATTCGGGACGTGCAGGCATTCCTGAACCAGGCGAAAAGTCTGACAACTGACATTAAAAATCTGAAAAAAAGGGGGATTTCGTTAAACGACCTGTTGACCAGCTCCGGCGGGTCGTATGCTGGAGAACTGAACAGGCTGTATGACAAATACAAGCTGTTCGACAGCTGCCCGGAGAACGCCAGCGAGGCGTACCGGGACAGCTGCAAGCAGATGCTCCTGAATCAGGCGGTGTCCGTCGAGGACACATCGGATATTCAGGAAAAAATTGACGACACGCTGCGCGATATTACCGATCTCGCCGGTCGCATTGAGAATGCGAAGGACAGCAAGGAATCGCAGGATCTGGCGAACGTGGTG
>NZ_JAWNEI010000028.1:0-14689 GCF_034107425.1 Enterobacter sp. 148H3 | reverse complement strand
TATGACAGCTCAAGGCATGCAACCTAAATCAATTGCCAGAATAGAAAATTGTAGCGTGAAGACAGTATATACCCATCGGCGTAACGCTGAGGCAAAGCTGTACTCCAAATTATATAAATTAGTTTAACAGCCCGAAACAATTTCAAGATGATTCACCGGGACATCATGTCCTTAATTTAACTCAGGATGAAAAAGCGATGAAAAAAAAGGTCTTGGCATTAGCTCTGGTAACGGCGTTTACCGGTATGGGTGTGGCACAGGCGGCTGACGTAACAGCTCAAGCTGTAGCGACCTGGTCTGCGACTGCCAAAAAGGACACGACCAGCAAACTTGTGGTGACCCCCCTCGGTAGCCTGGCGTTCCAGTATGCAGAAGGTGTCAAAGGTTTCAACTCGCAAAAGGGTCTGTTTGACGTGGCGATTGAGGGCGACTCAACGGCTACCGACTTTAAGCTGACCTCGCGTCTTATCACTAATACCTTAACGCAGTTAGATACCTCCGGCTCCACACTTAACGTCGGCGTTGAGTACAACGGCGCGGCAGTCGAAAAAGCTGCTGATACCGTAATGATCGATACTGCAAACGGAGTACTGGGCGGCAACCTCAGTGCGCTCGCTAATGGTTACAACGCCAGTGGCCGTACCACCGTGCAGGATGGATTCACCTTCTCCATCGTCAGTGGCACAACCGACGGGACTACCGCAGTCAGCGATTTTAGCACCCTGCCAGAAGGGATCTGGAGCGGCGACGTCAGCGTACAGTTCGACGCCACCTGGACCAGCTAAGCCGGCTGACCCACCTGATGCACCAGCAGGGGCCCTCCCCTGCTTTTTTTCACGGACGGCATTGTAATGAAAAAATTCCTTATGGCCCTCGGGCTGCTGCTCATCGGGGGCGCGCCAGCGCAGGCGCTGGACGTCGGCGATATCTCCTCCTTTATGAACAGCAGCAGTAGCTCACTAAGCAAGACTATCAAAAACAGTACCGACAACGGACGCCTGATCAATATTCATCTCGAACGACTTTCCTCACCGCTGGATGACGGAAAGGTTATCCCTATGGACAAACCCGATGAAGTACTGCTCACCCCTGCCAGCCTACTGCTGCCCGCCCAGGCGAGCGATGTGATCCGTTTCTTCTACAAAGGTCCATCAGATGACAAAGAACGCTATTACCGCATTGTCTGGTTTGATCAGGCCCTCAGTGACCTGCAGCGTAATAAAGCCGACCGCAGCGCGGTAGCAACCGCCTCTGCGCGTATTGGAACAATTCTGGTCGTGGCACCCCGTCAGGTAAATTACCGCTTTCAGTACGCCAACGGTGAGTTAACTAACTCAGGAAACGCAACGCTGCGGATCCTGGCTTATGGTCCCTGCCTAAGGGCTGCTGACGGCAAGGAGTGTAAAGAAAATTACTATCTGATGCCGGGTAAATCACGTCGTTTTACGCGTGTGAATATTGCAGATAAAAAAGGACGTGTTGCGCTTTGGCAGGGTGAGCAGTTTGTTCCTGTGAAATAGACAGCTGTGCAGATGGATAATGACGATGTCTCTACGACGGATTTCCCAAGAACTGAAGACACGGTTTGCCTTCAGCATGATCTTTTTGTTCGTTCAGCCTGATGCCAGCGCTGCTGACTCCAGCTTGCAGCAGATTGGCGGCGTGATGATTCCGCAGGCCTTCAGTCAGGCGTTGCAGGACGGCATGAGCGTCCCGCTCTATATTCATCTCGCTGGTAGCCAGGGTACGCAGGACGATCAGCGGATCGGCAGTGCCTTTATCTGGCTGGATGGTAGCCAGCTGCGTATAAGACAGATACAGCTGGAGGAGAGAGAAGATAACGCCAGCGTAAGCGAGAAAACCCGGCAGCAACTGACTCGTCTCGCCAACGTCCCCTTCAGCGAAGCGCTCACCATTACCCTGACAGACAATGCGCAATTGGATCTCAGTCTGCGCCAGTTGCTGCTACAGCTGGTGGTCAAACGCGAGGCGCTGGGTACTGTGCTGCGCTCGCGCAGCGAAGATATTGGCCAGTCCAGCGTGAACGCCGTTAGCAGCAACCTGACCTATAACCTTGGCGTCTATAACAACCAGATGCGCAATGGTGAAAGCAATACCTCTAGTTACCTGTCATTGAACAACGTCAGCGCTCTGCGGGAGCACCATGTAGTGCTGGATGGTTCACTGTACGGTATCGGCAGCGGTCAACAAGACAGCGAATTATATAAGGCAATGTATGAGCGCGATTTTGCAGGCCACCGTTTTGCGGGCGGAATGCTCGATACATGGAACCTGCAGTCGCTGGGACCGATGACCGCCATTTCGGCCGGGAAGATTTACGGTCTTTCCTGGGGAAATCAGGCCAGTTCCACCGTTTTCGACAACAGCCAGTCGACCACGCCGGTGGTTGCTTTTTTACCGGCGGCGGGAGAGGTCCATCTTTTGCGTGACGGGCGACTGCTTAGCGTTCAGAACTTCGCTATGGGTAGCTATGAAGTGGATACCCGCGGACTACCGTACGGTATTTACGATGTGGAAGTGGAAGTGATTGTTAACGGCCGCGTAGTCAGTAAACGCACCCAGCGAGTCAATAAGCTGTTCAGTCGGGGACGCGGCGTCGGATCGCCACTGGCGTGGCAGGTATGGGGCGGCAGCTTTCACATGGATCGCTGGTCGGAGAGCGGGAAAAAGACTCGGCCAGCAAAAGAGAGCTGGCTGGCCGGCGTCTCGGCGTCCGGCTCGCTCGACACGTTGAGTTGGGCTGCAACCGGATATGGTTATGACAATCAGGCAGTGGGCGAAACCCGAGTGACACTGCCGCTCACTGAATCAGTTAACGTTAACCTGCAAAATATGCTGGCCAGCGATAGCTCATGGAGCAGCATTGGCAGCATCAGCGCCACGTTGCCCGGGGGCTTCAGTTCGCTTTGGGTTAACCAGGAGAAAACGCGTATTGGCGATCAATTACGGCGCAGCAATGCTGATAACCGGGCTATTGGAGGAACCCTCAACCTCAACGCACTATGGTCGAATTTGGGCACCTTTACTATCAGCTACAACGATGACCGACGTTATAACAGCCATTACTACACCGCGGATTATTATCAGACAGTTTACAGTGGCACCTTTGGATCTCTTGGCCTGCGGGCGGGGATCCAGCGTTTTAACAATGGCAGCAGCAACACTAATACCGGGAAATATGTTGCTCTTGACCTCTCGCTGCCTCTGGGTAACTGGTTCAGTGCGGGGATGACCCATCAGAACGGTTACACCATGGCTAACCTGTCGGCGCGCAAGCAGTTTGATGAAGGAACAATTCGTACCATCGGCGCCAATGTGTCGCGGGCTATTTCCGGGGATACCGGGGATGACAAGACCCTCAGCGGTGGCGCCTATGCCCAGTTTGATGCCCGCTACGCCAGTGGAACCTTAAACGTCAACAGTGCAGCGGATGGCTACGTGAATACCAACCTGACGGCCAGCGGCAGTGCTGGCTGGCAGGGCAAAAACCTGGCCGCAAGCGGGCGCACCGACGGTAATGCCGGTGTGATACTCAACACCGGGCTGGATGACGATGGTGAGATAAGCGCCAAAGTCAACGGGCGAATTTACGCACTCAGCGGCAAGCGTAACTATCTGCCACTCTCTCCCTATGGAAGGTATGAGGTGGAGCTACAGAACAGTAAAAACTCGCTCGACAGCTACGACATCGTCAGCGGCCGCAAGAGCCATCTGACGCTCTATCCCGGCAACGTCGCAGTGATTGAGCCAGAGGTAAAACAAATGGTCACTGTCTCCGGTCGTATCCGCGCGGAAGACGGCACGCTAATGGCTAACGCGCGGATTAATAATCATATAGGCCGGACCCGAACCGATGAAAACGGCGAATTTGTTATGGATGTTGATAAGAAATACCCCACCATCGATTTCAACTATGGGGGCAATAAGACCTGCGAAGTGGCGCTGGAGCTCAGCAACGCGCGTGGTGCCGTCTGGGTTGGGGATGTGGTCTGTACCGGTCTCTCCACTTATGCCCGCACGCAGCAGACAGGAGAAGGAAATGAAAGCTAAATGGCTGGCATATTTAGTCATGTTCACAGCGGCGCTTTGTATCACGCGGGTGAACGCCGCGGTCACCCAAACCATCAGGCCAGATGCACCGGACAGGCAGTTTGTCTTCGTGGAAAACAACTCGGATGATAACTATTTTGTCACGCCCGGCGGCCCGCTGGATCCACGTATGACCGGGTCAAACCGATGGACGGGGCTGAAGTATAACGGCTCTGGAAGCATATATCAGGTGAGCTTGGGCTATATCGATAATGGCTACAACACCCCCCTGACAGCTGGATGGAAGTTTGATATGTGGGTGGAAAACTCACCAGTGTCGCACCCTTTGACCGGCCTTCGCTGCATCAATTGGTATACCGGTTGTGATATCGCCACCAGCCTTATTCTGCCACAAACCACCGACGCCAGCGGATTTTATGGCGCGACAGTGACCAGCGGAAACGCAAAGTGGATGCATGGCATGATGTCTGACGCGTTCTATCAGTATCTGCAACAAATGCCGGTCGGCGGTAGCTTTACGATGACCATAAATGCCTGTCAGACCTCTGTAAATTATGACGCCAGCAGCGGTGCGCGCTGTAAGGATCAGGCCTCCGGCAACTGGTTTGTGCGCAACGTCACTCATACTAAAGCCGCAAATCTGATGTTGATCAACACCAATTCCCTTGCGGAGGTCTTTATCAACAGTGACGGCGTACCGACCCTCGGTGAGGGCAATGCCGACTGTCGGCCCCAAACGATTGGCAGCCGATCGGGATTAAGCTGCAAAATGGTGAGCTACACCCTGCAGACTAATGGGTTAAGTAACACCTCGATTCGTATTTTCCCGGCAATTGCTAACTCGTCGCTTGCCTCTGCCGTAGGCATATACGATATGCAATTCAGTTTGAATGGTAATTCCTGGAAGCCAGTGAGCAACACCACCTATTTTTATAACTTTAATGAGATGAAAGGCGCCGATTCGGTCTATGTTTTCTTTTCAAGCAACTTCTTTAAGCAGATGGTGAACCTCGGAATCAGCGATATCAACACCAAGGATCTGTTCAATTTTCGCTTCCAGAACACCACCTCGCCGGAGTCGGGATGGTATGAGTTTTCCACCTCCAATACACTGATTATCAAACCACGTGATTTTAGCGTCAGCATTGTCTCCGACGAATATACAACCTCTCCGTCACGAGAGGGATTTGTCGGGAGCGAGGAACCAGCACTTGATTTCGGCTACATAGTCACCACCAGCGGTAAAACAGCCGCCGACGAAGTGCTCATTAAGGTGACCGGACCGGCGCAGGTGATTGGTGGGCGTTCCTACTGTCTCTTCAGCTCCGATGACGGCACGGCAAAAGTGCCGTTTCCGGCGACGCTTTCATTCATTACCCGCAACGGAACGGAGCAGTCCTACGATGCCGGGTGCGATGACAGTTGGCGGGATATGTCCGAAGCACTTTGGCTCACTACGCCATGGACCGATATCTCCGGGGACGTCGGGCAACTGGATAAGACGACGGTAAAATTTTCTATTCCGATGAATAACCCCATTTCACTGCGCACGGTGGACGATAACGGCTGGTTTGGCGAAGTCAGCGCTTCAGGAGAAATTCATGTTCAGGCGACGTGGCGTAACATTAACTAAGGCCCTGCTGAGCCTAGTCTGCCTTCTGGCAGCCACTCAGACGCAGGCTATCTCGGTCGGCAACCTCACCTTCTCCCTGCCGGCCGAGATGGATTTCGCCAGTAAACGAGTAGTGAACAATAACAAAAGTGCGCGGCTGTATCGCATCACCATCAGCGCCATCGATCGCCCGGGTGGGAGCGAAGTGCGCTCCCGGCCTGCGGATGGTGAACTGTTGTTTGCCCCACGACAGCTCACGTTACAGGCTGGTGAAAGTGAATATTTCAAATTTTATTATCACGGCCCCCGAGATAACCGCGAACGCTACTATCGGGTTTCATTTCGCGAGATCCCCACGCGCAACCTGACGATGCGAAGTCCGGCTGGCGGTGAGGTCAGCATGGAGCCGGTGGTGGTAATGGATACCATTCTGGTAGTACGACCGCGTCAGGTTCAGTTTCAATGGACATTCGATAAGGTAGCAGGAACAGTGAGTAATACCGGTAATACCTGGTTTAAATTACTGATCAAACCCGGTTGTGATTCGACCGAAGATGAGGGTGACGCGTGGTATCTGCGTCCCGGTGATGTGGTTCGTCAGCCAGCGCTGCGTCTGCCGGGAAATCACTATCTTGTCTATAACGACAAATTTATAAAGATCAGTGATACCTGCCAGGCCAAGCCCGGGCCTGTGGACTGAACCCTATCATGCCGGTGCGAGTCCCAACCAAAAGGCACGACCGGCAACATCCAACAAATCTCGTCGTGAAAGGCTTGCAGTATGGCTGAAGCATTTTCTTTATCACCGATTAATTTAAGTGACGTAAGCCAACCGGGAAATCAAATATCGGAGAGATAACCAGCATGACACTAACATGCTGATTACAGTCCATGCGCAGGTCAGGAATGGAAAGAGAAGAAATATATATAGAAATGGCATCATTCTACGAGTGTAGTGGTGAATATTTTAATGCCTGCCGATACTGGCTTAGAGCCTCTCGTTACACGCAAAATCTTGAGAAATATATCTGGATTCGTAAACGACTTAGACGATGCAAAACGGTGATGTCCATCCTTGCGCTGAGAGACCCACACCGATGAGCCAGCGCCATCTTCTTTAGAATCAATCATCGTGAGGAAAGTGTGGGGTCAGATCATATTTATTGTGGACGTTCTGCCAGATTTGGGCACCGGGAAGACCATTTTACAAATTTGGCATTGTAGACAGATGCATCGTTGCTGACGAAAGATATTTCACCTTCTTTAGCTCCTGCCTTCAGAGTTCCGAGCAGATCTGCCTGCACCATTCTCGCATCGAACTCCTTACCTTTTTCATCAAAAGCTTTGTAACAGCCTACAAAACCAGTTAATTCAATCGGTTCTTTAGCTTTGCTGTACACAACAACGTTGAACGTTTTTTCGTACATTGGCTTCCCTTCAACCACAACGGTTCCCTCTGAAGACGGAATAGCCTGGATAGTCAATTTATTGTGTAAATCTTCGGCCGCCAATGAAGAAAACGAGAACAGAACAAACGAGGAGAGAAGAACTTTAGTTAGTTTTTTCATTTATTAGATCCTTATATAAGAAAATGAATATTAATTGCACCACCAGATTACATGTAACAACGTATACAGAGACTAAATAATCGTTATCTTCTGCTACGTAGTTTACATCAATTGGTTTTCATTCTATGTAACGGTAAACCATTCCGCCGTTCACTTAGATGCAATAGTACCGCATCGCCAGCAATCCTCAGCAATCCTCAGCACACACTGTAACGAGCAAAAGAAGAGCTTGGGCGATCGCGGATAGCGAATTTTGGGATGCCAGAAGAGAGCTAAACGCTTCTTTTGCTCACGTCAGTGCTCAGATAAGAATGGACGTTACGGTTTCTGTTTTGACAAGCACGCTCCGTAAATGTGCACACGCCAGAAAAACAGCCCGACACATTCAAAACCAAGCTTCACACGTTTATAATTGAACTCCAGTTTTGATAGATTATGCTCAAAACGATTGAGATCAAGTATAAAGAAATAAACATAGCAATCAATACCTTAATCTTGTTACGCCTTCTTAAACAACAGGCGCCAAAAACAAACGTGGTTAGTGCTACTATTGTATGTAATAACAAAATAATCATAGGGATTATTATTTCATACTCAGCAAAATCTTTATGCAAAAAGATCCAGCCCGTGACTAACCAAATCGCGAAATTCAGTATTGATATAACCAACAAGATTGAGCTACCTTTATCATTCTTTTTAATTACAACGCCACTCAAAGCCTTCCCCTCCTGGAAACATTAAAAAACAGGAAATGATGATATTGACCTGTCTTCAAAAAAGTGATAGCAGGTATGGCTATGCCCCACCTCGCTACATCATCGAAGACATGAATAGTTTAATCGTATTAGGAGTCTAATATCACCTAAAAAGTTCAACAATATATAAACTTTGGCTGGATGGTGACGGGATTATGCAGGGTTGAACATGAGGTGGGTGCATTCTTATGGTGGTAGCCTCTCGGCCACCACACGTTCAACATTAGGACTCAGGCATAGCGGAAGAATGATGCGATGAAATTTTCCACTCGTCACCGGTCCAGGCGTAAGTGAAAGTATAGCGGGCTGAAACTTTTGAATTATCGGCAAAAGTAAATGTATAAGTTCCGGTATCAATGGCTTTATTGCAACCAATACGAATAGTACGACTGTCAATATGTCCTACGGGTTTCTTTTCCAGGAAATGTTTGAAGTAATCCTCACGTTCTGCGTCTGTCAGGCGTACCTGGTTTGAAACTGTTGGTAATAATACGGCATCGGAAAGGTAGTTTTCAGCCACTTTCTGAGGATCACCGGTCTTTAGCGAAGCATTCCAGCGATCAAATAGCGCCTCTATTTCGGCATTGTCTGTCTTTACACAAGTTGCTGTAGGGGTAACTGCACCTGCAGTTCCAGAAATTAACATTAACGAACCAATAATACCGATCATCTTTTTCATATGTTTCCTTTATTAAAATCTAAGTCCTGAAATGAAAAAGTAGCAAGCATATAAATTGAAAACAATAACACACAGTTATCGTTACTTTATTTTACACTTAATGATAACAGTTGAATTAAACGCAAAAATGTGCACCCCAAACTGCTGTTCGTTGTGTTCTTAAAATGATTTATAGCACAGATATCCAACCGCACTCAGCGAACAAAAATTTCTCAACCAAGGCAATACCCCCTAAAATAATAGGTTAAATGTTTTAGTTCCCACATTACTCTCAAAAAAAATCACTATAAATATTAATAATTACTAAACGAACCAGCATTATGACATTGACTGTACATTAACAAAGTGAATAATGCTCTCAGGAATACAATATAGGATTCCACACCGTGTATTCCCCCATAGGCAACCTCGTTTATTTTAAGGAAGGAAATGAAAGGTTTATCACTTTTTTCGGTTGGATTTATTTTTTTATTGGCAGGATGTTCAATGATGACAACAGAAGAAGAACGATTAAAAAACTGTGAGGCAAAAGGTATAAGTAAAGATACCTGCTACCTGGTTGAGAAAGCCGACAGACGGCAGGAAAAAGACCAGAGTGATACCCGTTTTCACGAGCAAAACTTGCGAGTCATTAAGCAAATGGGATTAAAGGGCCTTGGTCTTCCGGATTAAAAAATAATACCCAGCTGAGACTCATTTACGCTGATCTTTATTTATCATAGCTGCGCGCTTTGCGCGCAGTATTAATTATCAAATATATCGTGACTACATGAGAACCGGAGGATATATGCAATGATTAGCTATCTTCAGCACAGTTGACTGTGTCATTAAGTGTGAATTATTTGCTATCTCACACTGTACACCCAGCGGGTGCCCAGGTCGTTAATAAGTTCGTACTTGAACGGTCGCGTTCCCTTTCCTGGTTCAACAGGAATGCTAACATTCGACGCCGGTGCCACCATTATACCTCCGAGGCCAGACCTCATAAAACTCATATTTGTCAAAGTCATATGCCACGGCGTGGGATTTGTGACTAACATTCGTTCTCCATTTTTGGTTGACTGTAAAATAAAGCGAAGTTTATTACCATCTTGCTCTACCGGATCATCTACCCCGTCCGGACGAATAAAGACTTTCATCCTCAGACGCAGTGGCAACACTACTTGCCTGACCCCAGATACAGCAGCGGTATTAGATGGGATTTGGTAAACATTCAGCCAGAATAGTGACTCTTTATCTTTCGATAAAGTTCCTGTAGACGTCAGCATAAGTTGCACCACACGAACTTCACCTGGTTTCATACTAAATACCGAAGGAACTGCAATAAGCGGCGTGGTCGTTTTTTCAGGCGGCGTGAGGGGATCGAAATTATCACTCCAGATTTGGACCATCGTGGGCTGTTTCTCTGAATTAGAGAGCGTGAGCGATGCCGAACGTTCGCCCTGATGAATAATTACTCGGGTTCCCTCAACGTTAACCACCGCCCGAGCAACGGGCAGAAACGCAAAAATAATCAAAAAGGCGGGTAAAAACTTCATTTCTATCCCTCTACTGAAAGCTGACCATAATCTGCACTTGCACTTTGTGGCCTCTATCACTCAACTAACCCCGTAACTGTATATTAAAGTGCTCAAAGGGATTTCAAATCATATTCTACATCCGCTCATACCTTTACATTCCCAGCGAGGAGCTAAATCATTAAGGACTAAAAAACGGGTAGGGTTAACTCGGGAATGTGAATTTTAAGAACTATTGAAAATGAGATTATGCATACCGCACTGCGGAAATTAGTTAAAAAGCTGCGCTTCGCTTGTTAAAAGATACGTCTTTTCTATAATTTAAGGGTGCTTTGCTATGTCAGTTAAAGCCGTCGTTCAGAAATACCCGTGTGCTCAAGAACGAGCCACCCTTCGTACTTTCTATCCAGCTACATCTGGCGTATGCCAGCCAGGTTGTTGCACTTCTCAATCACAGCTAGCAGCGGCTTAATCCAGCGAAGACTTGTGATAAGGAGGCGAAGGAACTATCATCCGCTGCGTCATGTCAATCGGCATAGGTGTGCATTGTGCTGGAACATAAACGGTCAGCGTATTCAAACAGCACACCAGCAATGTCAACGTGGACAGGAAAATAACAGTTATTTTCACGGCGGAGAATCTCCCGGTATTCAATTACGGTATCTTCGGTGCTGGTATCGTCCATGAAGTTAAGCCTGTTGGCATGCTCTGCAATCTGACTGAATCGATTGGAGTTGAATGCCTGGCGGCGATCACCAGCCCCTGCAAAAGTTATCCATTAGCAGATCGTCGTTTTCGCTGTTAGCGCCAGCACAGTTGCGCTGAGTTTTACCTTTGGATATTTTTCACCTTGCGCAACTCTTCGACGGCATGATGCCAGGGGTTATTTTTTTCCGTTCGATACATGCTCTAACCCCACTCTATGCGGGTACTTTATCAAGAAAAAAAGCCCGCTTTTGACGGCAGGCTAATGAGTTGACTATTTGTAAGGTAGGTGTGAGTAAGACCATGCACAGGAATTAAGCTGTATCGGCTGATTCACTATCGGTTATGGATAACCGTCAGGCATTCAGTTACTTCCCACAACCCAAAGCTTAGCAGCAGTTTGCAAAAAAACATAAAAAAAGGCCTGCGTTTTACGGCAGGCTCTCAAGGAATTTCAAACTGGTTGTAGTTATTGTCATGGTGCCGGGTGCCTCCCGGTGACTTTACCCCTGGTCAGTAAAGCCGCGCGCATACCTGCAGACAGCAGTTGACTGGAACGCCCCACCGCATAGGGGGATTCACCATTGCCATAATTTACCAGGTAATCAACTGAGGGATCAAACCGAAATACGGCAACAACTATAGATTAAATTGCAGCCATTTAACTAAAATTTTACATTTTGCCGTTGCGTTTTATACAGCAAAATCCTAAATTCTCCATCCCGTTCTCATCTGTTAAAAATCAGTTGAGAATCTTTGTCGAGGGATGTGATGTCGCCTGTAGAGTCCCTCGTCTTTTTTTCCATTTAAAATTGCCCTTCCGTTTACATATCAAAATCGTTGCATACTCTTCCAGCCAGAAAGTACAGCCTGTCTGTTAGAACGCGTCAACCAGCTGCACGTGGCGAGGCCTTTGGGCAAGTAGCACCGAAACACATCTTGGAGTAGGTGATGGCCGAGACCACGATACGGTGGCCGCGCAGCACCGCTGCTTCAGGCACTTCAGTACCGCTTCAGACTGCCCGCGCATGATGAACGAGAAGATGTTGGTGTCGAGCATATTGGACTGACCCCGCCCCGGTAGACGATCCTGCCCTATAGTTTGAGCACAGGAGGAGCGTATGGGCACACCACTATTTACACCTGAATTTAAGGAAGATGCCGTCCGTCAGATAACAGAACGCGGTTATTCCGTTGCTGAAGTATCCGACCGTCTGGGCGTTTCTGCACACAGCCTCTACAAGTGGCTACGGGCTATCAAACCTGATAACAGCGAACAGCATGCCCGGGATTTACTGGAAGCCAAAAGCGAGATCCTGAAACTCCGGGCGCAGCTAAAACGCACCGAAGAAGAACGGGATATCCTGAAAAAGGCCGCGCGGTACTTTGCAAGGGAGCCCGACTGAAGTACCGCTTTATCAATGAACACCGCACTGTATGGGGTGTGATGACGATGTGTCGGGTACTGAATGTCGCCCGGGCCGGGTTCTACGCGTGGCTGCACAACCCGGTCTCGGCGCGTGATAAAGATAACCAGCGTCTGCTGATGCTTATCCGCGACTCATATTCCCTGAGCGGAGGCGTATACGGTTACCGGCGGGTTCATGGCGACCTGAACGAAATCGGGGAGACCTGCGGCAAAAACCGGGTGGGTCGTATTATGCAACAAAACCGGATCAAAGCCGTGCGCGGCTATAAAGCGCCGCGTCGTATCGCAGGCCGACCTTCAGTGGTTGCCCCTAATCGCGTGCAGCGGCAGTTTACTGTTGTCCGGGCCAGTCAGGTCTGGGTTACAGACATCACTTACATCCGCACCTGGCAGGGCTGGCTGTATCTGGCGGTGGTTATCGACCTCTTCGCCCGTAACGTGGTTGGCTGGTCGATGAAGCCCACACACTCTCTCGAACTGTCTCTCGACGCGCTGATGATGGCCGTCTGGCGTCGAAAACCGGACGGTGAGGTTATCGTACATAGCGATCAGGGCAGCCAGTACGGCAGTGACGACTGGCAGCGCTTCTGCCGGGCTAATAACCTGGCCCCGGGCATGAGCAGGCGTGGCAACTGCCAGGATAATGCGGTGGCCGAATCGTTCTTCAGTTCGCTGAAAAAAGAGCGGATCAGAAAACGCATCTATAAAACCCGGGATCTGGCCCGGGCCGATATCTTCGATTACATTAAAGTGTTCTACAATCGGGCCCGGCGCCACAGCCACCTCGGCGGCGTCAGTCCGGAGGCCTTCGAACAGGCCTCATCGTGAGGACAGAATTTGTCTACGGGCGTGGGGTCAGTCCACTAATTTAGCAAATATAAAAATTCATAAAGCAACCCGAAGGCTGCTTTATCAGATCAATTACAATTGTAGGAAATTTTTACCAAGGCGGCCTTAAGAACATCATCATTCTCCGAAGTAAACATAGCAATTCCCTTTACCGGTTTACCTTCCTTCAGAGAGCCAGAGGTCAAAACCTCATCAACAGTGTCGAGTTTATATTCTTTCTTGTCTGGAGAATAAGCCACTAGACAAAGCTTTGATAAATCGACATTGTCACCTGATAATTTTGCTAAGGAAACCTCAAAGGTTTTTGCGTATGCAGTTTTATCACCAATTGATATAGAACCCTGTGATTGTTCAGTGGCGTATACGGCAATGTTATTAGGATTTGAGGCGTTTGCTGCAAAGCAAAAACCGGCTAAAGATAGCGATGCAAGTAGTACAAAAAAATTCATATCAATTCCTCTTTGTGTGTTAGTTATCTGGATAACTGCACGTATGCAAGATTATGCAAGATGCAGAATCCTGTTAACAAAAAAAATCGAAGTGCAACGATTAATTTAAAAGCTATAAGTTCCACAATCAATCATACCTATTAAATAGCTTTAGACCCGATAAAGTTTAATAGCAAGCCACAGATAGTTCTTTAACAGCTGAATCATCTTTCTTATTGAGATTGAAGTTAGCTGAGCATTGCTCATAAGAGTTCCTGCCCCACCTAGCAATTAGTTTTCCAGTTTCAGGAACACCACTTAGATATACTTCCCCGTCATTACCAACAATGCTTGTATTACTAGTATCGTCGTCTTGAGAAAGTGATACAGTGGCGCCAAAAGGAACAGCTATACCTTTACTATTAAATTTAAACAAGACCCGCGAGCCAATTCGTGTATGATAATTAGCAAGCACTAATGATCCTTTAGTTGGTATAACGCTTGTAATATTTTCCTTTACATCAACGTCAGAACCCATCGACTGAGTATCAAGACCAATCCTATTAATTTGATATGCAGATAAGTAAGGAACAATAGCATAACCGCGCCAGTCTGTATGAACCCCTGGACTGTTAACAACCTTTATTCCTTTTGCTCCTCTAGCTTTGACTAACGCCATACTTTCACCCAATGATTGACCAAAAGTAATACCATATGGATGTGCTACAATGCTACCCTGCAGACCATAATTAACATGTCGAGAACCTTGGCCATTGCTATACCCACCGTTGACTGTACCATAGCTACCTCTATAGGTTGCGTACATATCCGTACCATACCCTTCGCCCTGAGTGATGTAATTTTGGTAGATACTATAATTCAAATTATTTTCCTGGAGCAACGTCCCGCTTACACCTGCACGATGCGATGTTTTTCCATTAGAACCACTGGACATGCTATAGCTTGCCCAACTACTTGGTAAAAAATCACTTAATGGAACTTGAATATTAAAAGAAAACTGATGATCGTCTTTTGTGTTTCCTGTAGATTGGCTTAGAGTATAACCAGTACTATAT
>NZ_JAWNEI010000027.1:0-20095 GCF_034107425.1 Enterobacter sp. 148H3 | reverse complement strand
GATATAATTGTGTGTTTTGTTGGGTTGGGTTTGGAATATAAAAAATCGTTTCAGCTAAGATATTTTCAAGGATGGCGGTTTTATTAGGTTGTCTTGTTAAATAATTGATTCTATAACGGAAAATGTAATTTTTTAATGATTAATACAGAGGTGCGATAACCGTCTGAAGGTGATAGCTATTGTATTGAAATTAATCCGGATGGAATCAGAACTGAATACTAAAACGGCTCATAATTTGTTGGGTGCTAAAATTCAGTTAAAACCTTATTAGCTGTGGAGAAGCCCCCAGGATTACGGGGCGCACTGCTACTGGAAGACGGGCCATGCTTCCCTGCAACGTAGGGTATTGAGGCATAAAAAGCCAGAACCATTGTGTTGAAGCACACCTGCACGCGAACGTCGAACGAGAGCATCACTTTCGGATGCTTGTGAATAAATACTAAGAGGCTGTACAGGTAAGAGGCTGTGGAAACCATCAGTGATGTCTGGCGTGGAAGTGGAGTACATTAATAGCTGTTACATTATTTGAGTGATACTTATTTACCGAACAAACAAGGCCTTTCCATAAGTGATCTAGGAGTGTATCTGCCGTAAGGCTGCGGCATGTAAACCTTGAAGCTAAGTTTAATGGGATGGAGGCTGATGGTAGATGAGGATTTCTTACAGACAATTAAAGGGTCTGCACTGTGTATTTACTCAGGCAAGGCTGAAGGAATGTTGCATTTTGATTCGTTTTGACATATTTTGAAATGAGTAATTGCTTTTTTTCGTATGGCGAATTTAAAATAATTGCAAGTTAAAAAAGTTATAAAAAACATATTTTAAATATAAATCTGATTTTCATCGAGCTGCACCTTTAAAAAGGGTAAATGATCGTTACTTAAGCCTAAAAAGGTTCTGTTGAGCACACAAGTTAATGAGATAATGATATTAGAGTAATCCTAAAAAGTTAAAGGTGTTCAAAAATATTACAATCTAATTGCATTTAGTGTTTGTATCTGATTCTTGTGGGTTGGGCTAAATATCTAAAGCTACACTGTAATTGATGTTTTTTTTAATTTACTTAAACACTAAAGAAATTGGTTCACCTGCCGATTAGCATTGCTGTGGGAAAATATTTGCATTTTCTTATTAACCACAAAAATTAAGCCGTTATTACATTCATCTCTTGAAGATGAACATATGCTAATCATTAAGGAAGAATAATGTTCAAAAATCTCAATATCAGCACCCGGCTTACCATGGCATTTGGCGTGATAGTTGTATTGATGACAGTTGTCTGCGGATTGCTCTACATGAGCTTCGACAGGGTAACGGCTGTTAGCAAACTTAATGTCCACAGCTATAAAGTTGTTGATAATCTGCGCACAGTTACAGAGAACCTCATTAATATGGAAACAGGCATCCGTGGATTCGCACTCACGGGTAAACAGGATATTCTTCAGCCATTTTCTGAGGGGGATGAGGCGTTTAGACGCGGAGTAAGTGAGCTCTTAACACTCACAAGTGATAATCAATCACAACAAAATAAATTTTTAAAAATTTCTCAGCTTGAAGATGAATGGAAAAATTCATTTGCCCTTCCGTTAATCCAGAACAGGAACGAAGTTACAAAAGGGTCGCTCAATATGGATTCATTCATCTCTGGACTTGAACACAACTCCGGCAAAGCTCAAATGGATCGTATCCGTGACGTTATTAATGAAGCGCTGCGTGATGAATATAGCATCATGTCAGAGCGGCAGGCACGCCTTGCTGATGAGCGTTTTAAAACGCGAATGATGATTGTTATTGGCTTGCTCGCAGCCGCTGTCACCGCGCTTCTTGCGGGTACCTTGTTATCACGCAGTATTCTCAATCCATTAAAGCATGCAGTGAATACGGCTGATACCATCGCGTCGGGTGATCTTACATCGGTTATTACAATCGACCGAATGGACGAAACAGGCAAGCTGCTTATGGCTCTTGATAACATGCAACAGAGATTAAAATCGCTCGTCACTGAAATCAAAATCACTGCTTCTTCAGTCGATCTTGCGGCCGGGGAAATCGAGCAGGGCAATATGGAGTTATCTTCCCGTACTGAGGAACAGGCCGCTGCTTTGCAACAGACAGCTGCCAGTATGGAGCAGTTAACAATGACCGTTCGCAACAATACAGAAATTGCTGAACATACGGCTATGTCCGCCAGAAAGACAGAAGAGCTGGCCCGGGAAGGGGAGTCTGCTGTTGGTGAAATGAGCGAAACGATGCAAAAAATATCGGCAAATGCACTTAAAATTAAGGAAATTACGAGTGTCATTGAAGGGATTGCTTTCCAGACAAATATACTTGCATTGAACGCTGCGGTAGAAGCTGCACGCGCTGGTGAGCATGGGAGAGGTTTCGCTGTTGTCGCCACAGAAGTGAGAAATCTTGCGCAGAGAAGCGCTAGTGCATCAAAAGAAATCGGCTCCTTAATTGAGAACGCAGTCGATAATGTCGATAATGGCGTTTCTGTAGCCTCTAAGACAGCAGAGACAATTTTACGTGCTGCAACCAATGTTGCTTCACTGGCACAGTCAATGGATAGTCTTTCTATGGCCTCAGTAGAGCAAATGCAGGGGATTATGCAAATCAGTACCGCTGTTACACAAATGGACGGTGTGACGCAGGGAAATGCTGCGCTCGTTGAGCAGTCTGCTGCCGCATCTCAGTCGCTCAGTGAACAATCCAGGTCTCTGAAGCAGATGACTGATAACTTTGTTATTTAAAAATCCATTGGCACCATAATTTATGGTGCCTTTTAATGTCGTCAAATGGAGAGGTAGTATTTTCCTGTACTTTTTTTGAATGGGCCTCTTATCTGGCGGAGTACGGGAGAAATGTTGCAGAAAGCGGATTATTTACCCTTATCAGTGTGTCAACGCAAAGCATAAGTGTTCCTTCACAGCGAAACAGAGACGCCATGCTTTGTTTCTGAGAATTTGTTTGATCGCTTCGCTATATACTTCTGAGCGTTCTTTTTTTTCCAAAAGAAATCACGAAGGCGACAACTTTCTCGTCTATGACCTGATATACAAGACGATAGCCTGAAGCTGAGAGCTTAATCTTGTAACAATCAGACATACCACGGAGATTCTTCGCTGCAATCCTGGGTGACTCAAGCTCAGCATCTTAATCACTTAGGAATGCCTCTTTGAAGGGCAAGCGTTCATTATCAGCAATATTTTCGAGCCTAAGACGAAGCGCTTCAGGGGAAGTTACACCCATTTTTTCAAGCGTGGCGTAAGGGGGATACAACGTTAGTCCGTTTACCTTGTCTTACACTATCTCAACCAATTCAAACTCTTCTGCGATCAATTCCATATCTTCAGAAAAATGACCTTCGCGGGTGAAAAATCTCTTATGCTCTTTCTGCCAGTATTCAAGGCTTAAATCGCCTTCACCTTCCTTGCGGGCGAACGCCTCAGTCACATCACAAAAACGTACCAACCGCATTGAAACCAGTCTGGTAACGCAGACAGGAACATTCTGACCATCAAGAATAATGTTATAACTCCCAATTTTCGGGGCAGACTCCACCTGCTGGAAAGAGGCAAAAGATCCGCAAGAGGCAGTTTTAATCCCTTTTTTGATCAGGTCCGCAAGCTCACTAGCGAGTTCTGGGCTGTCACCCATTTGCCAGGCATCTGCGCCGGGATAATTTATTTTTATTTCCTCAATCTCAATCATTAACATCCCTTGTTTATCGTCGATGAAAAACAAAATTTATACATTTTTTTAGCATGACTGTCTCGACATTATCAATGATGCCTTCTTTAAATGGTGTGGTCCGTGAATCTCCACAGGTTTAACAGACACTAAAAAAAAAGCGCTCAGCGTTATCCCAAAGAGTTTGAAGTTTAAGCAGTCAAACAGGTTGTTGATCGTAGTTATTCTGTTTCCAACGTTACAATAAGCCTCGATATCACCACCCACAGCCTTTATGCCTTGAGAAAGAAGTACGCTCCGTTTTCTTTCACTAATAAAGAACAGTCAGATGCTCAGGCCGAGATCCGCCGTCTTCAGAAAGAGCTGAAGCGGGTTGCTGATGAACGGGACATCTTAAAAAAATCTGCGGGGTACTTCGCAAAGCTGTCCGACTGAACTTAGAAGCATCTACCGTCCAGCCCTTGAAGGCTGAACGGTATAAGATTTATCGATATTGTTTCTATGGAATGCTTGCCAGGTCTCTCTCAATGTCATGGCGGCGACCATTGTCAGCGATTTCGCGCCCCGGACGAGGTGGTGCTTTTAGCGCTTTTGTTAGATAGCGCTTGGCTTCATCTGTTTTTTTCTCTTTCAAAAGATAATCACCGTAGAAATAGTTTGGGTCTATACCATCAGGGTTGATGGCCAGCGCTTTTTTCAACATCTCATCAGCTTTGTCTTTATCCCCAAAACCGATTGGCCAACCGGGGACCTGGTAATAAAGAGCACCCAGGCTTGTCCAGGCTGAACCTTGAAGAGCGTTGGGATCAATTTCAATCGCTTTCTCCAGGTTATTGCGGGCTTCTTTAACAAGGCTCAGAGCACCCAGACCACCTTTGGCGCCAGCCCAGCTACTATCAATTATTGCGCTCCAAATCAAAAGAGGGGCGTTAGTGTTGTTTTTTAACTGGCTTGCTTGATGGGCTTTCTGACTCAGTGAACTAAAGCAGTTTTCTTTTTTTGCTTCCAACGTTTGGTATTGGCACACAGACCAGTCGTGTTGTAAGTTCTCTAATGACGTTTCCGCGAAGGCGGCAGTCGGAAAAACAGACATAATCAGCAGTACATTCAGGGTTCTCATTTGTTTTCTCCTTTCAGGGATTTACGGGCGAACTCCTGAATGACAGGCAGTTTTTTTCCTAACGCGCCGTCGACGACGTTGGGAAACCAGGCATTAATTTTGACGAACAGACGCTCCATTACGCCAAAACGATACCGTTTCTGTTCCGTTTCAAGCAGCCGCACCAACTGGGTTGCTACCTGGACGGGCGAGTCAGTGTTGTTCCCGAGTTTTTTGTTCAGAGCATTAACATGAATGCTGTTCAGTGAAGTTTCCGTTGCACGCGGCGCAGCATAAAGAACGGTAATACCGCTTCCCTGTAACTCCCGGTCAAGGGCTTCGGAAAAACGGTGTGTCGCAGCTTTGGTCGCGCTATAGACGCTCCACGCTGGATGACCAATTTCCCCAAAAATTGAACCAATATTCAGCACGATACCTGGCGCATTCATTATTTCCAGTAAGGCCCGAGTCAGCAGGGCCGGGATTTCGATATTGGTGCGGATCTGTTCGCGGATATCGTCAAAGGATTGCTGTTCAAACAGGGCAAAACGGCTACTTCCTGCATTGTTGATCAGAATATCCAGTCCGCCATTCTGTGAAAGCCGACCGGCCAGCCCCGAAATTTCGTCGTCGGAATAGCTCTGCATCAGCACGGTATTGTGCCTCTCCGGATGCTGAAGGGTATTCTTCAGCAGAGACATTGCCTTATCATTGCGTCCGACGAGATACAACCTCGCGCCTCTCTGGGCCAGTTCTCTTGCCAGCGCCTGACCGATCCCCCCACTGGCGCCAGTAAGCAGAACAGTTTTGTTAAGCAGATTCATGAGTGCTTTCTCCCAGCTGATCTAGCATCTGACCATAGAGATGATAAATGCGACGCGCTGTATGGATGATTGCGTCCTGATCTCTTTTGTCGGTGACTGAATCCATCAGAGAGGCAAAGAATTGCAGATGCCCCTGATCCAGTTCGCCATGAGAACGAAGGTAGGTTGTCGCCTGTTCCGGCAGGGTCAGCGTATTCTCCAGCTGCGCTGCAACGGCTGAGGCGATGGATACACTGGTTCCCTCCAGAACGAGCACCATGCCAAAGATACTCATCGGATTGACCCGCTCGATACGGTAGTAGAGATAAGCGATCATCATTTCGATGGGCAGTCCTGGTACGCCGTTTCTGACGGCCTCCGCATTACCCCCGCAGGCGCGGATATCATTGAGTATCCACTCCTGATGCCCGTATTCTTCATCAATGTATTCTGCAATTGCGCCGCGTACGGCTTCATGCGATGCAGGAAGCCGGCCGCCGGCACACATCAACAGAGGAACGGTATGGCTGACGTGATAATACGCCTGCGTCAAAAAGGCGATGTACATCTCCCGCGAGATATCGCCCGCCTTACAGCGCGCAATGGCCGGAGAGGCAAGTAAGCGTTGACGTTCGGCTGAGGTCTGGTTTTGTAATTCCTGATAAAAGCTCATAGGTCTTCCTCCTCACTGCATGCGAGAATGGTGTGTTTCAGGGACTGCCAGATGGCGTTTCGTTTAGGGCGGCCGTTAGCCGTGACCATCGCGGGAGAGGATATTTCACTGGTAAAAAGCAAACGATGGAGCTGGGCATAGTCCGGTAAGCGCGCGGAAATTTGCATGAGTTGTTGACGCGCCTGCTCCTGTTGGCCATCAAAAGCATCTACCAGCGCAACGTTATGTCTCAAACCGTCACCAAAAATCACCACACGGCGCACGGCTGGACATGCCATCGCTTCTGCTTCGGGCCATTCCGGGGAAAAGTTGCGGCCATATGCGTTAATCTGAACGTTTTTCAGTCGTCCGGTTATGTGGATAAACCCGTCTTCATCAATCGTTGCCAGGTCGCCTGTATCCGCCCCCGGGCCTGTTGACTCTTCCCCTAAATACCCTAGGGCATTTGCAGGACTGATTACACTCAACTGCCCTGAGCGATCGACGGTCACGTGGATGCCGGGCAGAGGTCTGCCGACACTGTTACTTTTTGAAGCGCCTGGCAGATTCAGTGCGACAACGGAACCACACTCTGACAACCCATATCCTTCAAAAACGGGTAAGCCCGCCAGTGCTGCCGCTTCCATTACTGGCGTCGGCACTTTTCCGCCACCCACCGCGACAAAACGCAAGGATCGCGTACTCTCCGGAACCGTCTGATGTAGATGAACCAGAACGCGTAAAATTTCAGGTACCAGAACGAGGCTTTCCGGTGCCCATGCCGTTAATGCCTGTAAAAAGCATTGGGGATTGAACTGACTGGACCCTTCAAAGCCTGTCCGCGCGGTCGGTAGTATTACTGTCTCTGCACCCAACAGTAAGGGGATATAGATACCGCACAAATTCTCAAGCAGAATACTGAGCGGCAGGCTGACCAGGTGTCTTTTGAGGGCGATCGGATCTAGCGCGCTAGCCAGTGTCTGCGCGGTCCAGAAGATCCCATTCAGACTCAGGCAGACACCCTTGGGTTCGCCCGTTGTACCGGAGGTATAGGTGATCTTGGCCGTGCCCACTGGCAAGGGGGATGGGGCAGGTAATGGCCTTATCTGCAGTCGACCAAAAGGAAAGGCGTGTCTGCGCCATCCGGACATCGTTTCCCCGCCGATCTGGGCATCAACTGAAGCGGAAGCACGCACCCATTCTTTTTGCGTTTCTGAGAAAAAAGGCGGGACAGGCACAATCACGATCCCTGCGGACAGGCAGGCGAGATCGATAATCGCCCATTCCGGGCCGTTATCGAGTTCAAGCGCCAGCCTGCTGATACCCAGAGAGCTGAGTTGCGTGGCAGCATGCGTGACGGCCTCAAAATATTGCCCCCAGCTCCACGTTCTGGTCTCGCCCTTCAGCGCCGTTTTATCCGGATATCGAAGCGCCTGCTGCTTCAGTGCATTAAGAAACATGATGTTCTCCCGATAGATTAAGCCAGGGGGCCTCCGGCAGCGAACTGACCAACGTCATCAACAGACTGCCCTGGGTCAGTGCTGTGTGACCGCCGGCTAATTCACCGGCCATAATCTGCGGATCGTACTGGTAATATTTACCCCACTCATGGGCTGCTTTTCCCAGGCGAGCGGGGTCTGCAGGCATCAGGGCGACTGGATGCAAATTCAGGCGATGGAAGGTATTACGGATTTTTTTTGTGCCGGTAAAAACAATCCATGAAAAATGGTATTCGGTCAGGACCTGACACAGGGCCGCAAACATTATGCGAGCGCTGGCACCGTCACACGCCGCAAAATTGCCGATTTCAACAATGGTGGCGCGAGGAACGGGCTGTGAGATACGTGACGATAGAGTCGTCTCGATGGAATCCTCGAGATACTTTTCGAGATAGAGTGGGCCCTGAGAGGCAACCTGTACCCCGCTGGCAGCCTTAAGTTCACCATTTGCATCGTAAAGGCCGATAAGCCACGGCATGCAACGGGAGATCGAGGCGTGATAAACCCGATGATAATTTTCACGAATTAACGCAGAAATTTCATTATGTTCGTCTTCGCCGTGAAGCCATCTAAGTGTGTAAGGTGACATGATTCGCATGATGAGACCTCTTATTAGAGTCTTATCAATATGAGGCATTAATATTATGGCAACCTTAAGAGCGATTTATTTTTTGTGATTTTTGATGGCGATTCATTATTAAGGTATTCTTAAGGAATAATCTTTAAAAAAGATAAAAACATCCACGTTGGTGCTCGTAATGAAAAGAACATTTTCCAGAAGTCAGATAATTTGCCACTGGTTGGTTTTTTTAGCCATAGTGGTGGCATACGCTGCAATGGAGTTAAAAGGTTTTGCTCCAAAAGGCAGCGCGGCACGCGCGACGATGGCTGCCGTACACTACACGGCAGGAGTAACTGTCCTGCTGCTTATGGCAGGCAGAGTACTTTTAAAAATCACCCATCAGGATCCCGATATTCTGCCCCCTCCGCCCCGCTGGCAGAAGGTAGCGTCAAAAATCACGCACGGGTTGCTGTACCTGATGTTTCTCGTCCTCCCGTCTCTTGGCCTCGCCTCCCTTTATTATGGGCAGGTGACGTGGTCATTCTTCGGGATAACACTACCAGTAGCCACGGTAGCCAACAAAAATACTCAGCACAGTCTGAAGGAATGGCATGAACTGATCGCCAATGCAGGATATTTTCTTATTGGCCTTCATGCGCTTGCAGCGTTATTCCATCACTACGTTGTGCGCGACAATACGCTTGTAAGAATGTTACCGGCGTTGGCGCGTAAAAATAAAAGATAACCATGATATTTAAAGTTGACGGCATTATCGTCGGGTCAGGAAACCACAGTCAGTCTGGCATTCTTCTTAGCTGGTACGCTGAAGATGCGGTAAGCAGTGAAACGTTCGGTAGTGCACAGAATTACGAGCTATTCTGTATCAGCAACCTCTTTAGCATGCGAGTTCGACCTCACGATGGCCATATACCCTCCTTCATCGCATAGGGGAATGTGCGGCCTTTCGTATTGATGGCTGTCATACGTATTTCAGGTGTTAATAGCCGGGGCGAATTTCTCCTTCCGAGATGAAGTAAGCTTACGTTAAACCGTCTGCCCGGAATCCGGACAGAATGTGACGCGCTGGGGTGACAGGTTGCAGAATGCGGATTATTTACCCTTATCAGTACTGCCAGGACTGCTACGCTTAGCAGTCTCAGGCGCCTGCGGACAACAGGAATGTCCTTATAGCTACGGCAGGTTGCTTTCATTTTTCCGGATGAGGATGAACCATGACTGACGATGCCCGTAAACAGCCACAAATTGATCCTGCTGAAGAGAATGCCTTTTTTCCCTCCTCGTATTCGCTCAGTCAGTTTACCAGCCCTGTCTCCGACCTCAGCGGGGCAGATTATCTGAAGCGGTACACTGGCAGCCAAAAGATACTCGTGATTGCAGCGGATGAACGCTATCTGCCAACCGATACCGGGGCACTATTTTCTACGGGAAACCATCCAGTTGAGACCCTTTTGCCCTTATATCATTTGCGGGCAGCTGGGTTCGATTTTGACGTGGCCACCCTATCGGGGCAGATGGCAAAATTCGAGTACTGGGCGATGCCCCGTGAAGATGAACTTATTATGCCTTTCTTTCGGGAGACACTGTCGAAATTCAGGATCCCGCAAAAACTATCTGATGTTGTCAGCCGGCTGACGAAAGACAATGAGTATGCCGCGGTCTTCATTCCGGGCGGGCATGGCGCCTTGATAGGGTTGCCCGGGAGCGAGGACGTGGCGAACACCCTGCGCTGGGCCATGCAGGCAGATCGTGTCCTCATCTCACTGTGTCATGGCCCTGCCGCGTTTCTGTCCTTGCGCCAGGGAGACAATCCGCTGAGTGGTTATTCGGTGTGCGCCTTCCCTGACAGTGCAGACAAAGAAACCCCTGCGATGGGATATATGCCGGGGCATCTGACCTGGTACTTCGGTGAGGCCCTGCAGAAAATGGGGATGAATATTGTCAATAGCGACATCAAGGGAACTGTACACAAAGATCGTAACGTACTGACGGGGGACAGCCCCTTCGCGGCGAATGCACTTGGCCAGCTGGCCGCAAACGAGTTGCTGGCCCGGTTTGCCGAGTAATGTTTCAGAAGGGGCAGGGCGTAAGTCGGCTGCCCCGGTTATTCGGCTCGCTCCTGATCCTTATTTTGGCTCCTGCTTTAGTAAGAGAGTACCGGACACCATGATAAAAAGGCAATTATTAGTTACAACATACGTTAAGAGTTAATATCTCAACACCTGATACCCCTGCGCCATTCTGAAACAAACAGCCCCTCTTCACCATTTATCGTCCCCCGTGCACAGCGGTAACAACACTGCACACCTCTCCCCTGAAAAGCGCCGCCGCCCGGCCCGAAGGGCCGGAAAGACCTTTCTGTAGGCTGTCGTATGTTGTAACTATTATGCAGCAATGCTGTACTGGAAAAACAAGCTTAGCAGTTATCGTGTCGGAATTGATGTGCCTAAACTTTCCCCCGCAATAGCCTTGATAGCTCTAAGGTAAGCGATCTTCACTATAAGGACATCCTTGTGGTAGCGTGGCAGCTCTGATCATGTTAACCGAGATAAATACCTGTCCCGATGTTAGACCCTGACGCTTAAGCATGGCTATGTCATCCCGCCTGCGTGAAGAACTTTTGAGAAATCTAATTATCACAGGACTCCTGCGGAGCTGATGTGTCTGCCGGCGAGTATAAGCAGCTCCTGCGCGTTCAATCGGCCACGGACACTTTTTAAAAAAAACGGCAGGGTGACATCACTCCCTGCCGTAAGCATACTTGCTGTTATTATACCGGAAGTTTAGAGGCAGTTTGCGTTAAGTCAAAATATATCGTACTGATTTATGAACCTTATTTCATTTCTCATTCACGATACAAACCAGCTATATGATGTGTCGTGTATTTGATGTTCTGGCTGGCAGACTATTTTTTGAGCCTTAATGACCGTGTATCAGAAATAGTGTCGCAGGTAGTGCGTATCTTCGACCAAGACGATGATACCGGAATCGAATTTAACCGGGACATGCTGCTGTTTGCTTTGAAAGAGTAAAAAAAAGGACACCGCCCAGGGGAAGAAGTGTCCTCAAATGTGTCAAATTCGTTGTAAGTGAAAACTGTTCAGATGTTTTCGATATTCATGATTACATAATATCCGGGATTTTTCAGCCGCCATATGCACGCTCCAAAAAAAGGACGTCTCCGGCAGGAGGCGTCCAAAGCATACCAGGCTTTTGATACACACACTGCTTTGCAGATGCGAAATCATTTTGATTTTTTCATAGTCTTATAGGCTCATCAGCTACCAGAACAGGTAGAAAAGGTTGAAAAACTGCAATATTTGAGAAAGGCAGGTTAATGGACTCTAGCCCTGAAGAAAGATAAGGAATATTTAATGGATATCGCGCATTTTCCAAGATAAAGTCGACATCAGTGGGCTGATATGATGATAAATCTGAAAGCCCAGAAGCTTGTTAATACCGCAAATGTGGTCGCGGCTATGCATCTCAGTGATTCACTGACCCGGCTGAAATTCGTGGATGAAGTAAGACAGGTTGTCATGCAACAGTTTGAGGCGGCGAGGCGAGCTTAAACGATGAAGAATGCCTGGCTACCTGAAAAACCTACGAGCTGAGAATGAGTACTTCCTTGAACAGTCGCGCATACTGAAAACTGGCTATGCCCGGATCTACTCTGAAATTCAATATGTAGCAGTGCAGAATAAAATAGTCGGGTATTTGATATCCGGAATTTAGGTTGTACTTGCCGGCGTTCAGGAGGTGTCATGATCACCATCATGACGCCTGTTGGCATGCTTGCCGGTACCGTTCTGGTTGAGGATTCCCTTACTGGAAGCTGCACGTCAGCTCCTGAATGAGCCGGCTTCAGAAGGGATCCTGGCGGACGTCGCGATGTCCATTGCAGAATTTATGGGTGACAGTCGCGATATTGGCTTGGGGATCCATGCTTGCAGCTGGCGTTTATGGGATGATTGGGCTGACCGGTAAAGCTGAGGCCTGGCGTCTTTTCCGTTATCTTCCCGGAGAGTATTACCGCAAGGTGGAAACCATGTCTATGGGTAAATTGACGATGAAGGTTATGGGATGGTGGGAGCGCTAAGGTGGTACTGGAATTCCTTACCCGTGATGACCGGAGTCGCTAATCTGTGATCTCATCAGCTTCCATGATTTATAGCCAAGTATGACAGGCATCACTAAGAGCAGCACAATCAGCAGAAAGATAACGGCAACCACACAGGAGATAACATGGCTGGCGCTGCCAAAGATCGCGGTGAGCAGGGTGGTCATTGTCATCCCGCCGGTAAGCCAGGCTACTGACAGGAAATAACCGGCCAGATTTTTCAGAACCCTCTCCTGCGATTCCCCCGTCGCCTGGTAACGTTTGATTCGCTCGACATCCTTACTGGTAAATCCTGCCGCGATAAGTTCCTGCTTTTTTACTGTCATTTAAGTCTCCTTTAACAGTTAAACAAATACACTATATTTAAGACTGAATCGCGTAGAATTCCTCTTCATATCACGCATCTTTTTTTATTTTTACAACACTGTTCCAATTTGTGCCTCAAGAATAAAAACCACTTATATCGAGTAAAAAATATCATCCGCATGCAAAGGGTAAATAAACCCAATTTTGGTCAGAAACCTTGCGTACATTTTGTTACCATTGTACTTTTATATTTCCACTTGATAATGCAATGAGTTTAAGTATGAGTGAAAATGATACTGTCCCAAAGCAGTCCAAAAGCCAGATTAACAAAGCGGTTTTCTTTACCTCTGCTTTGTTAATTTTCCTTCTTGTCGCCTTTGCCGCCGTATTCCCGGATGTCGCCGACAAAAATTTTAAATTACTGCAGCAACAAATCTTCACGAATGCCAGCTGGTTCTACATCCTTGCTGTGGCCCTGATTTTGCTGAGCGTCACGTTCCTGGGACTCTCACGATACGGAGATATCAAGCTGGGTCCGGACCATGCGCAGCCAGATTTCAGCTATCACTCCTGGTTTGCGATGCTTTTTTCGGCAGGGATGGGGATCGGCCTGATGTTCTTTGGCGTTGCCGAACCTGTGATGCATTATCTTTCGCCACCCGTCGGCACCCCAGAGACTGTTGCGGCAGCGAAGGAAGCCATGCGACTGACGTTCTTCCACTGGGGTCTGCACGCATGGGCAATCTATGCCATCGTGGCGTTGATCCTGGCCTTTTTTAGCTACCGTCACGGGCTACCGTTAACACTTCGTTCCGCACTTTATCCCATCATCGGTGATCGCATCTACGGGCCTATAGGCCATGCGGTTGATATCTTCGCCGTGATAGGCACTGTCTTTGGCGTTGCGACATCGCTGGGTTACGGTGTATTGCAGGTGAATGCTGGTTTGAACCATCTTTTCGGCGTACCCATCAATGAAACGGTACAGGTCATTCTGATCGTGGTCATCACGGGGTTAGCGACGATTTCGGTGGTGTCCGGCCTGGACAAGGGAATACGCATCCTGTCTGAGCTTAATCTGGGCCTGGCGGTGTTGCTCCTGGCGCTGGTCCTGTGCCTGTGCCTGGGTCCCACTGTGCTTCTGCTGAAGTCATTTGTGGAAAATACGGGTGGTTATCTGTCGGAACTGGTGAGTAAAACGTTCAACCTTTATGCGTATGAACCGAAGTCAAGTAACTGGCTGGGGGGCTGGACATTATTATACTGGGGATGGTGGCTTTCATGGTCGCCGTTTGTAGGGATGTTCATCGCACGTGTTTCCCGTGGCAGGACAATTCGTGAGTTCGTGACTGGCGTGTTGTTTGTTCCCGCCGGCTTTACACTCATGTGGATGACGGTGTTTGGAAACAGCGCCATTTATCTCATCATGAACCAGGGCGCCACTGACCTGGCAAATACCGTCCAACGGGATGTTGCTCTGGCGCTGTTTAATTTCCTGGAGCATTTCCCGTTCTCGTCTGTATTGTCATTTATTGCAATGGCGATGGTTATTGTTTTCTTTGTAACGTCTGCTGACTCGGGAGCAATGGTTGTTGATACTCTGGCATCAGGCGGCGTCGCTAACACACCTGTCTGGCAGCGAATTTTCTGGGCATCACTCATGGGCGTTGTTGCTATTGCCCTGCTAATCGCAGGGGGGCTGAGTGCGTTGCAGACCGTAACGATAGCAAGCGCATTGCCCTTCTCAGTGATCTTACTGATATCAATATACGGTCTGTTAAAAGCGCTGCGTCGTGACCTGACCAAGCGTGAAAGTCTGAGCATGGCTACTATTGCGCCGACGGCTGCACGTAACCCAATTCCATGGCAGAGAAGGTTGCGTAATATCGCTTATCTTCCTAAGCGTTCTCTCGTTAAACGCTTTATGGACGACGTTATCCAGCCTGCCATGACGCTGGTTCAGGAAGAACTGAATAAGCAGGGAACGATTAGCCACATCGATGACGCTGCCGACGATCGTATTCGACTGGAAGTCGATCTGGGCAATGAGCTGAATTATATATATGAAGTGAGGCTTCGCAGGTATAACTCGCCGACCTTCGCCCTGGCTGCGATGGATAATGATGAGCAGCAGGCTGAGCAACATCGATATTATCGCGCAGAGGTTTATCTCAAAGAAGGCGGTCAAAATTATGATGTGATGGGCTGGAATCAGGAACAGCTGATTAATGACATACTGGATCAGTACGAAAAACACCTGCACTTCCTGCACCTGGTTCGTTAATACCATCAAATGCCGCCCTCGAGGGCGGCATTTATTTATCTTGGCCACAATATGAGAGAATACAGTATGATTTCACGCTGGCAATGGATTCTGAAGCAAACATTTAAAAAACTATGGTTCAGGGCAACGTTATTCGCAATTGTCGCGATAATAACGGCCCTTTTATCAATTCTTTTTAAATCAATGATACCTGAGTCGATTTCCGTGAAGGTTGGTGCGGAAGCAGTCGATAACATTCTTAACATACTGGCATCAAGTATGCTGGCAGTGACCACTTTTTCACTGAGTATCATGGTTACAGCCTACGGTTCAGCCACTACTAATGTGACTCCCAGAGCAACGCGTTTAGTTGTTGAAGACGTAACCACACAAAATGTGCTGGCCACCTTCATCGGTTCCTTTCTCTTCAGTCTGGTAGGAATTATTGCCCTCAATATGGGAGCCTACGGAGAAAGGGGTAGAGTCATTTTATTCATTGTCACACTGGTTGTCATTGCCCTCATCCTCATCACATTGCTTCGTTGGATACAGCATTTGACCTCTCTGGGAAGGGTAGGTGAGACGACTGCAAAAGTAGAACAGGCGGCCATTGAAACATTTATTGCGAGAGCCAGAAATCCCTGTCTCGGCGGATACCCATGGCATGAGAGCAATGAACAGCCAAAAGGGACAGTTGCAGTTTATCCGAAGAAGATTGGCTATGTTGAATATGTTGATATGGAGAGACTCAGCAAGCTGCTGGCTAATGATCCCCGTCATGTATATCTTGTGGCGCAGCCAGGCAGTTTCATACATC
Source organism: Enterobacter sp. 148H3 (assembly GCF_034107425.1). Taxonomy (NCBI): domain Bacteria; kingdom Pseudomonadati; phylum Pseudomonadota; class Gammaproteobacteria; order Enterobacterales; family Enterobacteriaceae; genus Enterobacter; species Enterobacter sp. 148H3. Next base: position 4,263 of record NZ_JAWNEI010000027.1, on the reverse strand, counting down.
CGTCCATGCCAGTGTTGTACCTGAGTAAGGGCCTGGAGTCATCAATCAGCACCGATTTACTTGAGACGATTATTGTCTCGGATGTACGTTCATTTGCTCAGGATCCCCGATTTTGTCTTAGCGTCATGGCCGAAATAGCCTGCCGGGCCCTTTCCCCCGCAGTGAACGATCCTGGCACCGCCATTGATGTCATAGGCAGAGGCGTTCGTATACTTTCTGCTTACGCGCAGAGTAAATCTGACGAAATCGAAGTGAAATATCCTTCAATACATGTGGCACCACTTCAGAATAACGATCTACTAGAAGACTTTTTCTCACCTGTAGTGCGCGATGGTGCCGGTATGAAGGAGATTCACATAAGAATCCTTAAAGGACTGTCTATGCTGAGTAGGGGTTGGCCTAAGATGTTTGCTGAAGCCGCACATACCCTGGCATTTGAAACATTAGAGCATGCAATTCGTGCTGACCATATAGATTCTGAAAGATATCTTATAAAATCAATTTATTATAATTTATTTAATGACGAAAATTATAATATAAAACTATAGTTGCGTAGCAAGCGATTCGGTTGTTGGCAAGGGCAACACATTCGCCTGAGAATGGGCGTCTGCCTTGTGCCAAAAGCGGAGGTCGGAGGCTATCTGCAAACCAAAAAGATTTCTATTTAAGCCGTGGCGACTCAGACGGTCATCTCTAGGTTTCGCATAATCCTACCCGAAACTTCCCTTTTACAATAAGCATCATATCTGTCTATCAGATGTCCTTTCAGCTACGGAGCAATAAAGGAATATTGATATTAGTCCCGTGAAGAAAAGAAAGAGAAACATGGCATAACCCCATTCAGCATCAATGAAAAATCCACAGAATAACGGGCACAATGATGTTCCCAGAGATGTCAGATTAATGAGCCCAAAAGACGTTCCCCTGAGATTCTCAGGAGCCAGTCTGTCCACTTCAACGCTGAAAGCCGGCATCGTTATCAATTCACCTATACTGAGGATGAATGTAGCAATGACAATGAGTGCCAGTATGTCAAAATATGCCATCATGAAGCAAAGTTGAGCCGTTGATATAAATAAGATACCAAGAATGATCTTTCCCTTTGCATTAAATTTCCGCAAAATCAATAAAACAGGATACTGACAGACAATCACGGTTACAGCATTTGTCATAAAAATGGTACTGATAGTGAGTGTGAGGTCAGGAAAGTGTAGACGTGTGAGAAGTTGAATCAACGGGGAGTCAAAAGAAACATAAATAAACATCACCAGAAAATAACACATTAAAAGTTTTGAAAATGACTTCTGTGAGAAAACAATATGGAGCGAAGAAATTATACCTAGTGTTAGTTTTCTTTCATTGTTCCTTTCAACCTGAAAGGTTCCGATAATACCCATCAGCATGATGGCATAAACAAGGTAAATCACAGATGAAAAAATAAATATGTTTACTTTCGGTGTTGCCAGGGCAAATGTACCTGCCAGTGGCCCCAGAGCAGTGCCAATATTCACGATATAATATCGAATATACTGAAACCGCTCCCTTTGACTGATGTCCTTGACATGATCACCGATCATCGCCTTACTGAATGATTCTGTACAAGCCCGACCTGTAGCGATAAAGGTCATCGCGATAACAAACTCCACCGGATGGTTTGAGTATGCCATCATTGCAAATCCCACCACACTCAGGAGCAGGCTAGCCACGAGCGCCCGCTCACGTCCTAATCGGTCAGAATAATAACTACCGAACACCCCAATTAGCAAACCGGAAGCCGACGTCATAAAAAAGATGACGCCAATCAATGATGCACTCAGCCCAAATTGTCGGTAGAGTACTACCGACAAATAGGGCCATGTCATAAAATACCCTGCCCTGGACAGGAAAGTACCTGCCAGCATGGTATGTAATACGGCGTTCTGGCCGGTTTGCGAAACTGATATATTTATTTTTGTCATCAGCCGATCCGATGTGATTCAACCGGTAATTCCTCATCAGCTCCCCATTCAGCCCAGGAGCCATCATAAATCCTTAAATCCGGGAAGCCAGCGAGGTAAGCCGCCAGAAGAACAATGCAAGCCGTCACACCAGAGCCACAACTGAACACCAGTTCCCTCTGATTGCTTAGCCCTTCCCGGGAAAAAAGAGCAGCCAGTGCTGCAGGAGACAGGTATTTTCCATCTGTCAGCACTTCAGTAAAGGGAATGTTTACGGAACCCGGAATGTGTCCGCATCGTAAACCAGGCCGCGGTTCAGCCTGTTGCCCATTGAAGCGTGCGGCAGGTCGTGCATCAACGACGATAAACTGAGGGCTGGCTATATTCTGAAGTACGCTGGTTTTATGAACGATTTGTTCCGGCTGACCCTGAAAGTGCTGGCTCTGTCCTGCCACCGGTAATGCATGGCTACCGGATACCATGAAACCTGCTTCGACCCAGGCAGGTAGCCCCCCATCAAGTAAATACACATTCTTTATTCCCATCACTTTTAGCATCCACCAGACACGTGGAGCTGAATAGACCCCTTGCTGATCGTAAACCACAACGGTTGACGCAGGGGTCAGACCAAGTTCTGCCAGCTGTGACGACATAAAGGGGAAAGCCGGAAAGGTATGAGGTAGCGCTGAACCCGGTGCTGAAAACGCATTGTCCAGATCAAAAAATAGCGCACCAGGAATAACCCCGCCAGGGGTGGCATTCGTGGCGTTAACTGTTTTTTTCAGTGTGGCATCCAGTACGATAATGCTACCTGTTGTCAGATTATCCGCAACCCACTGAGGTGAAACTAGAACATTCATGATAGTACCTTTTCAGAAGAGGCCCAAATGGGCCTCATAACGGCGTTTCGCATTACACTTCTATGATGTCAATACGATGTTTATCAACAAGTGGAATATCATAGTTTTGCATCTGGAGGATTTCTCCGGCAAAACAGCCATTTTTATACACACCTGAGAGCCTATCCTGAGTGAATGCTTCAATCGCTTCGGTACTAAAGTGAACCTGATAATCAGTTTCATCAGTACCAGCATGTTTGAAACGGGTCAGGTAGCCAAAGGTAGGTTCAAAAATGTTTACGCAGCCCACTATCTGACCAATACGCTCGTGAGCTATCCCATTGATAGTCATACTTTCACCGGAATCAGGAATGATGGCAAATAGCTGACGTCCGGCCCGACACCATCCGACATGCGAAGGAAGTCCCAGTACATTAATGCCGGAAGTCCCGAAATCTTCACTGACCCCCAATTGGAAATTCAACGGTACATTTTCGTGTATCCACTTAATATTGAGATAAAACTGTGCTACCTGTTCCTGCGTAAGTTGCAGTTGGGGATGACGTCGACCATGATCGGTAAAGCAATTAAAACGGACAGTTTGCACGCCGAGTTTATTGAACAACTGGCAATATTTTATTAAATTATCTTTTGAATGGTTGTGCGTCCCTACTGTGATCCCGATATTCACTCGGAGGTTGGCATTATCATTATTGTTGCTGTAATCTTGTATTCTTGAAATTACGTCGATGCATTTATTCCCCGGGAATACTCCTTTAATGGGATAATCAGCATGTGGATATAAAAGCAGTTCTTCAGGAGCGTCAACCAGCCCATGAAATGTTATGGAAATTGTTCCGTAACCGTTTTTTACCGCCTTATCCAGTAGTTCAGTATAATTTTTCTGCAATAATGGCTTGCCACTTGTCCAGGCATCGCCAGCGATCATGGTGTCAGTTTCATCTTTGTTTTCACCAGCACGGAATTCACGGTTGTGCGCTGGGCCATAAATATCCATGAATTCGCCATTATGGGCAAAGCTGTCAACGTAACGCGGATAGACATTGAAATTTTGTTGCGTCAGTTTTCGGTATATTTCATGTCCTTCATGGATCCCAAAGGATTTAGCAAACACCTTTTCATAATTAACAAACCAGCAATGATTGCAATTCTGACCACAGGTGTCCTTTCCAACAAACGTGTCCACATCGAGGTAGAAGTGTATTTCGTCGTTTTTGATTGATGTAAAGGGAACACGAAAATCAATGTCCCCATGATAATCGTACGATATATCCATATTTTCCTGCATTGACATAGCCCCATTGTTGTTTTTTTCGCATGCAGATTTATATAAGAGATATGCGGCATGTCAATTATTTAAACGGTAATGGCTTTTAAATAAAATTAAATCCTCTCTGTAAAGTCTATTGCTCTTAAAAAATAACAAAAAGCAACATAAAATTCCACAGATAGCATCCAATTAATAT
>NZ_JAWNEI010000026.1:0-26246 GCF_034107425.1 Enterobacter sp. 148H3 | reverse complement strand
CTTTCCTCTTTCAGAGTCAACCCGTTATTTCAGGATTTTTTCTCTTCAACCGACCGGGCTGTTTGTGAAGTGATTCACATCCGCCGTGTCGATGGAGGCGCATTATAGGGATCCCATTTTTTAGCACAAGTATTTTTTAGATCTTTTTTTCCGACTGCTGATTTTCCGCGCTTTTCGCTGAAATCCCGCCCGATCTGCTTAAATATTGACGTATTTTGCCTTGCTTCGATCCATTAATACGATCAAAGTCTTCTGTATAGCGCTCATTGTTAGAGGTAGATATGCCCGCAGTATTACGTCCTTATAAAGATCTGTTCCCCCAAAAAGGCGATCGCGTGATGATCGATGCCAGCAGCGTGGTCATTGGTGATGTCCGAATGGCCGATGATGTCAGTATCTGGCCACTCGTCGCCATCAGGGGTGATGTTAACTATGTGTCGATTGGTGCACGTACCAATATTCAAGACGGTAGCGTCCTGCACGTCACGCACAAATCCTCCTATAACCCGGAAGGCAATCCCCTCATCATTGGAGAAGAGGTTACCGTCGGCCATAAAGTGATGCTTCACGGCTGCACTATCGGAAATCGCGTACTTGTTGGCATGGGGTCGATTTTGCTGGATGGCGTCATAGTAGAAGATGACGTGATGATTGGAGCCGGTAGCCTGGTCCCGCAGAACAAACGGCTGGAGAGCGGCTATCTCTATCTGGGAAGTCCGGTAAAACAGATCCGCCCCCTTAAGGAGGCAGAGATCGAGGGATTAAAATACTCGGCGAACAACTACGTAAAATGGAAAAATGATTATTTGGATCAGGATAGCCAAACCCAACCCTGATCGTCTTCCTGCTCTTCGCGGATTAAATCGCTGGCTTCCTCTTCCAGATCCCAGCGATTTTCGCAAAATACCGCTATCGGATCTGAACCGCCAAAACGACGCAACAGCGTTTCCCCATGAATGGCACAGGTCAGTTGCATGCCGTGTACCAGAACCGGGAAACAGACCGCTTGCTTACTTTCATCCCAGCTCTCTCTGTCCGGAAAATGAATAGCCTGATTCACGCCGAAAGCTCCTGCTTTAACTTTTCAATGACCGGCTCGACTGCAGGCAACACCCCGTGCCAGAGCAGCACCGCATGCGCAGCCTGCCCCACCAGCATGCCGAGTCCATCGGCTAACTGTTTCGCACCGTGTTGTTCACACCAGTTAAGGAAAGGCGTCTTTCCTTTCTGATAAAACATGTCATAGAAATACATATGCGCACTGACCAGCGAAGCGGGGATCGCCGGGATCTCACCACTAATGCCGCTGGATGTGGCATTAATGACAAGATCGAACTCACGATCGGCAAGATCGTCAAGAGCTGCCGCGCTCACGCTGCCGGTATGCGCAAACAACGCCGCCAGCGCTTCTGCCCGGGAAAAGGTTCTGTTAGTAACGGTCACCGAACAGTCCAGTGAAAGCAGAGGCAACAGAACGCCCCGCGATGCGCCACCCGCGCCAATCAGCAGGATCCGGAATCCGGGCTTGATAAAGGAGAGCCTTTCCAAATCGCTGAGTAAACCAATCCCGTCGGTGTTGTCACCCAAAAGGCGTCCATCCTCAAGCCGTTTTAGAGTATTGACTGCACCAGCCAGTGAAGCGCGCTCGGTTAGCTCATCCGCACGTTCGAAGGCTTCCTCTTTAAAAGGCACCGTCACATTCGCGCCTTTGCCCCCCGCGGCGAAAAAGGCCTCCAGCGTTGGGATAAAAGCATCCACTGGCGCCAGTATGCGACCGTAGGGATGATCAATCTCCAGCTGCTCCGCGAATTGCTGATGGATCAACGGTGACTTGCTGTGTGCAATGGGATTGCCAAAAACAGCATAGGTTTCCATGAGATTACCCCTGGCGAATACGTTCGCCGGTCAAAGCGTCGCGAATTTCAGACGGATTCAGGCGCCCTCCCGTTTCACCGACAGCAACAGGGAAGTCATTCCCGAACTGCGCCAGCACTTCTTCGGTTGTCCGACAAGGCGGCAATCCGGTCAGGTTAGCACTTGTTGAGACTAGCGGTTTACCAAATGCCAGACAAAGCTCAACCACCAGCGGATGGTCAGTTACGCGAACGGCGAGGGAATCAAACCGTCCGGTTAACCAACGCGGGGTTGTCGGCTGCGCGGGGAAGACGAAGGTCACCGGTCCCGGCCACGCGGAGAAGATAGTCTCGCGCTGCGCCGGCGTAAGCATGGAGTCATCGATATAAGGTTTAAGCTGCTCGTAATTCGCAGCGATCAAAATCAGTCCTTTCTCGACGGGTCTTTGTTTCAGGGCAAGCAGACGGCTCACAGCCGTCTCGCTGTCAGGATCGCAACCGACCCCAAAAACAGCTTCAGTTGGATAGGCGATGACTTCTTCATTTTTCAGTACGTCCACTGCATGCGCAATGGAGCCTGATGGCAGGTTATTATTCACTATTTTGATCCGCCGTAACCGGCTTTCCACATTGTTTACTGGCGCAGAAGCGTTTCATGCCTTGCGCGGTTTTCTTCTCTATCAGTAGCGGATAATTGCAATGAGGGCAGGTTCCCGCTACCGGTTTAAAATTGATGACGAACTGGCATTCAGGGTAGCGATCGCACGAATGGAAGGTCTTACCATAACGGGAACGGCGCTGTACTAGCTGACCGCGCTGACACTGAGGACACGCAATTGCCGTTTCATCAGGCTTATCAATTTGTTCCGTATGCTCACATTCTGGATAGCGGCTACATCCAATAAACATGCCGAAACGCCCCTGCCGCAGGGCTAATTCACCACCGCACACGGGACAATACTGACCCTCCAGAATTTTAACGATATGTCCATCCGCCTGGCTTTTTAGGGGACGAACATAATCACATTCCGGATAGTGTGAACAACCGAGAAACGGGCCGTGTTTCCCGGACCGAATAACAAGTTCAGCCCCGCACTGCGGGCAGGGCTCGTTTTTATGCACCGTGAATAGTGCTGATTTGGCCATAACAACTCTTGGTGCTGCACATTGAATTAGTGCAGCATACCTTCATTCACTTCAAAGAGTAATTCTTCCATTTGCTGATAGGCATTTTCACAGCCCGGGATATTAAACAGAACCATCAGGATCACCCATTTGAGATCTTCCAGTTCGAATTCTGCTGTATCCAGCGCCATGACGCGCTCTATCACCATTTCTCTCGTTTCGAGGTTCAGCACCTGAATCTGCTCAAGGAATAAGATGAATCCCCGGCAGCTGGCGTCCAGCCTTTCACACTCTTCTGCGGTATAAATGCGTACTGACAATGGATCAGAAGCAAGCTGCATCGGTTCGGCCAGGCCTTCCTGATAATCAGCCAGTTTTTCCAGCCACATCAACGCATTATAGATGTCTTCCCGCTCAAACCCCGCATCGGTAAGATCCTGTGTCAATTTGTCCTGATCCACTCGCATTTCTGCTTCGTTATGGATGTAAGTCTCAAACAAATACATCAGTACGTCGAACATGGCATGCCCTCCTTAATCGGACATAGCCGCCGGGTACAGCTGCGATCCACCCTGCTAACTCCAGTTCGAGTAGCTGTGCTACCGTTACTGGCACAGGTTGGCCGGCACGTTCAGCGACAACGTCAACAGGTGTTACCTCATCTCCTACGTTAGCCAGGAGCTTGGGAAATGGCAATGCCACCTTTCCCTGATCTGATGAATATTGTCGCTTTTCGGGATCTTCCTGTAGCCATTGCAACCCATATTGCAAATTTTCAAGAATATCCCCTACTTCCGTTACCGGTGTGGCCCCTTGCTTAATCAGCCAGTGGGGCCCCTCGCATCCGGGGTTACCTATCGGGCCGGGCAAGGCAAAGACCTCTCTCCCCTGTTCAAGCGCGCATCGTGCCGTGACCAGCGAACCGCTTCGCCGCGCAGCTTCAACTACCAGCACGCCTTTGCTAAGCCCGCTGATAATTCGATTACGACGCGGAAAGTTTGCCGGCCTGGGCTGCGCGGAAAGCGGAAACTCAGAGACTATCGCGCCGTCAGATTCAATAAGCCGCATCGCCAATGCCTGATGTCGGCGTGGATAAATGCTAAAAAGACCGTTCCCCAGCACCGCGACACTTTGTCCTTTAGCTGACAGCGCCGCGCTGTGGGCAACGCCGTCAATACCACAGGCCAGCCCGCTGGTAATCGTGAAACCACTTTGTGTAAGCTGTTCGCACAGGATTTTCCCCCATCGCTCGCCGTACCATGACGGCGCACGACTGCCTACCACCGCCAGCTGAACGGTATTAAGCGTCTCTGGGTTACCTTTTATGAATAATGCACCGGGATAATCAGGGATCGTGCGAAGCAAAGGGGGATAAAGGGGATGGTTGGCCGTTAATAAATGATGCCCCGGCTGCTCAAGCCATAGCAGGCTACGTTCCAGCTCACTCTCATTGAACGCAAAGAATCGTTCAGCCTGCTTTGCTGTCAGTCCAGCATTTCTTAAGACAAGCGTGTCGATGCCTTCCTGCTTCTGCAGTCGTGCAGCCGCTTCCAGCATTACATCACCACACAGAGACCCTGTGTGTATTAGCCGTAGCCATATCTCGGTCAACGTCATCCTTTCCCCTGCCATAAGCGGCCTCCGCAATCATTGCGATTGGTCACTGATGCTGTCAATCGATGGGGGATTTGTCTAGAATAGAGGTAGTATTCTTATCAACTCCTGAACACGACTCTGGAAATTTATGGCAGTTTTGCAAGTGTTACATATTCCGGACGAGCGCCTTCGCATCGTCGCTGAACCGGTCAAAGAAGTGAATGCAGAAATCCAGCGTATCGTTGATGATATGTTCGATACCATGTACGCCGAAGAAGGCATTGGCCTGGCGGCGACACAGGTGGACATTCATAAGCGTATTATCGTGATTGATGTTTCTGAAAATCGCGATGGCCGCCTGGTGCTGATCAACCCTGAGCTGCTCGAAAAGAGTGGCGAAACCGGTATTGAGGAAGGCTGTCTGTCTATTCCTGAACAGCGTGCGTTAGTGCCGCGAGCTGAAAAGGTGAAAATTCGCGCCCTGGATCGTGACGGTAATCCGTTCGAACTTGAAGCAGATGACCTGCTGGCGATTTGTATTCAGCATGAGATGGACCACCTTGTCGGTAAACTGTTTATCGATTACCTCTCACCGCTGAAACAGCAGCGTATTCGTCAGAAAGTAGAAAAACTGGATCGTTTGCGTTCTCGCGCATAACGCCCCCCGGATACAAGGATCATCGTGTCTAAAACACTACGAATTATCTTCGCGGGAACCCCTGATTTTGCAGCGCGTCATCTTGACGCGCTGTTATCTTCCGGTCACAAGGTTGTTGGCGTCTTTACCCAGCCGGACCGTCCTGCTGGTCGCGGCAAAAAAATGATGCCCAGCCCGGTAAAAGTGCTGGCAGAAGAGCATGGGCTACCCGTTTTCCAGCCCGCATCGTTACGCCCCCAGGAAAATCAGCAGCTGGTCGCTGACCTGAAAGCCGACGTAATGGTGGTGGTGGCTTACGGTTTAATCCTGCCAAAAGCTGTGCTCCATATGCCTCGCCTGGGTTGCATCAACGTGCATGGGTCTTTGCTCCCGCGCTGGCGTGGTGCTGCACCTATTCAGCGCTCGCTGTGGGCAGGCGATGCCGAAACGGGCGTTACCATTATGAAGATGGACGTAGGTTTAGACACCGGCGATATGCTGTATAAACTGGCCTGCCCCATTACGTCAGACGATACCAGTGCCACGCTGTATGACAAACTGGCAGACCTCGGTCCACAAGGGCTTATCGAGACGCTCCAGCAGCTTGCTGACAATACGGCGAAACCGGAAGTTCAGGATGACGCGCTGGTGACTTATGCCGAAAAGCTGAGCAAAGAAGAAGCGCGGATCGACTGGTCCCTGTCGGCCGCTCAGCTTGAACGCTGCATTCGCGCTTTCAATCCATGGCCGATGAGCTGGATGGAGATTGATGAGCAGCCAGTGAAAGTGTGGAAAGCCTCCGTCATTAGCGGTACTACTACAGCTGAACCCGGTACGATTGTTGACGCCAACAAGAACGGTATCCAGGTGGCGACTGGGCAAGGGATATTGAATCTTGAATCGCTCCAACCGGCCGGTAAGAAAGCCATGAGCGCTCAGGATCTGTTAAATTCCCGTCGCGAATGGTTTATCCCGGGCAACCGTCTTGCCTGAGCAAATTTATTCTTAAGGCCCGGTGTTTCCGGGCATTTTTATTTTTACGGTTATGAAAAAACAAAATCTACGCAGTATGGCGGCTCAGGCCGTCGAGCAGGTTATTGAGCAGGGCCAGTCATTGAGCAATGTCCTGCCTCCCCTGCAGCAAAAAGTCTCTGATAAGGATAAAGCCCTGCTTCAGGAGCTTTGCTTTGGCGTCCTGCGCACGCTTTCTCAACTTGAGTGGTTGATTAATAAGCTGATGTCACGCCCAATGACAGGCAAACAGCGCACCGTACACTATTTGATTATGGTGGGTTTTTATCAGCTTCTTCATACCCGCATCCCACCCCATGCCGCGCTGGCAGAGACGGTGGAAGGTGCCGTTGCGATTAAACGTCCTCAGCTGAAAGGGCTGATCAACGGCGTACTGCGTCAGTTCCAGAGACAGCAGGAAGAGCTTCTGGCTGAATTTGCCCAAAGCGAAGCGCGCTTCCTGCATCCGGACTGGCTGTTGAAGCGCCTGAAAAAAGCTTATCCGCAGCAATGGCAGGACATTGCCGATGCTAACAACCAGCGTCCACCAATGTGGTTACGCGTGAATCGTAATCACCACACCCGTGACGCATGGCTGGCATTACTTGAAGAAGCTGGAATGAGCGGCTTCACCCATGACGCATACCCTGATGCCGTGCGCTTAGCATCGCCTGCACCGGTACATGCACTGCCCGGCTTTGAAGACGGTTGGGTAACTGTACAGGATGCCTCGGCTCAGGGTTGCATGACCTGGCTTGAACCCCAAAACGGTGAGCAGATCCTCGATCTCTGCGCCGCACCAGGGGGCAAAACGACGCATATTCTTGAAGTGGCTCCGCAGGCCAGCGTGATGGCAGTGGACGTTGATGAGCAGCGTCTTTCACGCGTCTACGACAACCTCAAGCGCCTGGGCATGAAGGCACAGGTTAAGCAAGGCGATGGACGCAAACCAGCAGAATGGTGTGGCGAAACACAATTCGATCGCATTTTGCTGGATGCCCCCTGCTCTGCCACCGGCGTGATTCGTCGTCATCCGGATATCAAGTGGCTGCGTCGCGATCGTGATATTAACGAGCTTGCCCAACTGCAATCCGACATTCTCGACGCCATCTGGCCACATCTTAAACCCGGCGGCACGCTGGTCTATGCGACCTGCTCAGTGCTGCCGGAAGAAAACAGTCAGCAAATCGCGGCCTTCCTTAAACGTACCCCGGATGCAGCGCTGCGCGATACGGGAACGCCTGAATGCCCGGGTCAGCAGAATCTGCCGGGTGCAGAAGAGGGTGATGGCTTCTTTTACGCTAAGCTAATCAAAGAGTGATGTTGAGAACAGGTCACGAGATATGAAGATTATCATTCTGGGCGCAGGACAGGTTGGCGGAACGCTGGCGGAAAACCTGGTTGGGGAAAACAACGACATCACCATAGTTGATACCAACGGCGATCGCCTGCGTGTTTTACAGGACAAATTTGACCTGCGCGTGGTGCAGGGTCATGGTTCGCACCCACGTGTTCTTCGTGAGGCAGGCGCCGACGATGCCGACATGCTGGTTGCGGTAACCAGTTCTGACGAAACCAATATGGTTGCCTGTCAGGTGGCCTACTCGCTTTTCAACACGCCAAACCGAATTGCGCGTATTCGCTCTCCGGACTATGTCCGCGATGCTGAAAAACTGTTTAATTCCGAAGCGGTCCCCATCGACCACCTTATCGCGCCAGAACAGCTGGTTATCGACAATATCTACCGCCTGATCGAATATCCGGGTGCCCTGCAGGTGGTAAACTTTGCCGAGGGCAAAGTGAGTCTGGCAGTGGTTAAGGCCTATTACGGCGGACCATTGATTGGCAATGCGCTTTCCACCATGCGCGAGCACATGCCGCATATCGATACGCGCGTCGCAGCCATTTTCCGTCACGACAGACCCATTCGCCCGCAGGGCTCCACGATTGTCGAAGCCGGTGATGAGGTCTTCTTTATTGCGGCCTCACAGCATATTCGTGCGGTGATGAGTGAACTACAGCGTCTCGAAAAACCCTATAAACGCATTATGCTGGTCGGCGGCGGCAATATCGGTGCAGGTCTGGCACATCGGTTAGAAAAAGATTACAGCGTGAAGTTGATCGAGCGCGATCAACAGCGTGCTGCTGAACTGGCGGAAAAACTTCAAAATACGATCGTATTTTATGGTGATGCGTCCGATCAGGAGCTACTGGCTGAAGAGCATATTGATCAAGTCGATCTCTTTATTGCCGTCACCAACGATGACGAGGCAAATATAATGTCCGCCATGCTCGCGAAGCGCATGGGGGCAAAAAAAGTCATGGTGCTTATCCAGCGCAAGGCGTATGTCGATCTGGTTCAGGGCAGCGTTATTGATATTGCCATTTCGCCTCAGCAGGCAACAATTTCAGCGCTTCTGAGCCATGTTCGTAAAGCGGATATTGTCGGTGTGTCATCGCTCCGCCGTGGCGTGGCGGAAGCCATTGAAGCTGTTGCTCACGGAGATGAAACCACGTCACGCGTCGTGGGCCGGTCAATCGATGAAATTAAGCTTCCACCAGGCACGATCATCGGCGCCGTTGTGCGCGGGAATGATGTCATGATTGCCAATGATAATTTACGAATTGAGCAAGGCGATCACGTTATTATGTTCCTTACCGATAAAAAGTTTATTACCGACGTCGAACGTTTATTCCAGCCAAGTCCATTCTTCCTTTAAAGAATTGGGTGCTCCAGAAAGAGCACCCTTACTTTATCCTTTTCATTTTTGTGCCTTTTATTTTTTATAATGTTTAATTATCCCGAATGGCAATTGGCTAATCATTTGTTAAACTTAAACTCGTCAGCTGGCACAAGGAGAGAACAATGAGTTTTATTAAAGAATTTCGCGAATTTGCGATGCGCGGGAACGTGGTGGATTTAGCTGTGGGTGTCATTATTGGTGCGGCATTCGGCAAGATTGTTTCATCATTAGTGGCCGACATTATCATGCCACCTTTAGGGTTGTTAATCGGGGGCATAGATTTCAAACAGTTCGCTTTCACGCTGCGTGAAGCACAGGGTGATGTGCCGGCGGTCGTGATGCACTACGGCGTATTCATTCAGAACGTATTTGATTTTGTGATTGTCGCGTTTGCCATTTTTATGGCTATCAAGCTGATCAACAGGCTCAATCGTAAGAAAGAAGAGCCAGCTGCAGCACCTGCACCAACGAAAGAAGAAGTGCTGCTGAGTGAGATCCGCGATCTGTTAAAAGAGCAGAACAACCGCGTTTAATCAAAAGCTTAAAGCAGGAAGGCCAGTGGTAAATAAGCGATTCGCTTGCTTGCCACTGGCCTCCCAGTTACCCCGTTTTTCATGCTTGTCTTTACGCAGATAACTTCCTTTCCCTTTTTTATTCTTCTCAACGCGCTGTCTGAATAGCGGGTCGTGAAGTAGTGCCTCAATGGCATTGTCTTTGATCTGACCTTTCGTATGCTGATAGCGGCTCATAAATTCTCCTGAGCTTGGTTTATGACGACGGGAGTCTAGACCCGGATGAACTAAAAATCAACAGCCCTGCGTTTCTCCACTGGCTCCCTGTTCAAGGGCTTCCAGAATGGAACAATAAATACTGCTGTGGGCCGTACCGCAGCAGGCATCATTCAGCCTTTGCAGGGAGCGCTGCATGGTCTGCAGCTCCTGAATGCGTGCTTCCACTTCATCCAGACGGGCCTGCACAATGCTTTTAGACTCCTGGCAGGTGTGATGTGCCGGATCGATGCGGATCGATAAAAGTTCGCGGATCGAGTCTAATGTGAAACCGAGCTGGCGCGCATAACGAATAAACCGCAGGCGCTGCAGATCGTTATCGGTATAAAGTCGAAAGCCACCTTCAGTACGAACTTCATGATCGATCATCTGCTGCTTTTCGTAATATCGGATGGTATCCGGCGTGACGTTAGCGAGCTTCGCAAGTTCACCGATACGGTACATAACTACTCCTCGTTAATTTTCCGCAACAAGCTTTCACCGTATTCACCGTGCAGAAAGTCAGTGTTCATTCCTGCCTGGCGAAGCTTGAGTTCAATCAGGGCGAGACGACGGCTAAGTTCAGAATGTCGCGGATCGTCCTGACGGATGCCTTTAAGCAGATCGGCCAGTTCAACAGCCTCTCTGCGCTGTTCAAGCTCCGGAGGGAGACAGCCTGCATTTTTAAGTAAACGGTAGCCCGCCCGTAGTTCAGGCGCAATGTGCGAGTCATCGTCAAGCACAAGGGGTTCGCCGCGTCCCGGAAGATCGTCGAATTCACCTTTTTTTTGGGCATCACGAATATGGCGTTCTGCCCACTGGTCGAGCAACCACATTACCAGCTCCAGAAGATGAACAGAATTGATACAGACATTGTAGAGAAGTGGGGATATCACGGATATAAAAAAACCCGCCGGAGCGGGTTTTTTTACGTTACTGCAGATTACTCTGCAGCAGCTTCTGCTTTCTCTGAACGATCAACCAGCTCGATGTAAGCCATCGGCGCGTTGTCGCCTGCACGGAAACCACACTTCAGAATGCGAGTGTAACCACCGGCACGGCTCGCGAAACGCGGGCCCAGTTCGTTAAACAGTTTTGCCACGATCTCGTTATCACGAGTACGGGCGAATGCCAGACGACGATTAGCAACGCTGTCAGTCTTGGCAAGAGTAATCAGCGGCTCAACTACGCGACGCAGCTCTTTCGCTTTAGGCAGGGTCGTCTTGATGATCTCATGACGAACCAGTGAACCTGCCATGTTGCGGAACATAGCCTGGCGATGGCTGCTGTTGCGGTTCAGTTGACGACCACTCTTACGATGGCGCATGACCTTATCCTTCTCAGTAAAACCTTAACCTGTGATCCGGTTACTCGTCAGCAATGCTTGCCGGTGGCCAGTTTTCCAGGCGCATGCCCAGAGACAGACCACGAGAAGCCAGCACGTCTTTAATCTCAGTAAGAGATTTTTTACCCAGGTTCGGCGTTTTCAGCAACTCAACCTCGGTACGCTGTACCAGATCACCGATATAGTGGATAGCTTCTGCCTTGAGGCAGTTAGCAGAGCGGACAGTCAACTCGAGATCGTCAACAGGGCGCAGCAGGATCGGATCGAATTCTGGTTTCTCTTCTTTCACTTCCGGCTGACGTACATCACGTAAGTCAACGAAAGCTTCCAGTTGTTCTGCCAGGATGGTTGCCGCACGACGAATCGCCTCTTCAGGATCGATTGTGCCGTTGGTTTCCATTTCGATGACCAGCTTGTCCAGGTCGGTACGCTGTTCTACACGCGCTG
Source organism: Enterobacter sp. 148H3 (assembly GCF_034107425.1). NCBI lineage: Bacteria > Pseudomonadati > Pseudomonadota > Gammaproteobacteria > Enterobacterales > Enterobacteriaceae > Enterobacter > Enterobacter sp. 148H3. Next base: position 14,721 of record NZ_JAWNEI010000026.1, on the reverse strand, counting down.
CTTCAACATTGTAGGCAATACGCTCTACAGGGCTGTAGCATGCGTCGACCAGCAGACGGCCGATTGGGCGCTCATCTTCTTCCGAATGAATTCGGGCAGAAGCCGGCACATAACCACGACCGCGCTGAACTTTGATACGCATGCTAATCGCTGCGTTCTCATCGGTCAGGTGGCAGATCACGTGCTGCGGCTTGACGATTTCAACATCACCGTCGTGGGTGATGTCGGCTGCAGTCACAGGGCCAATGCCAGATTTATTCAGAGTAAGAATAACTTCATCTTTACCCTGAACTCTCACCGCCAGCCCTTTCAGGTTGAGCAGGATTTCAAGGATATCTTCCTGAACGCCTTCTTTGGTGCTGTACTCATGAAGTACACCATCAATCTCAACCTCGGTCACCGCGCAACCCGGCATCGATGAGAGCAGAATACGGCGCAGTGCGTTACCCAGAGTATGGCCAAAGCCACGCTCTAAAGGCTCAAGGGTCACCTTGGCGTGCGTCGAACTCACTTGCTCGATATCTACCAGGCGCGGTTTTAGAAACTCTGTCACAGAACCCTGCATTGTGTCCTCTCTTTGGTACTAAGCTTTACTTGGAGTAAAGCTCGACGATCAGGTGTTCGTTAATGTCCGCAGACAGATCAGAACGTTCTGGCTGACGCTTGAACGTACCTTCCATCTTGCCAGCATCAACTTCCAGCCAGGTTGGCTTTTCACGCTGCTCAGCCAGCTCCAGAGCGGCCTTCACGCGAGATTGCTTTTTCGCTTTCTCACGAATGCTAACAACGTCATTCGCTTTAACCTGATAAGAAGCGATGTTAACAACACGACCGTTTACCATGATTGCTTTGTGGCTAACCAGCTGACGTGATTCAGCACGAGTAGCGCCGAAGCCCATACGGTATACAACGTTGTCCAGACGACCTTCCAGCAGAGCCAGCAGGTTTTCACCTGTGTTGCCTTTCAGACGTGCTGCTTCTTTGTAGTAGTTACGGAACTGACGCTCCAGCACACCGTACATACGGCGAACTTTTTGCTTTTCACGCAACTGCACACCATAGTCAGACAGACGCGGTTTACGCGCACCGTGCTGGCCAGGAGCTTGTTCAATTTTACACTTGGTATCGATCGCGCGAACGCCAGACTTAAGGAATAAGTCGGTGCCCTCACGACGGCTCAGCTTGAGCTTAGGACCCAAATATCTTGCCATTTTCTATCTCCAACTAACCTAAAAAACGGAGCGTTATACGCGACGTTTTTTCGGCGGACGACAACCGTTATGAGGGATCGGAGTCACATCAGTAATATTCGTGATGCGGAAACCAGCGGCGTTCAGAGCGCGAACAGTAGATTCACGACCCGGACCCGGACCTTTAACCATAACTTCCAGATTCTTGATGCCGTATTCTTTTACGGCTTCAGCGCAACGCTCTGCTGCAACCTGAGCTGCGAACGGAGTGGATTTGCGAGAACCACGGAAACCGGAACCACCGGCTGTTGCCCAACCCAATGCGTTACCCTGACGATCAGTAATAGTAACGATGGTGTTGTTGAAAGAAGCATGGATATGAGCCACGCCGTCAGAGACTTGTTTTCTTACACGTTTACGTGCACGAACTGGTGCCTTTGCCATTATTCAATCACCCCGATTATTTCTTGATCGGTTTGCGCGGACCCTTACGGGTACGTGCGTTGGTCTTAGTACGCTGACCGCGCACTGGCAGACCACGACGATGACGCAAACCGCGATAGCAACCAAGATCCATCAGGCGCTTGATGCTCATGCTGATTTCACGGCGCAGATCACCTTCAACGACAAATTTGGCAACTTCGTCACGCAGCGTGTCGATTTGTTCTTCAGACAGCTCACTGATCTTAACATCTTCAGCGATACCCGCTGCAGCCAGAATGGCTTTAGAACGGGTCTTGCCGACGCCGTAGATCGAAGTTAATGCGATCACAGCATGTTTCTGATCAGGAATGTTAATGCCTGCTATACGGGCCACTATGCACTCCTACTATTTAATATGTACGCACCATGCTGAAAAGCCCGTTTTCAGGATACTCAAATGGAAACGTACAGACATACAAAAGATTGGCTGGCTAATCTAGCCAGCTCAACCCAACTTTGCAAGAAAAATATGCGAAATAATCAGCCTTGGCGCTGTTTATGCTTCGGCTCGGCACTGCAAATCACACGGATGACACCATCACGCTTAACGATTTTGCAGTTACGGCATAATTTCTTGACGGAAGCACGAACTTTCATTTTTACTCTCCGTAACTTCTCAGGCGACCAATTAGCGGCCGTAGCCTTTCAGGTTCGCCTTCTTCAATGCAGACTCATACTGACTGGACATCATCAGAGTTTGCACTTGAGCCATAAAGTCCATAATCACGACAACAACGATAAGCAGTGAGGTCCCACCGAAGTAGAACGGTACTTTCATTGCATCACGCATGAACTCCGGGATCAGGCAGATAAAAGTAATATAGAGCGCACCAACCAAAGTCAGGCGGGTCATTACTTTATCGATATACTTCGCCGTTTGCTCTCCCGGACGAATTCCTGGTACAAATGCACCGGACTTCTTCAGGTTATCTGCTGTTTCACGCGGGTTGAAGACCAACGCCGTGTAGAAGAAACAGAAGAAGATGATCGCAGACGCATAGAGTAACACATAAAGTGGTTGCCCAGGCTGCAAATACAGCGAAATTGTTGTCAGCCAGTTCCAACCAGTACCGCCCCCGAACCATGACGCGATGGTAGCCGGGAACAGAATAATACTGGAAGCGAAGATAGCCGGGATAACCCCCGCCATGTTCACTTTCAGCGGTAAATGTGTGCTCTGTGCAGCATAGACACGACGACCTTGCTGACGTTTAGCGTAGTTCACCACAATGCGGCGTTGACCACGTTCAACGAAGACAACAAAGAACGTCACTGCAAATACTAATACTGCAACCAACAGCAACAGGAGGAAGTGCAGGTCGCCTTGACGCGCTTGCTCGATAGTATGGGCGATGGCTGGCGGGAGACCCGCAACAATACCGGCGAAGATGATGATTGAGATACCGTTACCGATACCACGCTCAGTAATCTGTTCGCCGAGCCACATCAGGAACATTGTCCCTGTGACCAGACTTACAACAGCGGTGAAGTAGAATGCAAAGCCCGGGTTTAACACCAGGCCCTGCATACCAGGCATATTCGGCAGACCGGTAGCAATACCGATCGACTGGAATATTGCCAGCACCAGAGTACCGTAACGGGTGTACTGACTAATCTTACGACGTCCAGACTCCCCTTCTTTCTTCAACTCTGCCAGGGCCGGATGAACGACCGTCAGCAGCTGGATAATAATAGATGCCGAAATGTACGGCATAATACCCAATGCAAAGATAGAAGCACGGCTGAGAGCACCACCAGAGAACATGTTGAACATTTCAATGATGGTGCCTCGCTGTTGCTCAAGCAGTTTGGCAAGTACAGCGGCATCGATACCAGGGATCGGAATAAAAGAGCCAATACGGAACACAATCAGCGCGCCGATAACAAACAGCAGTCTGCGTTTCAGCTCGCCAAATCCACCTTTGGCACTTTGAAAATCTAATCCCGGTTGCTTAGCCATCTGCTACTTATTCCTCAATTTTACCGCCAGCAGCTTCGATAGCAGCACGAGCACCTTTAGTAACACGCAGGCCACGAACAGTTACCGGAGTAGAAACTTCACCAGCCAGGATCACTTTCGCGAACTCGATCTGGATACCGATAATGTTTGCTGCTTTCAGCGTGTTCAGGTCTACAACGCCGCCTTCAACTTTCGCCAGGTCAGACAGACGGATTTCCGCTGTGATCGCTGCTTTGCGAGAGGTGAAGCCGAACTTCGGCAGACGACGGTACAGTGGCATCTGGCCACCCTCGAAACCGCGACGTACGCCACCGCCAGAACGAGAGTTCTGACCTTTGTGACCACGACCACCGGTTTTACCGAGGCCAGAACCGATACCACGACCCAGGCGTTTACCCGCCTTTTTAGAGCCTTCGGCCGGAGACAGAGTATTTAAACGCATCTCTTACTCCTCAACTTTAACCATGAAGTAAACCGCGTTGACCATACCACGAACAGCAGGAGTATCCTCGCGCTCAACGGTATGACCAATACGACGCAGACCCAGGCCAAGCAGCGTTGCCTTGTGTTTCGGCAGACGACCGATTGCACTGCGGGTTTGAGTGATTTTAATAGTCTTTGCCATGGTCAATTACCCCAGAATTTCTTCAACGGATTTACCACGCTTGGCAGCGACCATTTCTGGAGAATTCATATTTTCCAGGCCATCAATAGTTGCACGAACCACGTTGATCGGGTTGGTGGAACCATATGCTTTAGCCAGAACGTTATGAACCCCAGCAACTTCCAGAACGGCGCGCATTGCACCACCGGCGATGATACCGGTACCTTCTGAAGCTGGCTGCATGAATACACGAGAACCCGTGTGAACACCTTTAACTGGGTGCTGCAGGGTGCCGTTGTTCAGCGCGACGTTAATCATGTTGCGACGGGCTTTTTCCATCGCTTTCTGGATCGCTGCTGGAACTTCACGCGCTTTACCGTAACCAAAACCAACGCGACCGTTACCATCGCCTACTACAGTCAGAGCTGTGAAGGAGAAAATACGACCACCTTTAACGGTTTTAGATACGCGGTTTACCGCGATCAGCTTTTCCTGCAGTTCGCCAGCCTGTTTTTCGATGTGAGCCATCTTACACCTCTACCTTAGAACTGAAGGCCAGCTTCACGGGCAGCATCTGCCAGTGCCTGGACACGACCATGATATTGGAACCCGGAACGGTCAAAGGAAACATTGCTGATGCCTTTTTCCAGAGCGCGTTCAGCAACAGCTTTACCTACAGCTGCAGCGGCGTCTTTGTTACCGGTGTACTTCAATTGTTCTGAGATAGCTTTTTCTACAGTAGAAGCAGCTACCAGAACTTCAGAACCGTTCGGTGCAATTACCTGTGCGTAAATATGACGCGGGGTACGATGTACCACCAGGCGAGTTGCACCCAGCTCTTTGAGCTTGCGGCGTGCGCGGGTCGCACGACGGATACGAGCAGATTTCTTATCCATAGTGTTACCTTACTTCTTCTTAGCCTCTTTGGTACGCACGACTTCGTCGGCGTAACGAACACCCTTGCCTTTGTAAGGCTCAGGACGACGGTAGGCGCGCAGATCTGCTGCAACCTGGCCGATCAGCTGTTTATCAGCGCCTTTCAGCACGATTTCAGTTTGAGTCGGACATTCTGCAGTGATACCGGCCGGCAGCGGATGCTCAACAGGGTGTGAGAAGCCCAGAGACAGGCCTACTGCATTCCCTTTGATAGCTGCACGATAACCTACACCAACCAGCTGAAGCTTTTTAGTGAAGCCTTCGGTAACACCAACAACCATTGAGTTCAGCAGGGCACGCGCGGTACCAGCCTGAGCCCATCCATCCACGAAACCATCACGTGGACCGAAGGTCAGAGCGTTATCTGCATGTTTAACTTCAACAGCTTTGTTGAGGGTACGAGTCAGCTCGCCGTTTTTACCTTTGATCGTAATAACCTGACCGTCGATTTTTACATCAACGCCGGCAGGAATAACGACCGGTGCTTTAGCAACACGAGACATTCTTTCCTCCGATTAGGCTACGTAGCAGATAATTTCGCCACCAAGACCAGCCTGGCGCGCTGCACGATCAGTCATAACACCTTTAGAGGTAGAAACAACTGCGATACCAAGACCAGCCATAACTTTTGGCAGCTCATCTTTTTTCTTATAGATGCGCAGGCCTGGGCGGCTGACACGCTGAATGCTTTCTACAACAGCTTTACCCTGGAAATACTTGAGAGTAAGTTCCAGTTCCGGCTTGGTGTCGCCTTCAACTTTAAAATCTTCGATAAAACCTTCTTCCTTCAGCACGTTGGCAATTGCCACTTTCAGCTTGGCGGAAGGCATGGTGACCGCAACTTTGTTCGCGGCCTGACCGTTACGGATACGGGTCAGCATATCCGCGATCGGATCTTGCATGCTCATCTGTCTTTACTCCCGTGATTCAATTGGTAATTACCAGCTAGCCTTTTTCAAGCCTGGCACTTCACCGCGCATGGCGGCTTCACGCAGTTTGATACGGCTCAACCCAAACTTGCCCACATAACCATGTGGACGACCTGTTTGACGACAGCGGTTACGCTGACGAGACGGGCTGGAATCACGCGGCAGAGACTGCAGCTTGAGAACCGCATTCCAACGATCTTCGTCGGAAGCGTTCACATCAGAAATGATCGCTTTCAGTTCAGCGCGTTTAGCGAAGAATTTATCAGCTAAAGCTACGCGCTTTACTTCGCGTGCTTTCATTGATTGCTTAGCCATTCAGTAACCCTACCTTACTTGCGGAACGGGAAGTCAAAGGCAGCCAGCAGAGCACGGCCTTCTTCGTCAGATTTCGCAGTAGTGGTAATGGTAATATCCAAACCACGCACGCGGTCGACTTTATCGTAGTCGATTTCTGGGAAGATGATCTGCTCACGGACACCCATGCTGTAGTTACCACGACCGTCGAAAGACTTAGCGGACAAGCCACGGAAGTCACGGATACGTGGAACAGCAATAGTGATCAGGCGCTCAAAGAACTCCCACATGCGTTCGCCACGCAGAGTTACTTTACAGCCGATCGGATAGCCCTGACGGATTTTGAAGCCTGCAACAGATTTGCGTGCTTTGGTGATCAGCGGTTTTTGACCGGAGATTGCTGTCAGGTCAGCTGCTGCGTTATCCAGCAGTTTCTTGTCAGCGATCGCTTCACCAACACCCATGTTCAGGGTGATCTTCTCGACCCGAGGGACTTGCATGACAGAATTGTAGTTAAACTCGGTCATGAGTTTTTTAACTACTTCGTCTTTGTAGTAATCATGCAGTTTCGCCATCGTACTACTCCAAATTACTTGATAGTTTCGCTGTTAGACTTGAAGAAACGGACTTTTTTGCCGTCTTCGAATCTAAAGCCTACACGGTCAGCCTTGCCGGTAGCCGCATTGAAGATTGCAACGTTAGAAACCTGAATAGCAGCTTCTTTTTCAACGATGCCACCTGGTTGGTTCAGGGCCGGAACCGGCTTCTGATGTTTCTTAACCAGGTTGATACCTTCAACGACAAGTTTGCCGGAAGACAGAACATTTTTTACTTTACCGCGTTTACCTTTATCTTTACCGGTTAACACGATAACTTCGTCATCACGACGGATTTTCGCTGCCATGATTCGCTCCTTAGAGTACTTCTGGTGCCAGAGAGATAATTTTCATGAACTTCTCAGTACGAAGTTCACGAGTTACCGGCCCAAAGATACGCGTGCCGATAGGCTGCTCGCTGTTATTGTTTAAAATAACGCATGCATTACCATCGAAGCGAATGACAGAACCGTCAGGGCGACGAACACCCTTCTTGGTGCGCACCACTACCGCCTTCAGCACATCACCTTTTTTGACCTTACCACGTGGAATTGCTTCCTTGATGGTGATCTTGATGATGTCGCCTACGCCTGCGTAGCGACGGTGCGAGCCACCCAGAACCTTGATACACATTACGCGACGTGCACCGGAGTTGTCGGCGACGTTCAGCATAGTCTGTTCTTGGATCATTTTAGTGCTCCGCTAATGTCAACTACTACCTGAGACTCTAAAATCAGAGCCGTTAAAAAGCCCCATATCGAGGGCGCGGCATTATAACACCGCTTCTGCAATATGGGTAGAAAAAATAAACGGCTCATCGCTGAGCCGTTTATTCGTATTGAGAAGGCGTACTGTATTACAGAACCGCTTTCTCTACAACGCGAACCAGCGTCCAGGACTTAGTCTTGGACAGTGGACGGCATTCACGGATTTCAACCTTGTCGCCGATACCACATTCGTTGTTCTCGTCATGTACGTGCAGTTTGGTCGTACGCTTGATGAATTTACCGTAGATCGGGTGTTTCACAATACGTTCGATAGCTACAACAATGGATTTCTCCATTTTGTCGCTAACAACACGACCTTGCAGAGTACGGATTTTATCGGTCATTACGCACCCGCCTTCTGAGTCAGTAAAGTCTTAACGCGTGCAACATTGCGACGCACTTGCTTCAGCAGGTGAGTCTGTTGCAGCTGGCCACTTGCAGCCTGCATACGCAGGTTGAACTGCTCACGCAGCAGGTTCAGCAGCTCAGCGTTCAGCTCTTCAACGCTTTTTTCACGCAGCTCTTTTGCTTTCATTACATCACCGTCTTAGTTACAAAGGTGGTTTTGATAGGCAGTTTCGCTGCTGCCAGGCCGAAGGCTTCACGGGCCAGCTCTTCCGGAACACCGTCCATTTCATAAAGGACTTTGCCCGGTTGGATCAAGGCAACCCAGTACTCCACGTTACCTTTACCTTTACCCATACGAACTTCCAGCGGCTTCTCGGTGATCGGTTTGTCCGGGAATACACGGATCCAGATCTTACCTTGACGCTTAACTGCACGGGTCATTGCACGACGTGCTGCTTCGATCTGACGTGCAGTCAGACGACCACGGCCAACAGCTTTCAGACCGAAAGTGCCGAAGCTAACATCCGTACCCTGCGCCAGACCACGGTTGCGGCCTTTGTGCACTTTACGGAATTTTGTACGCTTTGGTTGTAACATCAGCGACGCTCCTTATTTACGGCCTTTACGCTGCTGCTTTTTAGGTTGAGCAGCCGGTTTTTCCGGTTGTTCAACAGCAGCCATACCACCCAGGATCTCACCTTTGAAGATCCATACCTTAACGCCGATTACACCGTAAGTGGTGTGCGCTTCAGAGGTGTTGTAGTCGATGTCAGCACGCAGAGTGTGCAGCGGTACGCGACCTTCACGGTACCATTCGGTACGTGCGATTTCCGCGCCGCCCAGACGGCCGCTAACTTCAACTTTGATACCTTTAGCGCCCAGACGCATTGCGTTCTGTACAGCACGCTTCATAGCACGACGGAACATAACACGACGTTCCAGCTGCGAAGTGATGCTGTCAGCAACCAATTTAGCGTCCAGTTCAGGCTTACGAACTTCAGCGATATTGATCTGTGCAGGAACGCCAGCGATATCCGCTACGACCTTGCGCAGTTTTTCTACGTCTTCGCCTTTCTTACCGATAACGATGCCAGGACGAGCAGTGTGAATAGTCACACGGATGCTCTTCGCTGGACGCTCGATAACGATACGAGATACAGACGCTTTAGCCAGTTCCTTAGTCAGGTACTGACGTACTTTAAAATCGCTGTCCAGGTTGTCAGCGAATTCTTTGGTGTTCGCAAACCAGGTAGAGTTCCATGGTTTTACAATACCCAGGCGAATACCATTAGGATGTACTTTCTGACCCATTGCTAGTCTCCAGAGTCTCAGCGATCGGACACAACCACAGTAATGTGGCTGGTGCGCTTCAGGATGCGATCTGCACGACCTTTCGCACGCGGCATAATGCGCTTCATGCTTGGGCCTTCATCTACGAAAATTTTCGCGACTTTCAGATCGTCGATGTCAGCGCCATCGTTGTGTTCAGCGTTAGCAATGGCAGATTCCAGTACTTTCTTGACCAATACCGCAGCTTTCTTGTTGGTATAGGTCAGGATGTCCAGGGCCTGCGACACTTTCTTACCGCGAATCAGGTCAGCAACAAGGCGAACCTTCTGAGCAGAAGAACGAGCATGGCGATGTTGAGCTAAAGTTTCCATCTCTTCCTCCTACCTTATTTCTTCTTCGCTTTTTTATCAGCAGCGTGGCCGCGATAAGTACGAGTCGGTGCGAATTCACCCAGTTTGTGACCAACCATTTCGTCGGTAACAAAGACTGGAACGTGCTGACGACCATTATGGACAGCGATGGTCAAACCGATCATGTTAGGAAAGATCGTTGAACGACGGGACCAAGTGCGCAGGGGCTTCTTGTCTCCGCTTTCCACCGCTTTCTCTACCTTCTTCAGCAAGTGCAGGTCAATAAAAGGACCTTTCTTGAGAGAACGTGGCATGGCTTATCCTCTAAAATTATTTGCTACGGCGACGTACGATAAATTTATCAGTACGCTTGTTGCTGCGGGTCTTCTTACCTTTGGTCTGAACGCCCCACGGAGATACCGGGTGCTTACCAAAGTTACGACCTTCACCACCACCATGTGGGTGGTCGACTGGGTTCATCGCAGTACCGCGAACGGTAGGACGAACACCACGCCAGCGTGCAGCACCTGCTTTACCCAGAACGCGCAGCATATGCTCAGCATTGCCAACTTCGCCCAGAGTAGCGCGGCAGTCTGCTTCGACTTTACGCATTTCACCAGAACGCAGACGCAGGGTGACATAAGCACCATCACGAGCAACGATCTGAACGTAAGTACCAGCGGAACGTGCCAGCTGACCGCCTTTACCTGGTTTCATTTCTACGTTATGAACGGTAGAACCAACCGGGATATTGCGCATCGGCAGGGTGTTGCCTGCTTTGATTGCAGCATCAACGCCAGACTGAATCTGGTCGCCAGCTTTCAGGCCTTTAGGGGCCAGGATGTAACGGCGTTCGCCGTCTTTGTACAGAACCAGCGCGATGTTCGCGGAACGGTTCGGATCGTACTCAAGACGTTCAACAACTGCTGGGATACCGTCTTTGTTGCGTTTGAAGTCAACAATACGATAAGCCTGCTTGTGGCCACCACCGATGTGACGAGTGGTGATACGGCCATTGTTGTTACGACCACCGGATTTGCTGTTTTTTTCCAGCAACGGAGCAAAAGGTTTGCCCTTGTGCAGCTCAGGGTTAACCACTTTAACTACGTGGCGACGACCCGGAGATGTCGGTTTACATTTAACAACTGCCATTGTATTACTCCTCCGACTTACTCAGCGCCGCCAACGAAGTCCAGATTCTGGCCTTCTTTCAGGGTGACGTAAGCTTTTTTCCAGTCGCTACGACGACCGATACGCTGTCCGTGACGTTTAACTTTCCCTTTAACTACCAGGGTGTTAACGACTTCGACTTCGACTTCAAACAGTTTCTGCACAGCAGCTTTGATCTCTGCTTTGGTCGCGTCTTTAGCAACTTTGAGAACGATGGTGTTTGTTTTTTCCATCGCAGTAGACGCTTTTTCAGAAACGTGCGGTGCGCGAAGCACCTTCAGCAGACGTTCTTCACGAATCATGCCAGCATCTCCTCAACTTGCTTAACAGCATCAGCAGTCATTACGACTTTGTCGAAGGCGATCAGGCTAACCGGGTCGATACCAGTCGCATCGCGTACGTCAACCTTGTGCAGGTTACGTGCGGCCAGGAACAGGTTCTCGTCCAGCTCACCGGTGATGATCAGCACATCTTCCAGAGCCATGTCTTTCAGTTTCTGTGCCAGCAGCTTAGTTTTAGGCGCTTCAACAGAGAACTTCTCGACAACGATCAGACGATCCTGACGTACCAGTTCGGACAGGATGCTTTTCAGCGCGCCGCGGTACATCTTTTTGTTAACTTTTTGACTGTGGTCCTGTGGACGCGCAGCAAAGGTCACGCCACCTGAACGCCAGATCGGGCTCTTGATAGAACCTGAACGCGCACGGCCGGTACCTTTCTGGCGCCATGGCTTTTTGCCAGAACCAGTTACTTCAGCACGAGTCTTCTGAGCACGAGTACCCTGACGAGCACCAGCTGCATAAGCAACAACAACCTGGTGAACCAGCGCTTCGTTGAAATCACGACCGAAGGTAGTTTCGGAAACAGTCAGCGCGCTCTGCGCGTCTTTCAATACTAATTCCATTGCTATCCCCTTACGCCTTCACAGCTGGTTTAACGATCAGGTCGCTACCGGTTGCACCCGGAACTGCACCTTTAACCAGCAGCAGGTTGCGCTCAGCGTCAACACGTACTACGTCCAGGCTCTGAACGGTTACACGTTCGTTACCCAGCTGACCTGCCATTTTCTTGCCTTTGAACACTTTGCCCGGAGTCTGGTTCTGACCGATAGAACCCGGAACGCGGTGAGACAAGGAGTTACCGTGAGTAGCGTCCTGGGTACGGAAGTTCCAGCGCTTAACGGTACCAGCAAAACCTTTACCTTTAGAGGTACCGGTTACGTCAACTTTTTTAACGTCAGCAAACAGCTCAACGCTAATGTCCTGACCTACGGTGAACTCTTCGCCTTCAGCAAGACGGAATTCCCACAGACCACGGCCAGCTTCTACGCCAGCTTTAGCGAAGTGACCCGCTTCTGGTTTGGTTACACGGTTAGCTTTTTTAGCACCAGTGGTAACCTGAATAGCGCGGTAGCCATCGTTAGCCAGATCTTTAACCTGAGTAACGCGGTTTGCTTCAACTTCGATTACGGTTACTGGGATAGAAACGCCATCTTCAGTGAAGATGCGGGTCATACCCACTTTTTTACCGACTAAACCAATCATTGTTTCAACCTCTCAATCGCTCGATGACCTGATTAACCCAGGCTGATCTGCACGTCTACACCGGCAGCCAGATCCAGACGCATCAGAGCATCAACGGTTTTCTCAGTTGGCTCAACGATGTCAACCAGACGCTTGTGAGTGCGGATTTCGTACTGATCGCGCGCGTCTTTGTTGACGTGCGGGGAGATCAGAACGGTGAAGCGCTCTTTGCGGGTCGGCAGCGGGATCGGACCACGGACTTGCGCACCAGTGCGCTTAGCAGTCTCGACGATTTCCGCGGTTGATTGATCGATCAGACGATGATCAAACGCTTTAAGGCGGATACGGATTCTTTGGTTCTGCATGAGACCAGAGCTCCAATTATTTTATAAACGAAAATGATTACTCCTCAAACCCATTACGATTGATGGGAGAGTGTAACCGTTCTTACGTAGCTCCCCAATTGGGAGCATTGTTGAGTAACAAAATGAGCTACTCTGGTTCTGATTGAACCCGCCGTCAATTACGACAAGCCCGCGCATTATACGTAAATCTGGGCAAGACGCAAGTGCCGTTTAGAAATTAAGCGCCAAAGGCGCAGTATTCGTAAGAGCGCGCAACATTTTATGCAATGTAATCTGCGTCGATGCTTTGTTTCGAGCCGCTACGCGTCTCCGTTTTTTATGCGTTGCCGGCAAGGCCGATTATAACGAGTATGCGCTCAAACCCGCTTGAGGCCTTTTTCATGCTAACCACCCTCCCCTTTCTGCTGATCTATCTTTCGCTGACTGCCTTACTGGTACATGCCGATATTCGTTACGGTCTGCTTCCCGATAAATTTCTCTGCCCGCTGCTATGGGCGGGCCTGCTCTTTCAACTCTGTATCCAACCTGATTTTCTGCCGAGCGCGGTGGCGGGTGCGATGGCTGGATATATCGGCTTTGCCATTATTTACTGGGGCTACTGGTTTATCCGCCGGCGTGAAGGTATGGGATATGGCGATGTAAAATACCTGGCGGCACTGGGTGCATGGCATGGCTGGTGCGTATTGCCTACGCTGGCGTTGCTTGCAGCACTGATGGCGCTTCTCTGCATTCTTGTTTTTTCGTTAATCCGCCCTGATAAGAAGGCAATAAAAAACCCGCTGCCTTTTGGGCCATTTCTGGCAGCAGCGGGTTTATGCGTTGGCTGGAAGACGTTGCTTATTCTTCCACTTTAATCTGTGACTGAAGATAGTTTTGCAGGCCAATTTTAGCAATGAGATCCAGCTCCGTTTCCAGCCAGTCAATATGGCCTTCTTCATCGGCCAGGATCTGGATCATCATATCGCGACTGACGTAGTCATGTACGCTGTCAGCATAGGCAATGGCTTCACGGAGATCTTTGGCACCTTCAAGCTCCAGCCTAAGGTCGGAACGCAGCATCTCTTCGACATCTTCTCCGATGCCCAGCTTGCCGAGATCCTGCAGGTTTGGAATGCCTTCAAGGAATAAAATACGCTCGATATATTTATCAGCGTGTTTCATCTCATCTATAGATTCATGGTACTCAACGTCGTTTAAACGTTTGAGTCCCCAGTTTTTGAACATTCTCGCGTGAAGAAAGTACTGGTTGATTGCGACAAGCTCATTTCCCAATAATTTATTGAGATAACTTATGATTTTAACATCACCTTTCATTATATAGTCCCTCCGCTTCCACTCATTGAAGCGTAGATCGGGCTACAGGGATGTCAAAAAAAAGATGGGCGCTTACGCGATCTCTTTGTATTCCGGGATCTGCATCAGTTCGTCCTGCATGATCTCTCGCGCAGCACGTACACATTTACCGCATTGATTTCCCACCGGAACAAATTTGCGAAGCTGCTGGAATGACTGGGGCTGGAACTGGCGAACGGCCTGACGTATTTTTTTGTCGCTTACACCATTACATAAACAAACGTACATATAAACTCCCGTTCAAATTATGCGCAAAGTGTAAGTGAGAATGGTTATGATTACAATAGCACAAACGCCAGAATGCGGGGCGGGAGCAGGCAAAAAATGCGAAATTTTGTGACAAATACCTGAGCGGCAGATAACAAAAAGGACGCCGAAGCGTCCTTTTTTATTCGGGGATAATTAATTAGCCCAGAACTTTAGCAACAACGCCCGCGCCAACGGTACGGCCGCCTTCACGGATTGCGAAACGCAGACCGTCGTCCATCGCGATTGGGTGGATCAGAGTCACAACCATCTTGATGTTGTCGCCTGGCATTACCATCTCAACGCCTTCTGGCAGT
>NZ_JAWNEI010000025.1:0-26629 GCF_034107425.1 Enterobacter sp. 148H3 | reverse complement strand
TCCCAAATGCTGAAGTAAAATTTGATTTTTATAATCAACAGTTGTTTATTAATATTCCTCAGATATATATAAAAACATCTTTTGGTAATATGGTTGACAAAGCATTATGGAATGAGGGTGTTACAGCAGCATTGCTAAATTATTCATATTCTTTTTCCAGAAACGTTAGTTCAATTAATGATTCATCACAATATGATTCTTCATTTCTTCAGATTAAGCCTGGGGTGAATATAGGGTCGTGGCGATTCAGAAATACTTCCTCTTGGGTTAAAACTGGTAATGATCGTTTTTTCCAGAGAGGAAGTAGCTATGCTGAAAAAGGACTAAATAATATTAACAGTCGTCTTCTTTTAGGTGAGCTTAATTCTCCTCCTGAAATTTTCCCCAGTTTTCCATTTACTGGTGTTTATGTTGGGTCTGATGAATTCATGATTCCAGGTTCGCAAAAAAACTATACTCCTGCTATCAAGGGCACTGCTAAAACTAACGCCAGGATTGAAGTATCTCAAAATGGCAATGTCATATATAAAACAAACGTACCTGCTGGTGCTTTCAGCTTAGAAGATATACCGAGTAGTTATGGTGGAGAATTAATAGTTACAGTATTTGAAAGTGATGGGCAGAAACAAATACTAAATATTCCTTTTTCATCACCTGCGATTTCTATACGTGAGGGATATTATTCCTATCAATTTATTGCTGGTAAGTATGGTATTGTTAGATCTTCCTCAGAAGATATGAGATTTAGTCAAGCTAACTTAACCTATGGATTACCTTATTCTTTAACTGCTTTGGGTGGGGTACAGATTGCTGATACTTATAATTCCATTGCTTTAGGGGCTGGGAAGTCATTTGGTTTACTGGGTGCTCTTTCTTATGATTCAATATATACACACGCATCGAAAGATAACGCAGGTAAGCAGAATGGTTTATCGAAGAGATTACGGTATAATAAATTTATAGAATCAACAGGTTCAAATTTTTCTATTGACGTACAAAAATTTACGGATGGCTTTTCGGATTTTTCTAGCCATGTTGCTTCATATGATAGTTTTTCAGATATGGTTAAAGTAGGAAATGCTAAACGTTTATCTATATTTTCTCTAGGGCAATCTTTAGGACAATATGGAGCACTTAGTGTTTATTTTACTAAAAAGACGGCGTTTTCTAACAAATACGATCAAGAATCATTAGGAACGAGCTATAACTTTATGATTGGCTCTGTAAGTGCAATGATTACTTATAATGATAACGTATCTTCTAGAACTGGCACTGGTAAACTTCATGACCGGATTTCAAGTCTATGGGTTAGTATTCCTTTTGGACGAACTTATGCGGGGGGAGCGAATACTGCTAGTTACCAGTATGTTTCGCCGTCATCGGGTAGCCCAAAGCATGAACTTGCTATTAATGGACATAGCTTTGATCAGCAACTAGATTGGAGTTTGCGACAAAGTCGTACCCAAGACATTGATTCACGAATTCATGATAGCACATTCAATGCGAGCTGGTATGGCCCTCGCGGTAATGTTGGTGGTATTTATAGTTTCAATAAAAATAATAAACAGTACGGAATTGATGCATCCGGTGGATTGTTAATTCATGCTGATGGAATAACTTTTTCTCAGCCATTCGGAGACACCATTTCTCTAGTTGAGGCTAAAGGTGCGTCAGGCGTTAAATTAATTGGTATGCCAGGTCTTAAAACAGACTCTAAAGGCTATGCAGTTCAATCTAATCTGAGAGCTTATAATGAAAATTTGATTAGCCTTGATCCTGAAGGATTAAGTGACAATGCAGAAATACTTCAAACTGATGAGAAAGTTATACCAACTAAAGGTGCTGTGGTTAATGCTAAGTTTAAAACCCGCATTGGAAACAGAGTCTTGTTGAAGTTAATGAGTTCTAAAGGACGATCTATACCTTTCGGTGCTATTGCCTCTTTTGATGGCGAGTCCTCTGGTGCTGGTGTAGTTGATGAGAATGGAGTTGTATATCTCACTGGTGTACCTAATAAAGGTAAAATTATTGTTAAATGGGGGGGGGATTTATCAAAGCAATGTGATGTGATATTCGATTTATCTAACGCCAAAACTGATTCTGGTTTAATTAAGATAAATTCTGATTGTAATTAACTATATATCTATATGGAGTACATATGAAACAAGTAAAAATTATTGGGAAAGTTCTGCTCGTTGCAGCAGCTCTATCTGGAACATCAGCGTGGGCAGCGACTACAATGAATGGTTCGTCATCAAATACAATTGCTGTGTCCTTTTTCGCGCCTGCCACTGTAAAAATTACCGGCTCTGCGTTTCCACTTACTTCAGGAAACAACGGTACTGGTGTTAAGATTGCACAAATTACTGTTGATCCTAACGGTGTTACTGGAAACGCCGCGATTAAATTCACTTCACAGTCCGCTGGTACAACGACCACTACAGGTCCACTGAACAGTACCACAGGGTTAGGAACTATTGAAATTAGCTGTGGAACGGCAAATGCTTATAACCCAGGAACAACTTGTAGCACCGCTCCTGCTGCCGATATTTATGCTCACAGTAATACCTCGAATTCACCTTACACGTTCCTCATCACCAAAGCTGGTAATACTAATATTCCTGCTGGTACCTACAACATTGATGTAACTGCTGGCGTCTGGAACTGAGAAAAGGAAATAATTATATGAACAAGAAAACTGTTATTAATTCAGCGCTTGGTATGGTGCTGCTGGGTTCCGTATCCGCCTTTGCGGCAGTTACCGGCACTTCGACCTACACACAACCAGTGGTAGTGTCAGCTCCTGCTTCAACTAGCTTCTCGTTTACACCTGCCTCTTCACTGGCCTCAGGTAGCGTGTTGAAGGGTGTGACTCTGGGTACATTTAGTGTGAACGGTTTAAACCTCACTGGCACCCTGGCTCTCAAACCGCAGAATGCGACCTGCGATACAAACGCCTGTACTTTTACAATGACAGGAAGCGGGTCGAACACTTTGCTCGCAGCTCTGGATAAACAGCAGAACCCAAATCTGATGACGAGTGTAGCGGACAGTCTGGTTTACTCAACCGAGCAATCATCCCAGATGTCGGCGGTACTGACTATGGCCTCTGATCAGACTGTTGCCGCCGGCTCGTATACGGCTACGGTCACCTCCTACAACTACGTTCCGTAACCTTTTTTACACAACAAAGGAAATATGTATGAAGCAAACAAATACTCTGGGCAAGGTTCTGCTGCTTGCGGCGTTGCTATCAAGTACTTCAGCATGGGCAGCCACTACCATTAATGGCTCGTCAACCGCCGGAATCTCTACTACATTTTTTGAACCTTTGGCAGTAAATGTGTCTGGTAGTGCTTATCCATTGCTAGCCACGACTACAAATACCGTTACTCCGGTAGCCTCATTTACAGTCAATCTGAATTCTCTGACTGGCAATGCTGCTATTAAACTGTCTTCAGGGTCTCCGGCTGTGGATGGTACAACCCAAGTTATAAATGGTCTGGGTGTGGTTTCCTTGTCAACTAATGACAACCCTAACACTACAGCTGATATAACGACAGGTTATATTTATTCATCCACACCAGATAGCCAATACACATTTGTTGCGACAGTTCCTGCCGGAACCCAGCTTATCGCTGGTAACTACAACATTGATGTAACTGCTGGCGTCTGGAAATGAGAAAAGGAAATAATTATATGAACAAGAAAACTGTTATTAATTCAGCGCTTGGTATGGTGCTGCTGGGTTCCGTATCCGCCTTTGCGGCAGTTACCGGCACTTCGACCTACACACAACCAGTGGTAGTGTCAGCTCCTGCTTCAACTAGCTTCTCGTTTACACCTGCCTCTTCACTGGCCTCAGGTAGCGTGTTGAAGGGTGTGACTCTGGGTACATTTAGTGTGAACGGTTTAAACCTCACTGGCACCCTGGCTCTCAAACCGCAGAATGCGACCTGCGATACAAACGCCTGTACTTTTACAATGACAGGAAGCGGGTCGAACACTCTGCTCGCAGCTCTGGATAAACAGCAGAACCCAAATCTGATGACGAGTGTAGCGGACAGTCTGGTTTACTCAACCGAGCAATCTAACCAGATGTCGGCGGTACTGACTATGGCCTCTGATCAGACTGTTGCCGCCGGCTCGTATACGGCTACGGTCACCTCCTACAACTACGTTCCGTAACCTTTTTTTTGATTTTCAAAGCCCCATTATTATGGGGCTTTTTATTGTTCAGTTTAATTTATGGCTTGTGGATTATTTATATTTGTTATGCTATCTTAATAAAGTTATATTGGTTTTATTTATAGTGGTGTGAGGTTTATATGAACAATTTAGAGGGCCTTCATTTAGATGAAATATCCGGAAGAATGTATTTTTCAGGATCCTTAATAGGCCGTTTAAATTTTAGTGAGCGAAATATTCTTTGCCATATGATACATAATGAAGGACAGGTTTGCAGTAAGGATGAACTTATTCAGGCTGGTTGGAAAGGACGGCTTGTTGTACCAAACTCTTTAAATATAGCGATAAAAAAAATAAGAGCAATATTAAGTGTTGCAGGTCAAGGTAGCGCGTTGGAAACAATACCTAAAATGGGGTTTAGGCTCGAGAAAAAAACGGTCTCGTTAATTATTCACGATATAAAAGACACAGATCTAAATGAACAACCAAAAGTTGGTCATATTATTAAACTTGCTAATGATGGACATGCGGATATAAATGAATCTAAACAGGAAAAAACAGGTGGCACAACATTTGAACCTAGGCCCATCATAATCCTTTTTGGTTGCTTAGTCTTTTGTATTGTCCTAACATATATAATGGATAGATTTAGCCCAGTTGTGTATTGTAATGATTTCTCTGGTACTCGTTTTTGCGGTGCTGAGGTAATTGAGGAGCGAGATATATCAATACAGCATCAACCTGGAGAGGAATATTTTTACGGATGGATAGAAGGAAAAGGTTATGTCTTCTATAAAGTTAAATAAATCACTTTTGTTTTTTTTATGTATTATCTTTGTTTTGTTCCCATTTAGGGGGTTTTTATTAAATCTTGGCTGTAATTTTAAATTTAAAAGTGATAGTAACAATGTTGTAAATTTAGGCCAGTGTAGGGCTGGGTTGCTTTCAGTATATACATGGGATAAAAACTCAGGTGGAAAATATTACAATAAATTCATTATGGGAACCTATTCAAATACAATTTACCTTGTCAAAGTTAGTGGGTATGCTATTAAAATTCCAACCAATAACGAAACGTCCGATTACATATTTAACAATGTTTTTTTTGTTGGCAGTCTTATAAAGGTTAATGATCGAAAGTATATCGTGGATATTGATTATCCGGATGATTCAGTGATGACATTTCCGGTTAACATAAAAAAATAAAATTTAAATTAAAAGGCTTGCTTATCATTTTAGATGATAAGCATACATTTAATTTAACTGGTTCAATGATTAGGTTTCATTTACAAGTCAATTTCTTTTCAATATGTATTAACAGTATTAAGATTCAATGGTTGCGAATGTGTCCAAAGTATTAAATTCCAGCCTTCAGTGATTCTTTCTCCCTTTAAATAAAGTGTGTTCATAATGTAGCTAAAGAGATGGCATAATATTTATATATCACTGAAGTAAGCATTTTAGCTTGTTTTAGTTTTTCATGGTGTGGCAAGGATATGATTTCTATATTGTTTCTTAAAATAGCTTTTCTTATCTAGTTAAATAGACTTTATAAGCCATGCGCTGCATTTTGAAAAATCCACCGCGGCGCGATCCCTGGGCGGTATGGTATCGGGTCGCTCAGAAAACGTGTCAACCAGCTGGACATGACGCGGCGAGGCCTTCGGGCCGGTGGCGCCAAAACGCATGTCAGAGTAGGTTATGGCCAGGACAATGATACTGTGGCGCAGCACTGCCTGCTCTAGACGCGTCAGCACCGCTTCGGGCTACTCGCGCATGATGAACGAGCAGATATTTGTGTAGAGCATATTGGTTTTGTTCACAGGTTAAATCGTCCTTCGTCGCTGACAACGCCCCCGCACGCCGCCATAAAGTTTGGATCGGCTTTTTCTAGACTGATGAATGAACCCTAGGTCGGCCGGATGGGACGCAGGACGATGCTGTCCCCTTCTCGGACAATCTCCAGCTCGCTCGCCCCTTAAAATCCCGGTCGAGGGGCATACGAATGGCGCGGTTATTGCCGTTTTTAAAAATAGATACGGTTCTCATGTTTCTCTCTCCCGAATAAAGGTGGATATGTGGAGCATATCCAGAATGATGACCAGGCACGGGGGGAATAGGGTAAGTATATGTGGATGCGCGACATATGAATATGTCATGTACAGATGTTCCTCTCTCATTTTGCGCTGAGATCCGATTTCTGGTATTTCAGGAAAACGGGCCTGCAGCTGGCGCTTCTCGATGAAACCACAACATGTTGTACCCTTCATGTCGCAGAAAGGGCTTATCCAGGCAAAAAGGATCCAGAAAGGATCCTTTTCAGGTCCCCATAACAAACTTTCCCTTTCCGGTTTATGGTATATTTCTGGTTATCGGCATTTTCAGATCGCACGCTCCGCGGGTTTTTTTCGTGGTTTCAGGGGCCCGCAGCGGCGAAAATGGCGTCAGAATTTCACCAGATTGCGCTGCGTGAAAAATGGCAGGGTTACAGGGGTGTACCAGGCCAGATTTCACGTAGCGCATCCTTTAACCACAAGGTTTCGTCAGGTAATGAATTTGCCCGGTTTTCTTGATCATGCGCCTGCCCTGCAGGACGGACATCAGCCCGCGCTGTTTGATTACGGCCGCGCGCTGTCGCTGCGCGAGATGGCACGACACTATACGGAACTGCCGAAATACCTCCTTGCGCCTGAAATCTCTGCCCTTCTTTATTACCTGCCCGACTGGAGCCAGCATGCGCTGATGAACACCCTGTGGAATACCGGTGCCCGGTTAAACGAAGCGCTGGCATTAAGACGCCGGGATTTTCATCTCAGTGAGAGTATTCCTCATGTTGTCCTGCGAACTGCCAAACAACGCCGCACGGCCGGCGGCCGCCCGAAAAAAGGCAAAAGCGCCAACCGGGTCGTCCCCCTGTCCGATCCGGCGTATGTGGAAGAGATGAGGAGATTATTTGCGAGTACCAGGGAAGGGTTTGAGGAAGATGTCCTGACCGGTGAACGACGGGCGATGCCTGTATGGAATGTGTCCGACCGGACCGTGCGCAACTGGCTCGTCAGGGCAGTGGATGCAGCCGGGCGCGACGGGGTGAAGCTCAGTATTGCGGTGAGTCCCCACACGTTCAGGCACAGTTTTGCGATGCATCTTTTATATGGCCATGTGCATCCGAAGGTGCTCCAGGGACTCATGGGTCATGAAAAGTTTGAGAGCACTGAGGTATACACGAAGATATTTGCGCTCGATGTGGCGGCCAGCCAGCAGCTGCGATTCACGCTCGATACACGCGATGCGCTCGAGCTGCTGCGGGGGGAAAAAAACCTGAGATGTCCGCCCTGAAAATACAGACTTCTGCTTTCAGTGACCCCGACCAGGATGCCGGGAAACAGCTGACGTTGTCGGGCATGGCGTGGGTTCTCTGATAGCGGCCTGGCGAGCCTGGCTTGTCCAACCCCTCGCCTGCTCAGAAGCCAGTTCTGAACAGACTCACGGTTTTCGGCGATGACTCTGCTGGTGCTGGTTGCTCCGTTATGTATGCGCAAAACATCATTTCCGGCCTGTTGGCGGTGCGGATGCAGGTGCTTTCATATGTCACTCTGCCGCTGTTTCGCTTAAAATACGCTCTGCATGAACGTTAGATGACGCTGTTGAACCGCTGTGGCTGGCGGGCGGATTCTGCACATGATGCCTCCCTGCTCCACCAGTTTACGCTGACGGTCAGACAGGGAGTATATGGAAAGGATGATTAGTGGCGGATCTGCGCCAGGTCGTCTTCAGTCAGACCGGTCATTTTTATGACGGTACTGCGGTCAATGCCGTTCTGCAGCATAGTACGGGCTATTTTCAGGGTAGCCTGGCGCTCCCCTTCTGAGCGTCCTTTTTCAATACCGCGCTGTTCACCGAGCTGAATGCCTTCAGCTCTGCCTTTCTCGATCCCCTTCTGCTCAAGCTGCTGTGCGATGGTCATAAGTGCGTCTCCGTGTTGCGGCACACGCTGTGCCAGTTCGCGTACAAAGGCTTCAGCGTCTGATGTTTCGCCAGCCTGTACTATATAGTGTACCAGTGATATCACCTGCGATGAAGACAGATATCCGGCCAGCAAAATAGGCGCCAGCTGGTCGACCAGTTCAGCCAGGTCCCGCTCATGGATATGTTTCTGCAGTAGCGTCAGGGCGGCCATACTGCGGTGGCCAGCAATTTCATCATCAGGAATGACGGTAACATCAACCAGGGGGAAAGCACCGCTGTAGAGTCTGCCTGCCAGCGCCGGATCGTCAAACTCATCCAGCCACCGGGTGGAGTACGGATACGGGCTGCGCTTACCCGTGTAGAACAGCACCGGTATCACCAGCGGCAGTTTTTTATGTCCTGCCTCCAGATGACGCTGCATTGCGGCCACCGCATAGCGTATCAGGCGGAAAGCCATATGTTTGTCCGGCGTTGACTGGTGCTCGACCAGGACATGAATATATCCGTCGCCGGCTGTTGTTTTCAGGCTGTAGAGGACGTCGCTGAAATACTGGCGGAGATCATCCTCAACGAACGAGCCGGATTCCAGCTTCAGCGTGCTGAGATCGCAGATGGCACGCAGTTCTGCCGGCAGATGCAGCTCCATAAAATCCTGGGCAATATCCGGTTGCGTCAGGAACTGCCTGAACGTGGCATCGTGGGGAGTGGGTGTTCTGTTTTTCTTCTTCATCAGCCCTGGCTCTGAAAAATGACCCGGATATGCTATCACAGCCTTGAAAAAGCTAATATTGGTGGTGAACGGAATTGCCATTCCTTCAAGGGGACGTGCCGGGGTGGTTAGGTCCACTTCCCTTTATTCTGGTAGCTCCGGGCTGACTGCATCGTCACGCAGGCGAATGGTGGCTTGTCATGAGGTACCAAATTCGCGGGCAACGGTGTTGATGCTGACGCCCACCTTCAGGTGGTCAAGGCTGCCTGCTGTCCGGGCCCTTGCAAAGCCAGAATGTGTGTGCTCAATCAGCAGATTTTTTCTCACACTCTGCCACCGCCGAAATGGCCTGCATGGTCATCTTTCCGGTCGTGTTGGTGAGGCCCAGTCCACCCAGCGCGAGGCAGTGTACAAGAATATCGCCGCTGCCAGCTGCTCCACTGTCTTCCGCACGTCCATTTCCGTTGCCTGTTCAAACGTGAAGACTCGACAGTAAGTAAAAACTAGTGACATGGCATAATTTTCTGTACGAGACCGGCCGGTTTTGTACATACCAGTCAGGTATACCTTAATGTGACAAACTTGCGCGCTAGCCGGGCTTGTCCAACCCTTAGCCTGCTCAAATGCAAGCTCTGAACAGACTCACGGTTTGCGCTGTGGGTCAACAAAATTAAACACGGCGCCAACTGTTGAGAGCAAAATCAAAATATTATGAGTTTTTACTTGAAACATGATTCTTTTTGTTCAAAATGACAAAAAATGTCATGAGGTGATAAATGGAAAATATTGAGCAGTTACGGAAAGTCGCCACACGTGCAGGTAAACTTCTGACATCCTTGAGCGAAAGTATCCGCCAGCAAAAAGAGGAATTGAAGCTTACCGAGTTCTATCAGGAATACAGCAAAGCCGCCCTCTATAAGCTGCCTAAGCTCAGCAAAGGGAGTGTTGAGTATGCTGTGGCCGAAATGGAAGCAAGTGGCTACATTTTTAAAAAGAAACCTTCCGGCAATACGATGAAGTACGCGATGACGATTCAGAATGTCATCGATCTCTATTTCCATCGTAAAGTCCCCAAGTACAGAGATCGCTTCGATAAAGCCTTCACGATTTTCGTTTGTAATCTTAAAGGTGGTGGTTCCAAGACAGTTTCAACCGCTTCATTATCCCATGCTTTTCGGGCTCATCCCCAGCTTCTGTTCGAAGACCTGCGTATTCTGGCCATTGATTTTGATCCGCAGGCATCTTTGACAATGTTCCTGAGCCATGAGAATTCAGTGGGGTTAGTTGAAAATACGGCTGCTCAAGCCATGCTTCAGAACGTGTCGCGTGAAGAATTACTTTCTGATTTTATAGTGCCATCAATTATCCCGGGCGTTGATGTAATTCCCGCTTCCATTGACGACGCATTTCTTGCCGAGGGCTGGAAGGGATTGTGCGAAGAACATCTGCCAGGGAAAAATATTCATGCAGTGCTCAAAGAGAACATTATCGACAAGCTCCTGTATGACTACGACTTTATTTTCCTTGATAGTGGTCCTCACCTCGATGCATTTCTGAAAAATTGCATCGGAGCGGCAGACCTGATGTTGACCCCTCTTCCACCGGCGACGGTGGATTTTCATTCTTCCCTGAAGTTTGTGGCCAGCCTTCCTGCTCTTATTGATTCGATCGAACAGGATGGACACACCTGCAATCTCATCGGAAATGTCGGTTTTATGTCCAAAATACTGAACAAGCCTGATCACAAAATTTGCCATAGTCAGGCCAAAGAGGTATTCGGTGCCGATATGCTCGACATGGTTCTGCCGAGGCTGGATGGCTTCGAGCGCTGCGGGGAGACTTTTGACACAGTTATTTCCGCAAATCCAGCAACCTATGATGGAAGCACCGAGGCGCTTAAAAGCGCAAAATCTGCAGCGGAAGACTTTGCGAAGGCCGTATTTGATCGCATTGAATTCATTCGTACTAACGGAGGTATGTGATGTCGAATGAGAAAAGAAAAACCATTGGCAGACAGTTAAACACCCAGGCGTCAATGGTCAAGATGACTGACACCCAAAGAAGTCAGGTATTTACCCTAAAAACCGGCAGGAAGATAACGTTCAGATTTGTTCGGGTACCTGCATCGGACGTTGGAAGTAAGACATTCGTAAACCAGGAAACCAACGGACGAGATCAACTTGCTCTGACCAGGGAGTCCCTGAAATCTATTATCCAGACAATTAAGTTTCAGCAGTTCTTCCCCTGTATTGGAATTCAGCAAGGTGAAAGGATTGAGATACTGGATGGTTCAAGACGGCGAGCCTCAGCGATTTATATCCGTACAGGCCTTGATGTAATGGTTACCGATGAACTTTTATCAGCAGATGAAGCTCGCCAGCTGGCTAAAGATATTCAGACAGCTAAAGAGCATAACCTTAGGGAGATCGGCTTAAGATTGATGGCTCTGAAACAGTCTGGATTCAATCAAAAGGAAATTGCTGAACTGGAGGGTTTATCCCAGGCTAAGGTCACCAGAGCACTGCAGGCCGCAGCAGTACCGCAAGAATTGATTTCTCTGTTCCCGGTTCAGTCTGAGCTGTCGTTTAGTGACTATAAAATTTTGTTAGAGGTTAATGAAAAACTCAGTGAAAAGGGCTTAACGTCTGAAGGGCTCATTCAGTCTGTCTCAGATCAGCATGATGCAATTGTGAGTGACTACGAGCGACCAGAAGACGAACAGAAAGCCAGTATACTGAAATTGATTTCTCAGGCCTCTCAGGCATTGATAGCTCCGTCTCCTAAGGAAAAGTCAGTAATTTCTGCACTCTGGACTTTTGAAGAAAAGGACAAGTTCGCACGCAAGCGTGTGAAAGGGCGTACATTGACTTATGAGTTTAGCCGTATGTCAAAACTGGTTCAGGATGAACTGGACAAAGCTATCAACGAGGTCCTTGATAGAAATTTGAGTCAATAATTTCTCCACGGCGATTTCATATCTAACCTATTGTAATTAAGTCGTTTATTTTGAGAGTTTCAAGGTGAAATCGCCATAATTTCAAGTCAATTTCGCTGTAGGAATATCTGCGCAGCTGCAGCGTGGCGCTGGCGACCGGATGCTCCATGCCCGACAACTGCGGACGGATATAACCCGAGAAACCGTCAAAACGGGCATCCGTAGGGGAAAGGGATTTCTCCTCACAATAGCGTAAATAGTGCACAAACGCACCGCGATACGCTTTAATCGTGGCATCCGCCCGGCCCAAATCGATCAGAAGTCCGAGCCATTGCTCAACCAGAGTCATACTGGCGATGAACAGTGAACTGCCTGACATCATGTTGCTCTCCTGTTACAGGGGAAACCGGATCAGCTTAGTTCAGGATGTTGCATTCCACTTAACTTACTACAGCTCGTAGTTGCTGGAAAAGGCAATGGCCTGCTCGGGGAACTGCGCGTTTTTTAGCTGAAACCACGGCACGCCCATGGCGATTTTTAGCCGCTTCGCCTCTTTGGAACGGGCGATCACACAGCCGTCGTTATTGCTGAGGACGACGACGGCTTTGTCCCGGAGGTCAGGCCGGAACACCTTCTCACAGCTGGCATAGAATGAACTCACGTCCGCTAGCGCAAACATCAGTCAGTACTCCGGGTTTTGTGCACAAATGCTGTCACGACACCTAATATGTGCAGGGCTTCCGGATAAAGAGTGGGATAAGCAGGGTTCATTGCCTGGAGAGCAGGGCGGGTTTTTAACAGCAGTAGCTTCACGGTGAACTCTCCGTCTATTTCCGCAATGACAATATCAGCCGTGCTGAGGCTGCTCGGCCTTGTCCACAACCAGCAGATCGCCGGAGTGCAGCCCAATGTCCGTCATGGAATTGCCGGTTCCCCGGACAAAAAAAGTCGAGCTGCGTCTCCGGATACAGTAATCGTTCAGATCCAGCTCCGCCTCGACGTAATCCTGTGCCGGGGAAGGAAAGCCCGCCGAGACGCGCTCCGTAAAAAGCGGAAGCAGGAGCGGATCGGGGTCGGTGGTGCTGCGTACAAGAAACATGACACGTACTCCTTATAATAATACTGTTTTTATATACAAAATTATTGATCGGGCGTTTGCCTGCAAGCGCGTAAGCGTCACATTCATACCGTCTTTTATTTTTGCCCGCGTTTCCTACCATGGACACTTTCGCGAACATGGACACTACCGTGGACAAAAATACGCCTTACAACAGAAGACCCTGGATCTTTACTGCGCTGAGCCTGCGGTTTAATGAGGCTCTGACTTACCGTGAAATCGCAGAGCAACTGAACATTAGCTCATCTGCCATACATAAGATGTTTACCCGCTTTCGACGCACCGGTATTAACTGGCCATTGCCGGAGAAATACACTCCTGAACGTCTGGAGGAAGAGCTTTATGCTTTCAATCTTGAGACCAATCTTCATCTTCCCGTAAAGAAACGCCGTCCTGACTGGCCTCTGGAATTCAAAATTCGCATGGCGGAGCTGACCCTGCAGCCAGACGCCTGTGTGGCTCAAATTGCGCGCGAGCATGGCATTAACGATAACCTGCTGTTCAACTGGCGCAATCTGCATCGTCAGGGGCTACTGGATCCTGCCAACAGAGCGACTCTCATTCCGGTTACTATGGAGCCTGTTGTCCCTCCGCCCAGGCAAAACGGTGTCGTATCAACAGATATGCCACCGGTCATTAGCTGCAGGCTGACGTTACCGGGTGGAAGCCTCAACCTGACCGGCCCACTGACCCCTGAGCTTCTGCGCGCACTGATCATCGAGCTCAGGGATGGTGAGTCATGATTAGCTTTCCGGCAGGTTCGCGTATCTGGCTGGTTGCTGGCGTGACAGATATGCGCTGTAGCTTCAACGGGCTGGCAGCGAAAGTGCAGAACACGCTACGCACCGATCCGTTCAGTGGCCATCTGTTTATCTTTCGTGGACGTCGTGGAGATATGATAAAAGTACTCTGGGCAGACCGGGACGGCCTGTGCCTGTTTACCAAAAGGCTGGAACGTGGCCGCTTCGTCTGGCCGGTAACCCGCGATGGAAAAATCCACCTGACGCCTGCGCAACTGTCCATGCTGCTGGAAGGCATTAACTGGAAGCGCCCGCAACGGACAGAACGAACTGGCCTGCGTATATAACCTGCTGTAAAGTGAGGTTATGGACACCTTATACCCTGATGAAAACGCCCGGCTCAGGGCGCAACTGCAGGAGCAGCAAACGACCATCTGCAAAATGGCGGAATATAACCGCCTGCTCTCACAGCGGGTGGCGGCGTACGCCAGCGAAATTAACCGACTGAAGGCGCTGGTTGCTAAGCTGCAGCGCATGCAGTTCGGCAAAAGCTCCGAAAAGTTGCGTGAGAAAACGCAGCGCCAGGTGCGCGAAGCAGAGGAGCGCATCAGCGCCCTGCAGGAGGAGATGGCAGAGGTGCTGGGCGAACAGCATGACCCGGTACTCCCGCAGCCATTGCGCCAGTCTTCCGCCCGTAAACCTTTACCAGCCTCGCTTCCCCGCGAAACCCGCACGCTGTCATCGGCAGAAACCGCCTGTCCGGCGTGCGGTGGGGACCTCAGCCCGCTGGGCAGCGACGTGTCGGAGCAACTGGAACTTATCAGCAGCGCATTTAAGATTATCGAAACGCAGCGGCCAAAACTGGCCTGCTGCAGCTGTGACCACATCGTTCAGGCTCCCATGTTGTCAAAACCCATTGAGCGCAGCTATGCGGGTCCCGGTCTGCTGGCGCGTATCGTCACAGCGAAGTTCGCAGAGCACACACCCCACTATCGTCAGTCAGAGATATACCGCCGCCAGGGCATTGAGCTGAGTCGTTCCACGCTGGGGCGCTGGTCCGGCGCGGTCAGCGAGCTGCTGGAGCCGTTGTACGACCTGCTGCGTCAGTACGTGCTGATGCCGGGCAAGGTGCATACCGACGATATCCCTGTGCCGGTGCAGGAGCCGGGCAGCGGCAAAACCCGCACGGCCCGGCTGTGGGTCTACGTACGGGATGACCGCAACGCGGGGTCGCAGCTCCCACCGGCGGTGTGGTTCGCGTACTCGCCGGACCGGAAAGGCGTCCATCCACAACAGCACCTTGCCGGATACAGCGGTGTCCTGCAGGCTGATGCTTACGGTGGCTATAACGCGCTGTACGAAGACGGCCGCATCACGGAAGCGGCCTGCATGGCTCATGCGCGGAGAAAAATCTACGACGTGCATGCCCGCACACCGACCGACATCACAACCGAAGCGCTGAAGCGCATCGGAAAGCTGTATGCCATCGAGGCGGAGATACGCGGCAGTCCGGCAGACGAACGACTGGCGGTACGAAAAGAGCAAACCGTTCCGCTGATGCAGTCGCTGTATGACTGGATACAGGTGCAGATGAAGGTGTTGTCGCGCCACTCAGATACGGCGAAGGCGTTCGCGTACCTGCTGAAGCAGTGGGACGCGTTAAACCTGTACTGCAGCAACGGGTGGGCAGAGATAGACAATAACATCGCGGAGAACGCGCTGCGTGGTGTTGCCCTTGGCCGGAAGAACTGGCTGTTCGCCGGTTCAGACTCGGGTGGAGAGCGGGCAGCAGTGCTGTACTCGCTGATCGGCACCTGCCGGCTGAATGGTGTGGAGCCGGAGGCGTGGCTGCGTTATGTGCTGGGTCATATCCAGGACTGGCCGGTGAACCGGCTGCGCGATCTGCTGCCATGGAAAGTTGGACTCACCCAGGCCTGATAGTCAATACGGTCAGTATGTGACGCTTACCCAAGCGCTGTACTGCGTGGGCTACGCCGGCTATGAAGCACTGCGTGACGATGTTGCCGGACTGGCAAACAGCATGTGCGACCTTCGCGTCACCCTTAATGCGCTGGAATCCCGCTACCGCTACGACGCGGAGAACCTGACGGCGCGCCTGGCCCGCCAGACAATTTGCCGCATCAACGCACTTTATCTTGAAGCATACCGGCAGGCGCTGGAGCTGGACGCCAGCTTTAAAGACTGACACGGACGGGCGGAAACGCCCGTCAGAGACGACTCAGGAGAATCAAAATGTACGGAACACGCGAAGAACTCTGCACCCGGCTCGAAAACATGTTCACACCAGACGAGCCGCTGATACTGCTGGTCTGGACCGAAGACGCTTTTTATGTCGCCTGCGGTGAACTTGATGTAAAGCCGGAACCTGCCGAGATTCAGGGACTGATGGAAACAGCCGGTAATACGGATATGGCTGTATATCGCAGGGAAGGCGTTACAAATTCAGGCGTATGCGACCTTCTGGTACGACACCGTGAGGTCGTGGCTCGCGAGGTAAGTGTTCCTGTGGCGCTGCTCATGCGCGTACTGCGGCGACAGGAAGGCGACCTGGAAAATCTTGTCGGGCAGGCATGGGAGGCGGGCCGACCCACGCCTGAATCCCTCAAACAGGCACTGCACGATGTCAGAATGCTGATGGAACGAATCTGATGCAGCCACAGGGCCGGGAGCAATCCTGGCTCTGCCGGTCCTGCAACGCAAAAGGATGTGGCCACCTGCGGCTTACGCCGTGCCTCTACTTTAGCCCGAACGCTGCAAATGCAAGGGTTCACTGACGTCGATGCGTTCACCCGGTCGCCGTATGTTTAAATGCCTGTCGCGGCTCTTCCCGTCGTTATCTCGCTCAATATTCGCTCGCAAACCGTCCAGACCCTCTCCGCTGTTTACCGGCGCTGCGGCTTCATGCATCGCCCCTGCATTTTTCGCTCCCTGTCGGGCTGTCGTGTCGGCACGGCGTAAGCAGGAACTCAGACGACATTGACCACGTAGGAATTTCTATGAGCATTACGACCACCACGCCCGCTGTCTACGTTGGCTCGTATCACAAATACAACTGCGGCAGCATTTCTGGCAAATGGTTTGACCTGACGGAGTTTGAGTGCAGGGAGGATTTTTACGAGGCCTGCCAGGCGCTGCACGCCGATGAAAGGGACGCCGAATTTATGTTCCAGGACTGGGAGGGTAACCGCCTCCCCTGGCGGGAACGCGTCACGTTGATAGTTTAAAGCTGCACAAAAACCATCACTTATCGTTTCAGCCTTCCCGTAAATCCCCTCAACCATCCCCCCATTTTGCTGTTTCTGAGCTGGGTATGTGAATAATGCCTGTACTGGCTGTTGGTAAGTAATGCTGAAGTGCAAACGAAAGAGTGCAATTACTCTTTTGCCTAGCTTTTAAGTATTTACA
The DNA here is from genome assembly GCF_034107425.1 of Enterobacter sp. 148H3. Lineage (NCBI taxonomy): Bacteria > Pseudomonadati > Pseudomonadota > Gammaproteobacteria > Enterobacterales > Enterobacteriaceae > Enterobacter > Enterobacter sp. 148H3. The sequence goes on along the minus strand of NZ_JAWNEI010000025.1, from coordinate 9,548 downwards.
TACTTAAAAGCAGGCAAATAAAACATAAACATTACTGTTATCCCCTTTGAAAAGTGGATAACTCAAAACTACCGGCGCTACGCGCCTCAGAGGTTGCTCCCCACGCTAAAGCATGGGGCATTTGACAGGAATCCTTTGTAAGCAATCAGCTGGCCTGATGGTTTACAAAGGATTGGACAAGTCCAGCATTGCTGGATGCGTCAGGATGACGTCGCTGAAAGAATTGCTCTGTATCGCTCGTAAGCGGCCCTTACGGGCCCGCTAACGCGGAGATACGCCACAACTGCGGCAAAGCCTTGTTGTGACAACTCCGACCGCTCATAGAAGATTCTGTGGCGCTTATAGCGGGTATGGCTTAGCAGGATGAAGGGCGATAGAGAATCCCTATTGATCCTGAACCGGCTTTGCCGGGCATCTGCGGCTAACCTTAGTGGCATATGTAAGCTCAGTGAGCCGCCTTCCATGCGCAAGCGCATACCCTATTGCCTGTTTGAATGCTCAATAATTAGGCTTACCGTACAATGTTGTATGATTCGCAGATGGACTCTTAGAAGGAAGATGTAATGGATATCGCTCTTTTTCCCGGTCAGAACCGTCAGTAGTGGGCTCACACGATGATTAATCTCGAGGCTAGGAAACTTGTGAATACCAGAAATATGGTCGCGGCCATGCACCTCAGTGATTCATTCACTCGCCTGAATTTCGTGGATGAAATAAGACAGGTTGTCATGCAACAGTTTGAAGCTGCAAGACGTGCTAGGAACGATGAAGACTGTATTACCTGCCTTAAAAAACTCAGGGCTGATAATGATTATCTGATTGAACAATCACGCATGCTCAAGACCGATTATGCCCGGATCTACGCCGAAGTCCAATACGTAACTGAGAATAATAAAATTGTCGCCTAATAGTCGGGTATTTCATTTCAGGAATAAAAGTAGTTCTTGCTGGCGTTCAGGCCGTATTTGGGGGCGTTATGTTCGCCACTATGACACCTGTAGGGATGCCTGCCGGTGCCGTTCTTATCGGCGATGCGCTGAATACGCTAACAAGAGAAGTCGCTCGCCAGCTCCTGCATGAGTCATCATCAGAAGGTATTCTGGCAGAGGGGGCAATGTCTGTGGCCGAGTTTATGGGGTTCAGTCGAGATGTCGGCTTAGGAATCTTTAATGCAACAACCCTTGCGGCCACGTGTATAGCGTGTTCGGCTTGACTGGCAAAGCAGAGGCCTGGAGGCTTTTTCGTTACCTCCCCGGAGATTACTATCGCAAGGTGGAAACCATGTCGCCAGGCAAACTGAGTATGAAAGTTCTGGGATGGGGGGGGGGCTGTGCCAAGGTTGTGCTGGAGCTACTTACCCGCGATGATCGGAATCGCTGATATGTGATTTAAGCAATTTCCATGATTTATAACCGAGTCTGACCGGCATCACCAGAATCAGCAGAAAGGCGACGGCTATAACGCAGGAAATAACAGGCTTACACTGCCAAAAAATGCGGTCAGCAGTGTAATGATTGCCAATCCTGCGGCTATCCATGCTACAGCCAGGAAATGATTGGATAGCTCCTTCAAAACCTTATCCTGTGAATCTCCGGTAGACTGGTAACGTTTGATTCTCTCTATGTCTTTGTTACTAAAACCCGCCGCTATAAGTTCCTGGTTTTTCACTGTCATTCTTCCGCCCTCAGAACTGATTAACATATTGTATGAAACACCTAAAGAGTACGTTTTATGTGCTCTTTAGGTGTTATTAATGCACATTAAATGTATATTTAAGCGGTTAATTTTTATCAAACGCCCTGTCTCTCGCCAGTTTTTCCCTGAATGCTTCCAGAATGTAACCCGTCATTAGAAGTGAGGTTGCGTTGTTGCTCTTGATGGTTTCGTATGCCTCCCACAAATCCGCCGGTATCTGGAGGTTCTTAGCCTTGCGAACCGGCTTAGACTTTTTACCTTTCGCTTCGGTTTTGTCGAGCTGGCCGGTGGACTCATACTCTGAAGAACTTTCCTGAAGCGGTGCACTTTTAGCAACACCGGAAAGTCGATTTAACATGTCTTTTTTTGTACTCATTTTTCAGCTATTTGATATTTATTGTGTACATGATATGTACTTATTATATGTTTTTACTGTACTTCGTCCAATGCTTTTCTCATATCAAGAAACAATGAGCGCATGGCATTTCCAGCTCGTCCGTGGCGTGTAGTGAGGTGTTCAACAATACCAAGACCTTCCCCAAATTTTGCTGGAATACTCTTATCAAGTGGGATTGCAGTATCGAGGCGTTCAAGATTACTGAACTGCTTCAAATAATCGTCCAGGTCGCGGAAGTTGCTTCGCGACGGATGCACTTTATTCATCACAATATGAGCCTTAAGTGTTTTGCCCATCTTGATTGAGATTTCTTCTAATACCTGGCTAAATTCAATCAGGCCTAGAATATCCGAAGGATGATTATGGAAAGGAGAACGTATTAAATCAGCGGCGGCAACTGCTGTTCGTGTGATTGCAGAGTCAAAACCATCACAATCGACCAGCACCGTTAAACCTTTCTCTTTAGCATCCATCAAGTCCGCTGAAAATTTTTCAGCGCTATCAACACCGTTCTTCAGCCTTATTACGTTCCATTTTTTATCATCCTCCCTGAAGTTATTGAATGTGGTAATTGCTGATATCAGGCCAGCGTCATAAAACACATCTGGAGCGACATCTGGCGCAATATTCATACTTAGCGCTGATTTACCCACCCCGCCTTTTGGGATAGATACCACGATGATTTTACCAGCATAAGGGTTATGTTCTTTATTCATATCTTAATCATCCTTTTAATGTACATTTTTGGTATGTTTATCCCTTTTTCTGATTGTTGTCTTCAAGTAGAGTTATGTTAGGTATCGGATTACGTCATTTTCAGATTACTAGGAGTTGTTACCAATGATTGAATTGTATTCAAGAGGTATAAAACTGGATGACCTTCAATTTATAACAGATGAACTTAAGGAAGGAGCGCGGGCAGGGCATTATGCGAAGGAATTACTAGACCCGGTATCATTTAACGGGCTTGTAGAGAGCCTTAGAAAAACTATTGCGATGATTGAGTCAGGTACGGAAATGGCCGACTACATTTACATTACAGCCGAGCTTCATACAGATAAGCCTGTTGGTTATATCTGGTTCCAGACACAGGCCGCCCCGAATGGATTTTTATTTCTTGAGATAAAGGCTTTTGGAGTAGGAGTAAAGTTTCGAGGGGATGGTATCGCTTCACAATTCCTGTCTGACTTTCTCCACCTTTTTGCCAAACATCCACTTGAAGCCAGATGTTTCTCATCTTCGTCACAAATGGCCGACATGCTCAAGAGGCGAGGATTTACACTCGATACTGTGTTGCCATCAGGAACGCAGGTTTTGATCAGAAGACCTTTGCTATAAATGACGTGACACCGTAACACACCATAATCACTAAAACGAAGGCTTTTGACGTAAAATCGAAGCGAAACCGGAATCCTGAATTTGTTAACAAATTAGCAACAAAAAATAGCCGTAAATGACTCTAAAAAGGTGATCTTTTAGGAGGTTGAAGGGCATTTCAGGACGAACCCTGATCGCGTGGTGCGCAAAAGGTACAATATGTTAAATAGTGGCTATTTCCCTGCAATTTGCCTGTCGGCTTTCTCCCTGCAAATTCGTTTGTGCTAGCATACGTTCGGCTTAAGAAGCAGGGTGAGGATGGGATTAATTCAAACGGGAACTGGACACATTGAAAACAGAAGAAGTTCAGAAATGGAAAGCCTTTGAGCATCCGGATGGCGCATTACGCGATCTGTCATTCCTGGATGCCCATGAAGTGACTTACACACACTCAGCAATAGGTAAGCCCGACAAAACTTACACCTTTTTTGTCACCTATTCCTTTCACTGCTTTTGCAAAGGTTATGAGCACCAGACAGAAGAACAACAAGCTGCCTTGATGTATTTTGCGCCGAAAGATAAGCGACCATTTTGTGACAGGCGTTACGGCCTCGCCAAGTTACATCTTCGCCGGATCGTTGAAAGTCTGGGAACGTGCAAAGTGATACATGCAGGGTATGGTAGTTATGCTGTTGTAGAGGTTGAGCTGGGAGACGGAGAAACGGAGTTTTACTTCGTGGTTTTCAGCGCGTTCAAAGAAAAGAAAAAATTACGCTTACACATCACCAGTGCGTATCCAGTGAGTGAAAAACCAAGCGGTAAAAAAGTGAGTTTTTACACCATTGCGCACAACTTACTAAGCGGTAAGCCACTTCCACAACCTCCAAAATAACAAAACCCACCTTAAGGTGGGTTTCGCCAGGGTAACTAACCTGGTATTCAGAAGCGCCATTACCGGACTTGGCCTGGACCATTTACATGGTTGCGGGATGTCTGAATTGCTTCAGTCTGCTGCATCCTTTAAGGAAGTTGCTTATCTTCCTTGCCCCTAACTATAGTTAGCTATAGTCAGTTTTGCAACCAACTTGTTTAGCTTATAGCTAAAGGCTAACTTCTGAACGATCTCTTTGAACCCTTACCAGTTGCGGGTTGTCGCGGATACTAAGCTGATAGAACCTAAAGTCTAATGGTCGAATGTCTAGACGGGTCTATCATCAAATTCGCCCGTTCTGGCATCGGTAACGATGTGCGTCACCACGCCCCTGATCTCGATACCTTCATCCTCATTATCTGGCAAGGCGCGGACGTTCTCCGGCCTGTCCAGCTCCTGTAGGCATCTGGCCGGATGGAGACGCAGACGCATGATCCTGAATTCATCTTCCAGCACACAGAGCACCAGGGTGCCGTCAACCGGCCGCGCGCCGAAATCCACGATCAGAAGCGAACCCGGCCTGATGCCCTCCCGGAGCGAGGTGCAATCGCTGCGGAACAGGAATACGCCCGGACGCCCGGTTTTACAATAGCTGTCCAGCGAGAGGCGGCTTTCCTGGTAATCCATTGCCGGTGATGGAAACCCCATATCAGCGCCCTCCGTTCGGGTTAAACAGCTGGAACGTCCGGTTTTCTCCCTCATTAGGGGAGACTTCCCGGAACACCGTTACATACGTTTCTATCCACTGGTTAGCCTGGCGGGGCGTCCAGTGCCAGTTGAACTTGTGCAGCTCCCGGACAAAGGCAGCGGTCGTTACGGTCTGACGGCCATCCTGTTCGCGGGTGATGGCCGCACGCCAGGCAGCGTCAATTTCATAGCGTCGTGGCATCAGATTAACCTCTTTATACTGTATATACACACAGTACAAGGAGCGGTGGAATTTCTGCAAGTGATGGGGAAGTGCCGGTCAGAACATCCCCGAAAACAAACCGCCCCCGGATTCAGGAAGGGCGAACTGACCGGCTGCGGCAGTGTAACACCACACGCCACAAAGGCAGCACTGACGTCGTCAGTGCTTTTTTTACCTGTCCTCCGGACGCTGAAGGGCAGTTTCACCCGTGCAGCTAAAGGGGCGGTAAGTCCGGGTGTGCACATCGTCATTTTCTCCTGTGATGCCTTTCTCCTGCGTATCAGCTTCCGGTAATCGTCCCCCGTCACAACCTGGTCAGCAAGGGTAAATGGCACGCTGCGCGCCCTTGCTGACCAGAACGACTCCGGGCAGGCCGAACCGTCAGGCGATACGAAGACGAAATTCACACTGACGGAGAAACGACCATGACGATGAACCTGCACACCCCGACAACCGCCCCTAAAGCTGCACCGGCGACCAGCGTATCCCCGCTGGAGCAGTCAGGCTCCCCAAAAACGAAATTTCCTGAAATCAAAACCGTCAAAACGGCGGTGGTTAAACTGATCAGCGACATCGAGGGCAACCTCGATCAGCGTCTGGCATATCGCGAGGCCGTAGAGGGATTGTGCCAGGAGGCGGCCAACCGGATAACCCAGTGCATGCATTCACGCAGTACAGGGCAGACGCTACGTGATCTCCGCGAGCTGCTGTCGGTGACGCTGGACACCATTATCGTGGTGGAGTTTGAAGGGGAGCAGACCCGTCTCAACTATGGCGGACGTTCAGCAGAAGACGTGATCGCCATGCTGAAAGCGCTGCATCTTGAAGGGCGCAAAGCCTGGCTGGAAGTGGAGTAAAAAAAAGCCCCGTCCGCAGACGGGGCTGATTCAGTACAGGGCATTCAGCGGGTTGCCCTCATCCCACAGGCGGTTAAATTCTCGCTGGTACGCCTCCGCCAGCTGCGGCGCATCCTCGATCAGCAGCACGTTTTCCGCGTTGCGCGAAACGGCGCTGGCCGTGTAGTTAAACGACCCGGTCTGGACGTTTTTGCCGTCGATCACCATAAACTTGTTGTGCATGATGGCGTAACGGCCGTTAAGGTGCACCGGCGAGCGCCGTCGCGACCGGCTTACTGGTGAAGCTGTAGGCCGCGACGTCAATGCTCTGCCTGGCGTTGTTTATGGCGCCGAGCACGATTTCAAGAGCAGGGCGCCCGTCAGACGGCGAAAAACCCGCCGTCAGGACGGGCGCGGCGGTGGCTAACGCGGGCACGCAGAGGGCGGCGGCCAGCACCAGAAGGGTGGTTTTACGCATAGTTGTCCAGCTCCAGGCTTTTCAGTTCGTCGAGGGTGTAAAAGCGGAAAACGTCGCGGTGTTTTGCCTCCAGTTGCACATGCTGGTTTTTCACGATCACGCTTGCGATGCTGTCGAAAATAATCTTCAGGGCGCGCTTTTTCGCCTCGTCCGGGGCGACGTAAAACGCGTACCGCCATTTTTTATCGCTGATAGCCAGCAGGTGGCTCGCCATGATGGACTGATAGCGCGCCTTTGTTTTGATACGTCGTTCGGTTTCAACGGCGATCAGCCTGCCGTCCGGCAGGCTGATAAGCCCGTCGGGACGGTGTTTGACGTTGTACTGACTGAGGAACGTTGAACGGTCGCCGTTAATCCACCCTGTCGCGCCGTTCTTCTCCAGCGTCAGGCGCACTAGCTGGTTATCAAGGTGATGGTCGAGTGACCAGCTGGTCAGGCGGTAGGGTTCAAAGCGGGCGGGCATTATGTTGTCGTCCGCCGTGAGGATAACGGCCAGCCCGTCGGCGGTAATGCCCCACAGGGATATTCTCGACGCGCGGGATTCATGCACGTGCTTCTGAATCAGCCCCATTTTCTCCACCTTCTCCAGCAACCGGTAGAGAGGGCGGTCAGATTTAAAATCAAAAAGTAGCTTTATGATTTGAAAATCGCTGTAGGTTTCCTCCTTGAGAAAATTCAGCAGTACGCGAATTTTTTCAGTGCTGCGTGCATAACGTTCCTGATACGACGAAATAAGCATAGAAACTCCTTATTTTATAAATCCAGCAACGAATGTATTTCGTCATTTGGAGCGGGCTGTGATGCCATCAGCCACTCCTCGTCAGGTTGCACCGGCGGAGTGGGGATTGGCGTTGCTGAGGGTTTTTTGGTGGTTGTTGCGCTGACCGGAATAATGTCAGGTGCCGGAACTGCCGGAGCCGTTTTATCAAAATCCAGATCCAGCACCGGTTTAACTTCTGCTACCGTAGCGACTGCGACCGGCGGCAGGGTAAACAGCTCCAGTGGGGCTTTTTTAACCTTGAGCGGTGAGATTAACGACGGGAACGCGAGCGCGTTCTGGCTGAAGATATAGCTGACGAACTTCGGCAGGTTCTGAAGCATATTGCTGTCGATGTAATAGCTTTCCGCCTGGCGAAGCATGCGCTCGTTATCGACTTTTTCTGTCAGCACCGCCGTGGTGGTGACTTTCCGGCTTTCATCATCGACTAAAATCGTGCCCGACATGCGCGCAATCCATTCGGCGGTGTCTGGATCCTGAAGTTTATATACCAGCTTAAACTTGCAGTTTTCCACGACCGCCCCAACCACGGCGTCGCCGTTTAAATCCGCCGGACAGTCGCGCAGGTCGGCAATTGACTGGTGCGCCATTAATATATGGACGCCTTTATCGCGTGCCGCGCCTAACCCTTCGAGCGCCGGTTTGGACAGGTGATATTTCACCTCGTCCTTAAAGATGGCGATGGGGCGTATATTCCCCGCGACGCGGTCGCGCAATTCCGCGAGCTGGAACAGGCGAACTAAAATCATGCGCTGCGCGGTAATGATTTTAGAGTTACGCATCGAACCGATGATGTAGCAGCAGCCGCCCTTGTCGAAAATCTCCTTCAGCGCAAAACCGCCTGGCGCGTTAATGCTGTTGAGCATTGCCAGCTCCTCGGTTTTACCGTGAAAGGCTTTAATCGTCTCGCCAATGCCCTGAACATAATCGCCGTTATAAATATCCCGCACGGTTGCGCCCGGATTATCCTTCACGAATTGCGCCGCCGTTCTCGCCGCCTTGCGGTCGTCGATACGGTAAAAATCCGCCGCCTCGCCTTTTTCCGCCAGACTGAAACCGGCCACGAATAATTCCTCCAGATGGTCGGCGGTGATACCGTCGATAAGGTTCATCTGGTATTTCTGTTTATTCAGGTCGATAAGCACAAAGGGTTTTCCGGCGTCCGCGCACGCTTTTTTATACAGGTGCGGTGCCCACTCGTCGTTTTTGGGGTCGAGAACAAAAACGCCCTCGTCGGCGAGGATGCTCTGATAAAGCAGAATACCGGTTACGACGCCTTTACCGGCACCAGTGGTGCCGATAATGTCGGCGTGCTGGGTCTGCCATTCTTTTAACGGAATATATTGCGGCTCACCCTCGCGGCTCAGCCCGATAAAAATCCCCTTATTCAGATCGATGTAATCCATCGGATCGTATTCGGTGGTGACGGGTAAAATTTCTTTTACCCGGCGAACGTCAGTTCTGCGGTCGCGCTCCATGCTGGTTTTTTTCACCATGCCGCGTTTGACCTTATCAAATTCAGGCGAGATCAAACGCCGTAAAACCACGTGCAGAATAAAACCGGCGACGGTAAACAGTAGCGCCATTGTCCAGGTAAGCAGCGGCGGACTGGCGATATCTTCCCGGCCATAAATGCGCTGTAAAAACCAGACGGCCACCGGCGCTATCGTGCCGAAAACAAAACAGATCATAGAAAGCAGAATTAAGATCCTTTGCAGAAACGTCGGCTTTTCCTGACCGCCGTGTTTCGCAGAAAATATAAAAGGCAGCATGACGCCGGACAGCAGCGCTAACGCCAGCTGATGCGCCTGCAAAAAGGCGATAAAGGCCAGGACGGCATTTGCTATCGGCGACAGCAAATGATTCAGTTTGTCGAATATCACGATATTCTCCTTCACTTAAATTCGGTCAGCACCATCGGTCAGTCAGAACGGTCACAGGTTGTGACCGTTCTGACTGACCGATTCCGTGCTGCAAAAGAAGTGGCCGCCAAGCGGCCATGATCGCAGGAGGTATACTCCCGCGATCTAACGGCGTGCGGCATTTCGCGCGGGCTGGACGCCCTTACTGCATGTCGCATGGGGGTAATGTCCAGGCTGAACGCCCGGCCAAAACCCCCAAGGTCAAAAGAGGCCACACCGTCGCGCGCTACGCGCGACCACCCCCTAAAAGACGCCTGTTTTGACCTTTTTCTTCGCCTTGTTCG
>NZ_JAWNEI010000024.1:0-29483 GCF_034107425.1 Enterobacter sp. 148H3 | reverse complement strand
GCCCACACAGATTGTCTGATAAATTGTTAAAGAGCAGTGCAACGCGGCTTTCGCTCACCGTTGCGAGGTGGCGTATATTACGCTTTCCTCTTTCAGAGTCAACCCGTTATTGCAGGATTTTTTCTCTTCAACCGACCGGGTTGTTTGTGAAGTGATTCACATCCGCCGTGTCGATGGAGGCGCATTATAGGGAGTTCCCTAACGACCGCAACCGAAAAGTTGCAAAAAAATGACTGACTGCTGCATTCCCCAGCAAAACCCCGCCTTATACCCTTTTATGCACAAAGTTATCCACAGTGATGCGAAAAAGTGAAAATGTGCGAGCGTTGCGCAAACGTTTTCGTTAAAATGCTCGCGCTTAACAAGGATGCCTCGTCAGGTGTGTTAGATGAGTTTTTCGCAGGAAAATTCATCTAACGCTCTCTGTAATCGTGAAATCCAGGGGATTTACCATGCAACAACGTCGTCCAGTCCGCCGCGCTCTGCTCAGTGTTTCTGATAAAGCCGGTATCGTCGAATTCGCTCAGGCACTTTCTGCACGCGGTGTAGAACTGCTTTCTACAGGCGGTACCGCTCGCCTGTTAGCAGATAAAGGTCTGCCGGTAACCGAAGTGTCCGATTACACCGGTTTCCCGGAAATGATGGATGGACGCGTCAAAACCCTGCACCCGAAAGTGCACGGCGGTATTCTTGGCCGTCGCGGCCAGGACGACGCCATTATGGAACAGCACGACATCGCGCCGATCGACATGGTTGTCGTTAACCTCTACCCGTTTGCCCAGACCGTTGCCCGCGAAGGCTGTTCTCTGGAGGATGCCGTAGAGAATATTGATATTGGCGGCCCAACCATGGTGCGCTCAGCAGCCAAGAACCATAAAGATGTGGCTATCGTGGTGAAGAGCAGCGATTACGAGACCATTATTAATGAGATGGATGCCAACGAAGGGTCACTGACTCTGGATACCCGTTTCGACCTCGCCATTAAAGCTTTCGAGCACACCGCAGCGTATGACAGCATGATCGCCAACTACTTCGGTAGCCTGGTGCCGGCTTACCACGGTGAAAGCAAAGATCCTTCTGGCCGCTTCCCGCGTACCCTGAATCTGAACTTCATTAAGAAACAAGATATGCGTTACGGTGAGAACAGCCACCAGCAGGCTGCCTTCTATATAGAAGAAGAGGTAAAAGAAGCCTCTGTTGCGACCGCTCAGCAGGTTCAGGGCAAAGCGCTCTCCTATAACAACATTGCCGACACCGACGCGGCGCTGGAATGCGTGAAAGAGTTCAGCGAGCCGGCCTGCGTTATCGTCAAGCACGCCAACCCATGCGGCGTGGCGGTAAGCACCTCTATTCTGGATGCCTACGATCGCGCCTACAAAACCGACCCGACCTCCGCGTTCGGCGGCATTATCGCCTTCAACCGCGAGCTGGATGCTGAAACCGCACAGGCCATTATCTCCCGCCAGTTTGTCGAAGTGATTATCGCGCCATCGGCCTCCGAAGAAGCGCTGAAAATCACCGCGGCAAAACAGAACGTGCGCGTACTGATTTGCGGCCAGTGGGCAGAACGCGTGCCGGGCCTGGACTTCAAACGCGTAAACGGCGGCCTGCTGGTTCAGGACCGCGATCTGGGCATGGTGACAGAAGCCGACCTGCGCGTGGTGACCAAACGCCAGCCGACCGAACAGGAACTGCGTGACGCGCTGTTCTGCTGGAAGGTCGCGAAGTTCGTAAAATCCAACGCCATCGTCTATGCCAAAGAGAACATGACTATCGGGATAGGCGCAGGCCAGATGAGCCGCGTTTACTCTGCGAAAATCGCGGGTATTAAAGCAGGTGACGAAGGTCTGGAAGTCAAAGGCTCCGCCATGGCCTCTGACGCCTTCTTCCCGTTCCGTGACGGTATCGACGCCGCAGCCGCTGTGGGCATCACCTGCGTGATCCAGCCAGGCGGTTCAATCCGCGACGACGAAGTGATTGCCGCTGCCGACGAACACGGCATCGCGATGATCTTCACCGACATGCGCCACTTCCGCCATTAATTCCCGGAGCTGAAAATGAAAGTATTAGTGATTGGTAACGGCGGACGCGAGCACGCGCTGGCGTGGAAAGCGGCGCAGTCTCCGCTGGTGACAACGGTCTTCGTGGCACCGGGCAACGCCGGTACCGCACTGGAACCCGCGCTGCAGAACGTGGCTATCGGCGTGACCGACATTCCGGCGCTGCTGAGTTTTGCCCAGAGCGAGAAAATCGACCTGACCATCGTCGGCCCGGAAGCGCCGCTGGTGATTGGCGTGGTGGATGCGTTCCGCGCAGCGGGCCTGAAAATTTTCGGCCCAACGGAAGGCGCCGCGCAGCTGGAAGGCTCCAAAGCCTTCACCAAAGATTTCCTCGCGCGTCATAACATCCCGACGGCGGAATATCAGAATTTCACTGAAGTGGAGCCTGCTCTGGCCTACTTACGTGAGAAGGGCGCGCCGATTGTTATCAAGGCCGACGGTCTGGCCGCCGGTAAAGGCGTGATCGTCGCGATGACGCTCGACGAAGCCGAAGCCGCAGTTCAGGACATGCTGGCGGGCAATGCTTTCGGTGATGCGGGCCACCGCATCGTGATCGAAGAGTTCCTCGACGGTGAAGAAGCAAGCTTCATCGTGATGGTAGACGGCGAGCACGTTCTGCCGATGGCCACCAGCCAGGACCACAAGCGTGTGGGCAATGGCGATACCGGCCCGAATACCGGTGGAATGGGCGCTTACTCCCCCGCTCCGGTAGTGACTGACGAAGTTCACCAGCGCACCATGGATCGCATCATCTGGCCGACCGTGAAGGGAATGGCGGCAGAAGGGAATACCTACACCGGTTTCCTTTACGCAGGTCTGATGATCGACAAGCAGGGTAACCCTAAGGTCATCGAATTCAACTGCCGCTTTGGCGATCCGGAAACGCAGCCAATCATGCTGCGCATGAAATCCGATCTGGTGGATCTGTGCCTGGCAGCCTGCGATGGCAAGCTGGACGAAAAAACCTCCGAGTGGGACGAGCGTGCGTCTCTCGGCGTGGTGATTGCTGCGGGTGGTTATCCGGGCAACTACAGCACCGGTGATGAAATCCACGGCCTGCCGCTGGAAGAGATTGAAGGTGCGAAGGTGTTCCACGCGGGTACGAAGCTGGCTGGCGACGATCGCGTCCTCACCAACGGCGGACGCGTGCTGTGTGCAACCGCGCTGGGCCATACCGTGGCAGAAGCACAGAAACGCGCCTATGCGCTGATGGCAGATATTCACTGGAACGGTAGCTTTAGCCGTCAGGATATCGGCTATCGCGCGATTGCACGCGAGCAGGGGAAGTAACAGAACCGTCTGTTTCCCCTCACCCTAACCCTCTCCCTCAAGGGAGAGGGTATTTACCTCAGAAACTCTTCTCCGTCGGCTGCCAGGTGCAGAAGTCTTCGTTCGCCACCAATAGCAATTGAGAACCTTCCGGCGCCTCAAGCCACGCCACACTCACTTCCATTGATGAATGACGCTGACGGCGTTGAATGTGTTCGGTCGCCCAGGATTCAAGCTCAGGCTTGACCGTTTGCCCTTCGCAGGTCGTCACCGTCCCGTCGTTATGCCAGCGCCCCTGGCGCAGCACGACGCGTCCCAGACGAAGCGCATCGCTGGTCTGGCGGATTTGTTCGGCACGATAACGGTAGAGGGCGATTTGATCGCTGGAAAGCTGCTGTTTTTGACCGCTGACTTCGCGCTGCATAAAGCTTAGCTCGCCATGGTCGTCAAAACGCACTTTCACGTGTTCGGGGGTCTTGCTGTAGACGTTCAGCTCAATCAGCGACAGGTCATCTCCCTGCCAGCGATATTCCGCAGTCGACGTATTGCCGTTATGCCACGGGCTGAAGGCAGAAAGCAGATGAACTTCGCCGCCGGAATCTTTGCGCCAGACCCTGACCGCGCCCTGGTTGTCCGCGTAACCGCTGGCGGTAAAAGGCGGCAGGGAGGTGTCGTGGCTACAGGCTGACAGCAGCAGCATGCCTGCCAGCGCGAGCGTTCCACGCCAGAAAGACAAAAGGGGCGTTACCGCCCCTTCGCTAAAACTGTTCACTGCCACGCGTCTTACTTAACAGCGTCTTTCAGTGCTTTACCAGAAACAAATGCCGGCACGTTAGCTGCGGCGATTTTGATTTCTTTACCGGTCTGCGGGTTGCGGCCAGTACGCTCAGCGCGGTGGTTCACTTTGAAGGTACCGAAACCAACCAGTTGTACAGCATCACCTTCTTTCAGAGACTCAGTAATAGCAGCCAGGGTAGATTCCAGAGCAGCTTTAGCCTGCACTTTAGACAGATCAGCCTTGTCCGCAATTACATCAATCAGTTGAGTCTTGTTCATAAGTTATCCTTTCAATGTGTTTATCGCTTGCTAAGCATCGAGTGCGACGAAAATGCCAAAAAAGCACTCTCCTGCATACACGCACCGATAGCCACTTTTTTTCGCCCCCCAAATGTAGACCAGACAAGGGGCGAAAGGGAAGAGTCGAGGAGCGACAAAACGGGCGTTATCTCAAGATTTATTGTCTCATTGGTTAAAAATTATACCAATATTGCTCTCGCCAGCCTCTCGTAAGTCCGCGCGCAGCCCTTTTATCAGCTCAATATCGCGTTCTTCACACTCTGCTAACAGGCGGAAAATTTCCCACTGAATGTCCCATTCTTGCTCAACCGCCGGGTTCGCACGCAGCTCTTCGTCGGTCATTTCCCGACCTTCCTGGGTCATTTCCAGCATCGCGACGGTCGTAATAGATGCCTTACTGACTTCAATAGCGTGCTCCAGCGTTTCACCGCTCAGACGGGAGTGAAGCAGTTCGCTTAACGCCACGCAGGCATCAATCGCCGGGTAGACGCCGTACAGATCAAAATCATCCGCAACCGGGATCGCCTCTTCCAGCTTTTCGAGCTGAGAGTCGAAATTCACCTTCGCGTCTTTCACCGTCAGCGTTTCCCAGATCAGATCCAGAATGCGGCGGTAGATATGGCCATCACCAAAACCCGTCTGCTTGCAGAACGCGGCATAGTTGGGATACATACGCTCGCACAGGCAAGCCATAAAGGTGACGTGCTGCCAGCTTTCCAGCTTTTCAAGGCGCAGGTGAATCGGGTTTTGTAGCATGATGATCTCTCGAATCGAAAATTAGGCGCAGTTTACCTGAATCATCGCTGAATTTCCTGCCAACGAACAAAAGCCGGACGTGAAGACGCCACGGCGTCTGCCCAGCGCGTCGGCTCCGGCAAGCGGTAGCCCTTCATGCAGCGCTGCACCCACGCGAGGGCGCTGTCCATGCTCACACGGTGCCCGGTAGCGATAAAGAGCGGGTTACAGCGTGCCTTGCTGCGCCAGACCCACGCCAGCTGGTCGCCTTTATGGATGAGCGGCGCCAGCGCACCCGGCTCGGATGAAAGAGGTTCAAACGCGCCGCACAGGCGTTTCTTGGCGACGCCAATGGTCGGCACATCCACCAGCAGCCCAAAATGACTGGCAACGCCTAAACGACGCGGATGTGAGATCCCGTGCCCATCGACAAACAGCAGGTCAGGTTTTTGCGAGAGATGCTCCCATGCTGCCAGCAGCGCGGGATATTCGCGGAAGGAGAGAAAGCCCGGAATATACGGCATGGTGGTCGCGATACGCGCGACCTTGTACTCCACCAGCTCGAGCGAAGGGTATTTCAGTACCACCATCGCCGCTCGCGTCACGTCCCCACCCTGCTCGAATCCGACGTCTGCTCCGCCAATGTACTGCGGAGGGTCCTTATCCAGACGATCCTCGCGGATCACCGATGAGGCCAGTTCGATTTGTTGAGCGCGTAGCGACGCGAGATCCATAACGACTCCTTACTTGTGATACTGGGCAGAAAGCCGATGCACCGCCTCCACAAATACGCCTGCGTGTTCTGGCGGCACATCCTGATGAATGCCGTGGCCGAGGTTAAAGACGTGGCCTTCCCCCTGGCCGAAACCAGACAGTATAGTCGACACTTCTTCTTCAATGCGGCCTGGCGGCGCATAAAGCATGGACGGGTCCATATTGCCCTGCAGCGCTACTTTGTCGCCCACGCGACGACGCGCATCGGCAATATCGGTGGTCCAGTCGAGACCCAGCGCGTCGCAGCCGGTTGCCGCCATCGCTTCCAGCCACTGGCCGCCACCTTTGGTGAACAGCGTCACCGGCACGCGGCGACCTTCGTTTTCACGCAGCAGACCGTCGACGATTTTATGCATGTAATACAGGGAGAACTGCTGATAATCGCGCCCGGTCAGCACGCCGCCCCAGGTATCGAAAATCATCACCGACTGCACGCCCGCCTTAATCTGCGCGTTCAGATAGAGCGTAACGCTCTTCGCCAGCTTGTCGAGCAGCGAATGCAGGGCCAGCGGCTCGGCGTACATCATCTTTTTAATCATGGTGAAGGCTTTGCTGCTGCCCCCTTCCACCATATAGGTCGCCAGCGTCCACGGGCTGCCTGAGAAGCCAATCAGCGGCACTTCCCCTTTCAGCTCGCGGCGAATGGTGCGCACGGCGTTCATCACGTAGCCCAGCTCGCCTTCCGGATCGGGAATCGGCAGCTTGTCCACGTCGGCTTTGCTTTTGATCGGAGAGGTGAAACGCGGACCTTCACCGGTTTCGAAGTACAGGCCAAGGCCCATCGCATCCGGAATGGTCAGAATATCCGAGAAGAGGATCGCCGCATCCAGCGGGAAGCGGCGCAGCGGCTGGAGCGTCACTTCACAGGCCAGCTCGGCGTTTTTGCAAAGCGACATAAAATCGCCCGCCTGCGCGCGCGTGGCTTTGTACTCTGGCAGATAGCGTCCCGCCTGGCGCATCATCCACACCGGGGTGACATCAACGGGCTGGCGCAGCAGCGCACGCAGATAACGATCGTTCTTCAGTTCGGTCATTTTTGCAGTTCCTTAAGCGTCATGGCCTCAGTGTAACACTACTCATACTCGGCCCGACACATCGCCACGGTATCTTCTATCAGCCGACGCGCCACGGTACCCGGTGGGGGGAGCAGCGGTAGATCGTCATAGCGATACCAGTTCGCATCCAACAGCTCTTTCCGATCGATAACGATCTCGCCGCTGTCATATTCGGCCATAAAGGCCGTCATCAGCGACTGCGGGAACGGCCACGGCTGGGAGGTGACGTAGCGCAGGTTCTTCACTTTGATCCCGCTCTCTTCCATTACCTCGCGCGCCACTGCCTGCTCCAGCGTTTCGCCCACCTCGACGAAGCCGGCCAGCACGGTGTGAACGCCGTTGCGATGACGGGTATGCTGCGCCAGCAAAATAGAATCATCCCGGCGGATAGCGACGATAATGCACGGCGCAATTTGCGGATAGTAGCGCTCGCGGCAGTGGCTGCAGAGCATCGCCCACTCGGTTTTGCTCGGACGCATGGTATGACCGCAATAGCCGCAGTATTTATGCGAGCGGTAAAACTCCGCCAGCTGCACGCCGCGCCCCGCCAGCTGGAACAGGCCCACGTCCAGATCCAACACCTGGCGAACGGATCCCATATCCTGACGACGCGCTTGCTGGATCAACCACACGGGCTCACCCTGCCACTCGCCGATCTCTAGCGCAGGCTGGCCCACGAGATCGAACGTTTCCGCCGCACCGTAGGGCAGTTCTCCACCGGGCAACCATAATTTTTGTTCGTGGCTGACGATCCACCAACCCAGATCTGATTTTTCAATAATACGATCCATATCTATTGCACTACCTTCGCTTCACTGACATGTTGTTAGCATTGTGGTTACATTCTGGATGAGCAGATTCAATCCTACACTTTGCGGAGTCGACCATGTTAAACCAGCTAGAAAGCCTGACTGAGCGCGTTAGAGGAAGTAACAAACTGGTGGATCGCTGGCTGCATGTGCGCAAGCATCTACTCGTGGCTTATTACAATCTGGTCGGCATTAAGCCTGGCAAAGAATCGTTTATGCGATTGAACGAAAAAGCGCTGGATGATTTTTGTCAGGGCCTGGTCGACTATCTGTCCGACGGCCATTTCAATATTTATGAACGCATTATCCGCGAAATGGAAGGGACAACGCCGTATTTAGCGGCCAGCAAGCTCTATCCGCTGCTGGAAGCCAATACCCAGCAGATCATGGATTACTATGATTCCACGCTCGAGAATGCCATCGATCACGATAACTATCTTGAGTTCCAGAAAGCGCTATCCGACCTCGGTGAAGCGCTTGAGGAGCGATTCACGCTGGAAGATAAGCTGATCTCTCTCGCCCTGGACAATGATTTGAACATCAGTAACGAAGAGAACGTCGCGCGCCCTGCTTGAGTTCTTAATCGTTAACGAGTAATTTACAACCATTCGCCCCTCTCACGAGGGGGATTTTTCTTGTCGGAGTGCCCAGAGCGAAAGCCGGGCTGAGACCGTTAATTCGGGATCCGCGGAACCTGATCAGGCTAATACCTGCGAAGGGAACAAGAGTCACACTGCTGTTGTATCGCCCCCCGGGCGATCCTCTCTTGCTTCATCCGTCGTCTGACAAGCCATGTCCTTCACTTTTGGAATGAGCTATGTCTACTGCAAAACTGACCCGCCGCGAACAGCGCGCACAGGCCCAACACTTCATCGATACCCTGGAAGGCACCGCTTTCCCGAACTCGAAACGCATCTACATTTCCGGCTCGCAGGACGATATCCGCGTCCCGATGCGCGAAATCCAGCTCAGCCCGACGCTTATCGGCGGCAGCAAAGAGAATCCACAGTATGAAGACAACGAAGCCGTGCCGGTGTATGACACCTCCGGCCCATACGGCGATCCTGATGTTGCCATCAACGTCCAGCAGGGGCTGGCAAAGCTGCGCCAGACGTGGATTGACGCGCGTAACGACTGCGAAGAGCTGAGCGTGCTCAGCTCTGCGTACACCAAAGAGCGCCTGGCCGACGACGGCCTGGACGAGTTGCGCTTTACCGGCCTGCTGACGCCAAAACGTGCTAAAGCAGGTAAATGCGTGACCCAGCTGCACTACGCCCGCCAGGGTATCGTCACGCCGGAGATGGAGTTCATCGCCATCCGTGAAAACATGGGTCGCGAGCGTATCCGCAGTGAAGTGCTGCGCTATCAGCATCCTGGTGAAGGCTTTGGCGCGCGTCTGCCGGAGAACATCACGCCGGAATTTGTACGTGACGAAGTGGCCGCCGGCCGCGCGATTATCCCCGCCAACATTAACCACCCGGAATCCGAGCCGATGATTATCGGCCGCAACTTCCTGGTGAAGGTCAACGCTAACATCGGTAACTCGGCCGTCACCTCCTCCATCGAAGAAGAGGTGGAAAAGCTGGTCTGGTCCACGCGCTGGGGTGCGGACACGGTAATGGATCTCTCCACCGGCCGCTATATCCATGAAACCCGCGAATGGATCCTGCGTAACAGCCCGGTACCGATTGGCACCGTCCCGATTTATCAGGCGCTGGAGAAGGTCAACGGCATTGCCGAAGACCTCACCTGGGAAGCG
The DNA here is from genome assembly GCF_034107425.1 of Enterobacter sp. 148H3. NCBI lineage: Bacteria > Pseudomonadati > Pseudomonadota > Gammaproteobacteria > Enterobacterales > Enterobacteriaceae > Enterobacter > Enterobacter sp. 148H3. Next base: position 19,945 of record NZ_JAWNEI010000024.1, on the reverse strand, counting down.
TTCCGCGACACCCTGCTGGAGCAGGCCGAGCAGGGCGTGGACTACTTCACCATTCACGCGGGCGTGCTGCTGCGCTACGTGCCGATGACCGCGAAGCGTCTGACCGGTATCGTCTCGCGCGGCGGTTCCATCATGGCGAAGTGGTGCCTGTCCCATCACCAGGAAAACTTCCTCTACGAACACTTCCGCGAGATCTGCGAAATCTGCGCCGCCTATGACGTCTCCCTGTCGCTGGGCGACGGCCTGCGTCCGGGCTCCATCCGCGACGCCAACGACGAAGCGCAGTTTGCCGAGCTGCACACGCTGGGCGAGCTGACTAAAATCGCCTGGGAGTATGACGTGCAGGTAATGATTGAAGGCCCGGGACACGTGCCGATGCAGATGATCCGCCGCAACATGACCGAAGAGCTGGAGCACTGCCATGAGGCCCCGTTCTATACCCTGGGACCGTTGACCACCGATATTGCGCCGGGCTATGACCACTTCACCTCAGGCATTGGCGCGGCGATGATCGGCTGGTTCGGCTGCGCCATGCTCTGCTACGTGACGCCGAAAGAGCACCTCGGCCTGCCAAATAAAGAGGACGTGAAGCAGGGGCTGATTACCTACAAAATTGCCGCCCACGCGGCGGATCTGGCCAAAGGCCACCCGGGGGCGCAAATCCGCGATAACGCCATGTCGAAGGCGCGCTTTGAATTCCGCTGGGAAGACCAGTTCAACCTGGCGCTGGATCCGTTCACCGCCCGCGCCTATCACGACGAGACCCTGCCGCAGGAATCAGGCAAAGTCGCGCACTTCTGCTCTATGTGCGGGCCAAAATTCTGCTCGATGAAAATCAGCCAGGAAGTGCGTGACTACACCGCAGCGCAAACCATTGAAGTGGGCATGGCGGACATGTCTGAAACCTTCCGCGCCAAAGGCGGCGAAATCTACCTCAAAAAAGAGGAGGCGTAATGTACCAGCCCGATTTCCCACCCGTCCCCTACCGTTTAGGGCTCTATCCGGTGGTGGACAGCGTGGCGTGGATAGCGCGACTGCTGGAGGCAGGCGTTCGCACCCTCCAGCTGCGCATCAAGGATAAGCGCGATGACGAGGTGGAAGCCGATGTGGTTGCCGCCATCGCGCTGGGGCGTCGGTATAACGCCCGCCTGTTTATCAACGATTACTGGCGACTGGCCGTTAAGCACCAGGCGTACGGCGTGCATCTGGGTCAGGAAGACCTCGAAACAACGGATCTGAGCGCTATCCGTGAAGCCGGGCTGCGTCTTGGCGTGTCAACGCACGATGACATGGAGATCGACGTGGCCCTGGCGGCCCGTCCCTCATACATCGCGCTGGGCCACGTCTTCCCGACGCAAACCAAGCAGATGCCCTCCGCACCGCAGGGTCTGACGCAGCTGGCGAGTCACGTTAAACGCCTTGCCGATTACCCCACCGTCGCCATCGGCGGAATCAGCCTTGAACGCGTCCCGGCGGTGCTGGAGACCGGCGTCGGCAGCATCGCCGTCGTCAGCGCCATCACCCAGGCTGCAGACTGGCAGTCCGCCACCGAACAGCTGTTACAGCTGGCAGGAGCTGGCGATGAACGATCGTGACTTTATGCGCTACAGCCGTCAGATCCTGCTGGAGGATATCGCCATCGACGGGCAGCAAAAGCTGCTCGCCAGCCGGGTGCTGATTGTCGGTCTGGGCGGATTAGGCGCGCCCGCCGCGCTTTATCTGGCAGGTGCGGGCATCGGTACGCTGGTGCTGGCCGACGACGACGAGGTTCACCTCAGCAATCTGCAGCGACAAATCCTCTTTACCACCGAGGATATCAACCAGCCGAAAGCAAAAATCACCCGGCAGCGGCTGAACCAGCTAAACCCGGATATCGAGCTGATTGCCTTACAGGAGCGTCTTAGCGGTGAAAGCCTGCACCGTGAAGTCGCCCTTGCCGACGTGGTGCTGGACTGTACCGACAACATGGCGACGCGCCAGGCGATTAACGCCGCGTGCGTGGCAAATCATACGCCGCTTATCACCGCCAGCGCGGTGGGGTTCGGCGGGCAGATGATGGTTCTGACGCCACCGTGGACGCAGGGCTGCTATCGCTGCCTGTGGCCGGACGATGCCGAGCCGACGCGCAACTGCCGGACGGCGGGCATTCTTGGTCCGGTGGTCGGCGTAATGGGCACCATGCAGGCGCTGGAAGCCATCAAGCTGCTCAGCGGCATGGAGACGGAACGCAATACGCTGCGGCTGTTTGATGCCCGCTCAGCCGGCTGGCGCCAGCTGGCGTTACGCCGCGCCAGCCGCTGCCCGGTATGTGGAGACCGCGATGCGCATTCTGTTTAACGATGAGCCGATGAGATGCGACGACGGGCTTACCGTTGCCGCACTGCTCGACAAGCTGCGTCAGCTCAAGCCGGGAACGGCGCTGGCGCTCAATCAACAGATCCTGCCGCGCGAGCAGTGGGAACATCAGCAGGTCAATGAAGGCGACCAGATCCTGCTGTTTCAGGTTATCGCAGGGGGCTGAGATGTTACGTATTGCCGATAAGGTTTTTGATTCGCATCTGTTTACCGGAACCGGAAAATTCGCCTCGCCGCAGCTAATGGTGGATGCCATTCGCGAAAGCGGCAGCCAGCTGGTGACGCTGGCGCTCAAGCGCGTGGATCTGCGCCACCACAGCGATGCCATTCTGGCTCCGTTGCTGGAAGCAGGCGTCACGCTGTTGCCCAACACCTCCGGCGCCAAAACGGCCGAAGAGGCGATTTTTGCCGCGCAGCTGGCCCGCGAGGCGCTCGGCACCCGCTGGCTAAAGCTGGAAATCCATCCGGATGCCCGCTGGCTGCTGCCCGACCCGATTGAAACGCTGAAAGCGGCTGAAAAGCTGGTGCAGCAAGGGTTTACCGTCCTGCCCTACTGCGGCGCTGACCCTGTTCTGTGCAAACGTCTCGAAGAGGTCGGCTGCGCTGCCGTTATGCCGCTGGGGGCCCCCATTGGCTCCAACCAGGGGCTGGAAACCCGCGCGATGCTGGAGATCATCATCGAGCAGGCCACCGTGCCGGTGGTCGTTGATGCGGGCATTGGCGTGCCCAGCCATGCCGCGCAAGCGCTGGAGATGGGCGCTGACGCGGTACTGGTGAATACGGCCATCGCGGTTGCCGACGACCCGGTCATGATGGCGCGTGCATTCCGCATGGCCGTAGAGGCTGGCCTGCTGGCAAGGGGAGCCGGCCCCGGTTCGCGCAGTTTCCAGGCGCAGGCCACCAGCCCGCTGACCGGTTTTCTGGAGGCGATCTCATGAGCACGTTTACCGAGCGCTGGCGGCAGCTTAACTGGGACGACATTGCCCTGCGCATCAACAGCAAAACGGCGGCTGACGTGGAGCGCGCGCTGCATGCCCGCCATCTGACCCGCGAGGATCTGATGGCCCTGCTCTCCCCCGCGGCGAGCGCGTACCTCGAACCGATGGCCCAGCGAGCACAGCGGCTCACCCGCCAGCGTTTTGGCAACACGGTGAGCTTCTACGTGCCGCTCTATCTCTCCAACCTGTGCGCCAATGACTGCACCTACTGCGGTTTTTCCATGAGCAACCGCATCAAGCGTAAAACGCTCGATGAAGATGAGATTTCCCGGGAGTGTGCGGCCATTCGTGAAATGGGCTTTGAACATCTTCTGCTGGTTACGGGCGAACATCAGGGAAAAGTGGGAATGGACTATTTCCGTCAGCACCTTCCCGCCATTCGTCGTCAGTTTGCGTCGTTGCAGATGGAAGTGCAGCCCCTGTCGCAGGAGGAGTACGCAGAGCTCAAAAACCTCGGGCTGGACGGGGTCATGGTCTACCAGGAAACCTATCATGAGGCGACGTACGCCCGGCACCACCTGAAGGGTAAGAAACAGGATTTCTTTTTCCGGCTGGAAACGCCGGACAGGCTCGGCCGCGCGGGTATCGACAAAATCGGTCTGGGTGCGCTGATCGGGCTCTCCGACAGCTGGCGGGTGGATTGTTATATGGTGGCGGAACATCTGCTGTGGCTCCAGCAGCACTACTGGCAGAGCCGTTATTCCATCTCCTTCCCGCGCCTGCGCCCCTGTGCGGGAGGGATCGAACCGGCTTCGCTAATGGATGAACGCCAGCTGGTGCAGACGATCTGCGCGTTTCGCCTGCTCGCCCCGGAAGTTGAATTATCGCTCTCAACGCGTGAGTCCCCGGCGTTTCGCGATCGCGTTATCCCGCTTGCAATTAACAACGTCAGCGCGTTTTCCAAAACGCAGCCTGGCGGCTACGCCGACGATCGTCCGGAGCTGGAGCAGTTTGTGCCGCATGACGGGCGACGTCCGGAAGCGGTCGCCGCAGCCCTGACGGCGCAGGGCCTTCAGCCTGTCTGGAAAGACTGGGACAGCTGGCTGGGAAGGGCCTCGCAATGACGTTGAAACGCACAGCAACATCATAGAAATTTGTCGAGACGCTACGAAAAGGCAAAACCGGATGATTGTCATCGATCGTCCGGTTTTTTATTGTCGCAAGGTCAGCAACGGATGCTGACCGGGGCGAAAAGCTTCTTCCTCGTTTCGCCCTGCTTCTGATTCATTTCACAAACTGCCCCCGGCAAATGAATAAGTATTTTCTTAATGATTCTTAAGATAAATCATCTCGTCAGAAATCGTGCGCCGTATAATTCACCGCTAACCGCAGGACAGCGACTATGCTGAGAGGATATCGGCAGACGAAAAATATTCACCATCAGGAACGATGTACAGCTCATGGCACTTCACAGCAAAAAGCTCTCTTTTACACGGCCAATCATGCTCAGCTTTGCGGGGATCCTCTGCAGTTTTGCGGTGATCGCGATCGCGGTAACGCTTTCGCAACGAAAGGATTTTCTTGAGGATTATCATAAGATCAATAGCAACTTCACGCATAACCTGGCGGTGAACTACACCGAATCTATCCTGCGTGAAAACGACTATATCCTAGGCCGTTCCGCGATGTACTTTGCCCGCGACGACAGGCTAAACGAGACGCTCAACGTCAACCCGATGCAAGGGCTGCAGATGATGATGCATTTGCAGAACCTGATGCCGACCGTCTCCTCCATCTCGCTGGCGGACACGCAGGGGCATTATCTTCGCGCACCAGAGGTGCTCCCCACGGAGACGAGTAAAACCTTCGATCCCCGGACACGCCCGTGGTTCGTCGCTCAGGCGGAAGCCAGTATCTTCAGTCACTATACCCGTCCCTACATGGACTACTTCACTGGCCATCCGACGGTAACACTCTATAAGCCTTTGATTTCACCTGAAGGGAGACTGAAGGGAACGCTCGCTTTCCATCTCGATTTGACGTCTATGGGCTTCACCCTGCGCCAGATGGTGGCGCCCGTTCAGGGGGAATTCTTCGTCGTCGAACGCGATGGTGCCGTGGTGCTGCATCCGGATACCGGCGCGCTGTTCAAACAGTACGTGAGCGAAGCGCTGATGGACAAAATGACCAGCGGCGAAGGTCATCTTTACGACAAGAAAAGCAACGCCTGGTATTACTACTACTCGTTTACCAACCCGGACTGGTTTGTCATCTACCGGGTCTCTGGCGAGACGCTCACCGATATTACCCGTCACGAAACAACAATCGTTGGCTGGGGGTTTGCGCTGGCCGCCATCATCATCATCCTCTTCGGCTTATACCTCCGCCACGCCTCGCGTTCAGTGCTGATGCACATTATCAATGCCATCAAGACTGGCGATGTTAGCGAGGCGCCGCGCCTGGAAGCGATGCTGAGCCACACGATTCAGTCCAACAAAGAGCGTGAAATGGCGTATGTTCGCCAGGCCACTCATGATGCGCTGACGGGCTGTAAAAACCGCCGCGCGTTCGACAGCGATGTCGCGGAGCTGCTGAATGCCCAGCAGCCTTTCGCGATGTCGCTGGTAGACATTGATAACTTCAAGTCAATTAACGATACGCTGGGCCACCTGACCGGTGATATTGTTCTGCGTAACGTGGCTCGCGAAGGGATTCAGATCATGCAGCCACATCACGTCTCAATTTACCGTTATGGTGGAGAAGAGTTCGCGGTAATCTTCCAGGCTGAGCAGATGTCTTCCGCGCTCTCATTGCTGGAAGCGTGGCGTACCGCCGTTGAAAAGCGCGTCTGGCGGGAAGAAAACCTGCGGGTTACGTTCAGCGGCGGTCTTGGAGAGTGGCATTTTGAACCGCTGGAGCAATTTGTCGGGAGCGTTGATAACGCCCTCTACAGCGCCAAACAGCAGGGCAAAAACCGCATTAACCGAGCGTCCATCAGCTAATCTTGCCTCTTTCACCCAGCCCGTTTCCACGGGCCGGGTGCCCGACAATGCAAAATTGTAACCGGTTTCAGAAAATCACCGGTTTCTTTGTGATGCCTGACACACAATCGCGGTAAAGCGGTTGTTGAAGCGGTCTGCACGGGATAATTATCAATAAACACATGTAGATCGAGGCTGATTATGAAGAACATCGTTTTATGCTGTGCAGCGGGAATGTCAACCAGCATGCTGGTTCAACGTATGAAAGACGCCGCGCAGAAAAAAGGAGTTGAAGTCACCATTAAAGCCGTTCCGGTTGCGGAGTTTAAAGACAACATCGCGACGGCCGACATCGTATTGCTGGGGCCACAGGTTAAATACGAGCAGGCTAAACTCCAGGCGCAGGCCGACCCGTTGGGTAAAAAGGTCGCGGTGATCGACATGATGGATTACGGCATGATGAAAGGTGATGCCGTACTGGAAAAAGCGCTCAAACTTCTGGAGTCATAATGGAAGACTTAGAAACCACGATTATGGAACTGCTGGTCAACGCGGGCGCGGCGCGCAGTGCAGCCCTGACGGCGTTGCAGATGGCGCGTAAAGGTGATTTTGACGAAGCTGAAAAAGCGATGGAAGAGTCGCGTGAATATGTGAAGCATGCGCACACTATACAGACGCAGCTTATCGGTCTTGATGAGGGGACCGGGAAGCTTCCGGTTAACCTGATCACCGTCCACTCGCAGGATCACCTGATGAACGCCATGGTCATTCAGGATCTGGCGGGCGATATGATTGAGCTTTATCGTCGGATCCCGTTGGTGAATTGAATACATGCAGATGTAAAAAAACCCGCCGAGGCGGGTTTTTTATTTACGGCATCAACGATTACTCGTTGTCGGAACCACCCAGACCTGCGTTCAGCAGTTCTGCCAGGCTCGCGGATGCATCTTCAGCAGTCACCTGCGGTGCAGCTGGCAGTTCGCCCGCAGCACGACGACGCATACGATCCTGATGGTACGCATAACCGGTACCAGCCGGGATCAGACGACCCACGATGACGTTCTCTTTCAGACCGCGCAGTTCATCACGTTTACCTGCAACAGCGGCTTCGGTCAGGACACGAGTCGTTTCCTGGAACGATGCTGCAGAGATGAAGGACTCGGTTGCCAGAGACGCTTTGGTGATACCCAGCAGATCGCGCGAGAAGGTCGCACCGATTTTGCCGTTCGCTTCCAGTTCGCGGTTAGCGATCTTGACGCGTGAGTATTCAACCTGCTCGCCTTCCAGGAACTCGGAGCTGCCTGCGTTTTCGATGGTTGCTTTACGCAGCATCTGACGAACGATAACTTCGATGTGCTTATCGTTAATCTTAACGCCCTGCAGACGGTAAACGTCCTGTACTTCGTTGGTGATGTAACGCGTTACTGCGTGTACGCCACGAAGACGCAGAATGTCGTGCGGAGCTTCTGGACCATCGGAAACCACGTCACCACGTTCTACACGTTCACCTTCGAACACGTTGAGCTGACGCCACTTAGGAATCATCTCTTCGTACGGTTCGCTGCCATCTACTGGAGTGATAACCAGACGGCGCTTCCCTTTGGTCTCTTTACCGAAGGAGATGATACCGCTGATTTCAGCCAGGATTGCAGGCTCTTTCGGACGACGTGCTTCGAACAGGTCCGCAACGCGTGGCAGACCACCGGTGATATCCTTGGTACCGCTGGATTCCTGTGGAATACGCGCCAGAGCATCACCCGCACCGATCTGAATGCCATCTTCCAGCTGAACGATCGCTTTACCCGGCAGGAAGTACTGCGCAGGCATGTCGGTACCCGGGATCAGAACGTCGTTACCCTGAGCATCAACGATTTTCAGTGCAGGACGCAGATCTTTACCACCGGTAGTACGTTCAGCAGAATCCAGAACCACCAGAGAAGACAGACCGGTCAGCTCGTCCGTCTGACGAGTAATGGTCTGGCCGTCGATCATGTCAGTGAAGCGGATGAAACCACTTACTTCGGTGATAACCGGCATGGTGTGTGGATCCCAGTTTGCAACGGTTTCACCGCCAGCAACCTGCTCGCCATCACCTTTCGCCATAACCGCACCGTAAGGCACTTTATAGCTCTCTTTGGTACGACCGAATTCGTCGATCAGCTTCAGCTCGGTGTTACGAGAGGTCACAACCAGCTTGCCAGCGGAGTTAACAACAGACTTCGCGTTGCTGAGCTTGATGCTACCTTTGTTTTTCACCTGGATGCTGGATTCAGCAGCCGCACGAGATGCCGCACCACCGATGTGGAACGTACGCATCGTCAGCTGTGTACCCGGCTCACCGATGGACTGTGCCGCGATAACGCCGATTGCTTCACCTTTGTTGATGATGTGGCCACGCGCCAGGTCACGACCATAGCAGTGCGCACATACACCAAAGTCGGTGTCACAGGATACAACGGAACGTACTTTCACGGAGTCAACAGAGTTCGCTTCCAGCAGGTCACACCAGTGCTCGTGCAGCAGCGTGTTGCGTGGAACCAGAATGTCTGCAGTACCCGGCTTCAGAATGTCTTCCGCGGTTACACGACCCAGAACGCGATCGCGCAGTGGCTCTTTAACATCACCGCCCTCGATAACCGGGGTCATGGTGATACCTTCGAGGGTGCCACAATCGTCTTCGGTCACAACCAGGTCCTGCGCAACGTCAACCAGACGACGCGTCAGATAACCGGAGTTCGCAGTTTTCAGTGCGGTATCCGCCAGACCCTTACGAGCACCGTGCGTGGAGATGAAGTACTGGAGTACGTTCAGACCTTCACGGAAGTTCGCGGTGATTGGCGTTTCGATGATGGAGCCATCTGGCTTCGCCATCAGACCACGCATACCTGCCAGCTGACGAATCTGTGCTGCGGAACCACGCGCACCGGAGTCGGCCATCATGTAGATGCTGTTGAAGGAAACCTGCTGCTCTTCTACGCCGTCACGGTTAATCACGGTTTCGGTCTGCAGGTTATCCATCATCGCTTTGGATACACGATCGTTCGCCGCTGCCCAGATATCGATAACTTTGTTATAGCGTTCGCCCGCGGTAACCAGACCAGACTGGAACTGCTCCTGGATCTCAGCAACTTCGGCTTCCGCTTCAGAGATGATCTCGTGTTTCTTCTCTGGGATGACCATGTCATCGATACCAACAGATGCACCTGAACGCGCTGCGTAAGCAAAGCCGGTATACATTGTCTGGTCAGCGAAGATAACGGTCGGCTTCAGACCCAGAATGCGGTAACAGGTGTTCAGCATTTTGGAGATCGCTTTCTTGCCCAGCGCCTGGTTGACGATGGAGAAAGGCAGACCCTTCGGTACGATCATCCACAGAATGGCACGGCCAACGGTCGTGTCTTTCAGGCTGGTTTTCGCAACGAATTCGCCGTTTTCATCTTTTTCGTATTCGGTGATACGCACTTTAACGCGCGCATGCAGAGAGGCCAGGCCAGCGCGATAAATACGCTCAGCTTCTTTCGGGCCAGTCAGCACCATGCCTTCGCCTTTGGCGTTAACACAGTCACGGGTCATGTAGTACAGACCCAATACAACGTCCTGAGAAGGAACGATAATTGGTTCACCGTTCGCTGGGGACAGGATGTTGTTAGTAGACATCATCAGCGCACGCGCTTCGAGCTGGGCTTCCAGCGTCAGCGGTACGTGAACAGCCATCTGGTCACCATCGAAGTCGGCGTTATAGGCCGCACAAACCAGCGGGTGCAGCTGGATAGCTTTACCTTCGATCAGGACTGGCTCAAATGCCTGGATACCCAAACGGTGCAGAGTTGGTGCACGGTTCAGCAGTACCGGGTGTTCGCGGATAACTTCGTCCAGGATATCCCAAACGACAGCTTCTTCACGCTCAACCATTTTCTTAGCGGCTTTGATGGTGGTGGCGAGTCCTCGCAACTCCAGCTTGCCGTAGATGAACGGTTTGAACAGCTCCAGTGCCATTTTCTTCGGCAGACCGCACTGATGCAGACGCAGGTATGGACCTACGGTGATTACAGAACGACCGGAGTAGTCAACACGCTTACCGAGCAGGTTCTGACGGAAACGACCCTGTTTACCTTTGATCATGTCGGCCAAAGATTTCAGAGGACGTTTGTTAGAACCGGTGATCGCACGACCGCGACGACCGTTATCCAGCAGGGCATCTACCGCTTCCTGCAGCATACGTTTTTCGTTGCGTACGATGATGTCCGGCGCAGCCAGATCCAGCAGACGTTTCAGACGGTTGTTACGGTTGATAACGCGACGATACAGATCGTTCAGATCGGACGTTGCGAAACGACCACCATCCAGCGGAACCAGTGGACGCAGATCTGGCGGCAGAACCGGCAGAACGGTCAGGATCATCCACTCTGGTTTGTTACCAGACTGAACGAACGCTTCCAGCAGTTTGATACGCTTGGTCAGCTTTTTACGTTTGGTTTCGGAGTTGGTTTCGTTCAGCTCTTCACGCAGCTGCTCGCACTCTTGCTCCAGATCCATGCTCTTCAGCAGGGCCTGAATAGCTTCCGCACCCATCTTCGCGTCGAATTCGTCACCGAACTCTTCCAGCGCGTCCAGATACTGCTCTTCAGTCAGGATCTGATGACGTTCCAGGTTCGTCATCCCGCCTTCGATAACCACATAAGATTCGAAGTACAGAACACGTTCGATATCGCGCAGCGGCATATCCAGCAGCAGACCGATACGGGACGGCAGAGATTTCAGGAACCAGATGTGAGCGGTCGGAGACGCCAGCTCGATGTGGCCCATGCGCTCACGACGCACTTTGGTCTGGGTCACTTCAACGCCGCACTTCTCACAGATCACACCACGGTGTTTCAGGCGCTTGTACTTACCGCACAGGCACTCGTAATCTTTTACTGGCCCGAAAATACGCGCACAGAAAAGGCCGTCACGCTCAGGTTTGAACGTACGGTAGTTGATGGTTTCCGGCTTTTTAACTTCACCGAAAGACCATGAACGGATCATGTCTGGCGAAGCCAGAGCAATTTTGATCGCATCAAACTCTTCGGTTTTAGTCTGCGCTTTCAGAAACTTTAATAAATCTTTCACGGATTTGCTCCCGTCGGAGTTAGCACAATCTGGTGCCGGGGGTTAACCCGGCACCAGTGACCTGTTTGAGCGAGAATTACTCGTCTTCCAGTTCGATGTTGATACCCAGCGAACGAATCTCTTTCAACAGTACGTTGAAGGATTCTGGCATGCCCGGCTCCATCTGATGGTTGCCGTCCACGATGTTTTTATACATCTTGGTACGACCGTTCACGTCATCAGACTTAACGGTAAGCATTTCCTGCAGGGTGTATGCCGCGCCGTATGCTTCCAGCGCCCACACTTCCATCTCCCCGAAGCGCTGACCACCGAACTGTGCCTTACCACCCAGCGGCTGCTGAGTAACCAGGCTGTAAGAACCGGTAGAACGAGCGTGCATCTTGTCGTCGACCAGGTGGTTCAGTTTCAGCATGTACATGTAACCTACGGTTACCGGACGTTCGAACTGTTCACCAGTACGGCCGTCAAACAGCGTAATCTGACCAGACGTTGGCAGACCACCCAGTTGCAGCAGCTCTTTAATTTCAGCTTCTTTTGCACCGTCGAATACCGGCGTTGCAATTGGCATACCTTTGCGCAGGTTCTCTGCCAGACGCAGCACTTCTTCATCGCTGAAGGTGTTCAGGTCGACTTTCTGACGCACGTCGGTACCCAGATCGTAGGCACGCTGGATGAATTCGCGCAGTTTCGCGACTTCCTGCTGCTGTTTCAGCATGGCGTTAATCTTATCGCCGATGCCTTTCGCAGCCATACCCAGGTGAGTTTCCAGGATCTGACCAATGTTCATACGAGACGGTACGCCCAGCGGGTTCAGTACGATATCTACCGGCGTACCGTTAGCATCGTGCGGCATATCTTCGATCGGGTTGATCTTAGAGATAACACCCTTGTTACCGTGACGACCTGCCATCTTATCACCAGGCTGGATCTGACGTTTAACAGCCAGATACACCTTAACAATCTTCAGCACGCCTGGTGCCAGATCGTCGCCCTGAGTGATTTTACGGCGTTTCGCTTCGAGTTTTTTCTCGAACTCGTGTTTCAGTTCGTCATACTGCTCAGCCAGCTGTTCCAGCTGATTTTGTTTCTCTTCGTCGGTCAGGCCCAGTTCCAGCCAGCGATCGCGTGGCAGTTTGTCGAGCTTCTCAGCTTCAACGCCACCGGCAACCAGCACCGCATAGATACGGCTGAACAGACCCGCTTCGAGGATCTGCAGTTCTTCAGACAGGTCTTTCTTAGCCTGTTTGAGCTGCATCTCTTCGATTTCCAGCGCACGCTTATCTTTCTCAACGCCGTCACGAGTGAAGACCTGAACGTCGATAACCGTACCGGAAACACCGTTTGGTACGCGCAGAGAAGAGTCTTTAACGTCAGACGCTTTCTCACCGAAGATTGCACGCAGCAGTTTCTCTTCTGGCGTCAGTTGGGTTTCACCTTTAGGCGTAACCTTACCAACCAGAATGTCGCCGCCGGTCACTTCCGCACCGATGTAAACGATACCGGATTCATCCAGTTTGGAGAGCGCAGCTTCACCCACGTTAGGGATGTCAGCGGTGATCTCTTCTGGCCCCAGCTTGGTGTCACGGGACACACATGCCAGTTCCTGAATATGGATGGTGGTGAAACGATCTTCCTGAACCACACGCTCGGAGACGAGGATGGAGTCTTCGAAGTTGTAACCGTTCCAAGGCATGAACGCTACGCGCATGTTCTGACCGAGCGCCAGTTCACCGAGGTCGGTGGACGGACCGTCTGCCAGCACGTCGCCGCGCTCAACTGGCTCACCCAGAGACACGCAAGGCATCTGGTTGATACAGGTGTTCTGGTTAGAACGGGTATATTTGGTCAGGTTATAAATGTCGATACCTGCTTCGCCCGGATACATCTCGTCTTCGTTAACTTTGATAACGATACGGGATGCATCGACGTACTGAACAGTACCGCCACGTTTAGCAACTGCAGTAACACCGGAGTCAACGGCAACAGCACGCTCCATACCGGTACCAACCAGCGGCTTATCAGCGCGCAGAGTTGGAACGGCCTGACGTTGCATGTTCGCACCCATCAATGCACGGTTGGCGTCATCGTGTTCCAGGAACGGGATCAGGGACGCACCGACGGATACCACCTGCTGGGTGGATACGTCCATGTAGTCAACCTGGTCGCGGCTGAACAAGCTGGATTCGCCTTTGCTACGGCAGGTAACCAGATCTTCTACAAAGTGGCCTTCGTCATCCAGGTTGGAGTTCGCCTGAGCGATAACGTAGTTGCCTTCTTCAATAGCAGACAGGTAATGAATTTCATCGGTTACAACACCGTCGGTCACTTTACGGTACGGGGTCTCAAGGAAACCGTATTCGTTAGTCTGTGCGTACACGGACAGGGAGTTGATCAGACCGATGTTTGGACCTTCAGGCGTTTCGATTGGACATACGCGACCATAGTGCGTCGGGTGTACGTCTCGAACTTCAAAGCCTGCACGTTCACGGGTCAGACCGCCTGGGCCAAGTGCAGAGATACGACGTTTGTGCGTAATCTCAGACAGCGGGTTGTTCTGGTCCATGAACTGAGACAGCTGGCTTGAACCGAAGAACTCTTTCACTGCTGCAGAAATCGGCTTGGCGTTAATCATATCCTGAGGCATCAGGGTATCCAGATCGCCCAGAGACAGACGCTCTTTCACCGCACGCTCTACACGTACCAGGCCAACGCGGAACTGGTTTTCCGCCATTTCGCCTACGGAACGGATACGACGGTTGCCGAGGTGGTCGATATCGTCCACTTCGCCTTTACCGTTACGGATATCGATGAGCTTCTTCATCACTTCGATGATGTCGTCTTTGCTCAGGATACCGGAACCTTCGATTTCGTCGCGCAGCAGAGAACGGTTGAACTTCATACGACCAACCGCAGACAGATCGTAGCGGTCTTCGGAGAAGAACAGGTTCTCGAACAGGCTTTCCGCCGCTTCGCGAGTTGGTGGCTCACCAGGACGCATCATGCGGTAGATTTCTACCAGCGCGCTCAGACGATCGGTGGTTGGGTCGACGCGAATAGTCTCAGAGATATACGCACCGTGGTCCAGATCGTTGGTGAACAGCGTTTCGATACGTTTGTGGCCAGACTGGCTCAGCTTAGCCAGCAGATCCAGGCTCAGCTCCATGTTCGCCGGGCAGATCAGCTCGCCAGTTGATTCATCCACGTAATCTTTCGCGGCTACTTTTCCTGCAATGTATTCAACCGGAACTTCGATGTGTTTGATATCATCTTTTTCCAGCTGGCGGATGTGGCGCGCGGTGATACGGCGACCTTTTTCCACATACACTTTGCCGTCGGCTTCGATGTCGAACGACGCGGTCTCACCACGCAGACGTTCCGGCACCAGCTCCATCTGCAGCTTGTTGTCGCGGATTTCAAAGATCACTTTCTCAAAGAACAGGTCCAGGATCTGCTCAGTGGTATAGTTCAGTGCACGCAGAATGATGGTTGCAGGCAGCTTACGACGACGGTCGATACGGACAAAGAGGTTGTCTTTCGGATCGAACTCAAAGTCCAGCCATGAACCACGGTAAGGAATGATGCGTGCGTTATACAGTACTTTACCGGAAGAGTGTGTTTTACCTTTATCGCTGTCGAAGAAGACGCCCGGGCTACGATGCAGCTGGGAAACGATAACACGCTCAGTACCGTTGATTACGAAAGTACCGTTGTCTGTCATGAGTGGAATTTCACCCATGTAGACTTCTTGTTCTTTAATGTCTTTTACGGTGCCTTCCGGAGCTTCGCGCTCGTAGATCACCAGACGCAGTTTTACGCGCAGCGGTGCGGAATAGGTCACGCCACGGATCTGACATTCCTGAACGTCAAACACCGGTTCGCCAAGGCGGTAGCTGACGTACTGCAGCTCGGAGTTACCGCTATAGCTCTGAATCGGGAACACGGAGCGGAAGGCTGCTTCCAGACCGTACTGCCCTTCAGGATCTTGCTCGATAAACTTCTGGAACGAGTCAAGCTGGATAGAAAGGAGATATGGAATGTCCAGAACTTGTGGACGTTTACCAAAATCCTTACGAATACGTTTTTTCTCGGTATAGGAGTAAACCATAGGGTTCCTCAGCTCGCTGACAAGTCGACCCATCTGTCCGACGAAGGGACAGTTTGTGCAACACCATTTTGTGGACCGGAAAATTGAATACTTTCCGCAATACCTGTTGCTATCACGCTTAAATCATTTCGTCGCGATTTACACAGAGCGAGCACCCTGTCGCAATATATTAAGTCGTCGATAGAAACATGCATTGTCAGGACAATCAGCAGTCAAACAGTGTGAAATGCTACTGATGCCTTACAGCGCAAAAAGGCTGGTGACTAAAAAGTCACCAGCCATCAGCCTAATTACTCAGGCTGCAACCAGAAAAGTTGGCTTATTTAACTTCAACTTCAGCGCCAGCTTCTTCCAGAGATTTTTTCAGTGCTTCTGCGTCGTCTTTGCTCACGCCTTCTTTCAGCGCAGCTGGAGCAGATTCTACCAGGTCTTTAGCTTCTTTCAGGCCCAGGCCAGTTGCGCCACGTACTGCTTTGATAACAGCAACTTTGTTAGCGCCAGCAGCTTTCAGAATTACGTCGAATTCAGTTTTTTCTTCAGCAGCTTCAGCCGGGCCCGCAGCTACAGCTACAGCAGCAGCAGCAGAAACACCGAATTTTTCTTCCATTGCAGAAACCAGCTCTACAACGTCCATTACGGACATAGCTGCTACTGCTTCAATGATTTGATCTTTAGTGATAGACATTTAAATTGTTCCTGAAAATCAGAATAAGTTTATACGTAAGCAAATGCTTTATAAAGATAACTGCGATTAAGCAGCTTCTTTCGCATCGCGTACAGCAGCCAGAGTGCGAACCAGTTTGCCAGCCGCAGCTTCTTTCATGGTTGCCATCAGGCGTGCAATTGCTTCTTCGTAGGTCGGCAGGGTTGCCAGGCGATCGATTTGCGATGCCGGGATCAACTCACCTTCAAAGGCTGCAGCTTTGACCTCAAATTTTGCATTCGCTTTCGCGAACTCTTTGAACAGACGAGCAGCAGCGCCCGGGTGTTCCATAGAGTATGCAATCAGGGTCGGACCAACAAACGTGTCTTTCAGGCACTCGAACTGAGTACCTTCAACTACGCGGCGCAGCAGGGTGTTACGAACAACACGCATGTATACGCCAGCTTCACGACCTGCTTTACGCAGTTCAGTCATTTTGTCTACAGTAACGCCACGGGAATCCGCAACTACTGCAGACAGCGCGCCTTTGGCTACTTCGCTGACTTCAGCAACAATCGCTTGTTTGTCTTGAAGATTTAAAGCCATTAGCTTTGCTCCTGGATGTTTGCCGGAACTCATGTTCCGGAACTCACTTCACTCTCCCCAACGGAAAGAGCGTCTTAATACGGTGAGCAGAAACAAGCCAGAGTATCCAAAAATAATCTTAGCGTTCTGTCACCGTCTACGCAGGGGATTAAGTCTCTTGCGAAACACCTGCGGTCTTCGACGGAGGCCTGGATTAGGCCAGGCTCCAACGAACAAATCTTTTAGCCGCTAACTTTTGTTAGCAAACGTGGGGGTAAGATTGTAGACAAAATCACCGCCCACGTAAAGGCATTAGTTTGCAGCAGCGCTCAGGCCAGCCTGGTCAACTGCAACACCTGCACCCATAGTGGTGGAGATGCTAACTTTCTTGATGTACACGCCTTTCGCCTGAGTTGGTTTAGCTTTTTTCAGCGCAACCAGCAGAGCTTCCAGGTTTTCTTTCAGTTTGTCAGCGTCAAAGTCCACTTTACCGATGGTGGTGTGGATGATGCCGTTTTTGTCGTTACGATAACGAACCTGACCTGCTTTAGCGTTCTTAACCGCTTCAGCAACGTTAGGGGTTACAGTACCAACTTTCGGGTTTGGCATCAGGCCGCGTGGACCCAGAACCTGGCCCAGCTGGCCAACAACGCGCATTGCATCTGGAGAAGCAATAACAACGTCAAAGTTCATTTCGCCTTTCTTGATCTGATCAGCCAGATCTTCCATACCTACCAGTTCAGCGCCGGCAGCTTTAGCAGCTTCAGCGTTTGCACCCTGAGCAAATACAGCTACGCGAACGGAACGGCCAGTACCGTGTGGCAGTACAGTTGCGCCACGAACGTTCTGATCGGATTTACGCGCGTCGATGCCGAGGTTAACGGCAACGTCAACGCTTTCAACAAACTTAGCAGTTGCCAGTTCTTTCAGCAGAGCGATAGCTTCGTTGATGTCGTACTGTTTGGTCGCATCAACTTTGTCACGGATCACGGACATGCGCTTGGTCAGTTTAGCCATTTCTTAGTCCTCCACTACCAGGCCCATGGAACGTGCAGTACCTTCGATTGAGCGAGTCATCGCTTCAATGTCGGCACCAGTCATGTCGGCAGCTTTGGTCTGCGCGATTTCCTGCAGCTGAGCGCGGGAAATTTTACCCACTTTGTCTTTGTTCGGTTTACCGGAACCAGACTTGATACCAGCCGCTTTCTTCAGCAGAACAGCTGCTGGAGGGGTTTTGGTAACGAAAGTGAAAGAACGGTCAGCGTAAACAGTGATTACGACTGGGATTGGCAGACCTTTTTCCAGGGATTCAGTTTTTGCGTTGAACGCTTTACAGAATTCCATGATGTTCACACCCTGCTGACCCAGAGCTGGACCAACTGGTGGACTTGGGTTCGCCATACCAGCTGCAACCTGCAGCTTGACGTAGGCTTGTACTTTCTTAGCCATTCTAAAATCCTCTGATTGGGTGATAGCGCCTCAGGGAGGCTCCCCGTGAATAAAATTCGTTTTACGGGCCGGGGCCCATAAAAACAAAAGGCGCGAAATTGTATTCCAATCTCGCGCCCTGTGCAACGATTAAATCGCCGCTTTTTTGATCGCTGCTTAGGCTTTTTCGACCTGCGCAAAGTCCAGTTCTACCGGGGTCGCACGACCGAAAATAGAAACAGAAACTTTCAGGCGGGACTTCTCGTAGTCCACTTCTTCAACGACGCCATTAAAGTCAGCAAACGGACCGTCGCTAACACGAACCATTTCACCCGGTTCAAACAGCGTTTTCGGACGCGGCTTATCACCCACCTGCTGCAGGCGGTTCATAATCGCATCAACTTCTTTATCGCTGATTGGCGCCGGACGGTCAGACGTGCCGCCGATAAAGCCCATCACGCGCGGTACGCTGCGCACCAGGTGCCAGCTCGCATCGTTCATCACCATCTGAACCAGCACGTAACCCGGGAAGAATTTACGCTCGCTTTTGCGACGTTGGCCGCCACGGATCTCAACCACTTCTTCGGTCGGAACCATCACTTCGCCAAATAACTCTTCCATGTTGTGTAATTTGATATGCTCACGCAGCGACGTTGCTACGCGGCCTTCAAAACCGGAAAACGCCTGAACGACGTACCAACGCTTTTTAGGGGCTTCAGACATCTTAGAACCTCAGGCCAGTAATAAAGGAAACCAGGCGAACCAGAATACCATCCAGTCCCCACAGGATCAGTGACATTACCGCAGTCACTGCAGCCACGATCAGCGTGGTGTGCAATGTTTCCTGGCGAGTCGGCCAAATGACCTTGCGGACTTCGGTACGTGCTTCACGAGCGAAAGCAACGGTCGCTTTACCCTTAGTCGTCAACAGCGCGACACCGCCCGCTGCAGCAATCAGAATCACCACTGCCAGCGCGCGGAGCGGCAGCATCATGTCACGATAAAGATAGTTGCCAACGATTGCCACAATCAGCAGCACGGCAACAGCGACCCACTTCATCGCTTCCAGGCCGCGCCCGCTCCCTTGAGCTTCGGTATTCGCACTCATAAACCAACCTGTCAGAAGAATTCTACAAATAATTTCACCCCGCGATTGCGAGGCGAGCCAAATCGAAACGCTAATCCCTTTATGGATTATACGCTCTCTGCAGAGCCTGTCTCAGCAATGATTATGACAAAAATAATCACTGATGAGCCAGGTTCTGATGTGAAAGCGTGCAAAAAGGGCATCAAATGATGCCCTTTTCATGCGCATTGCGTCAAATGTTATCAGCGATTAGCCGAGAACTTTAGCAACCACGCCCGCGCCAACGGTACGGCCACCTTCACGGATTGCGAAACGCAGACCGTCGTCCATCGCGATTGGGTGGATCAGAGTCACAACCATCTTGATGTTGTCGCCTGGCATTACCATCTCAACGCCTTCTGGCAGTTCGATGGTACCGGTCACGTCAGTTGTACGGAAGTAGAACTGTGGACGGTAGCCTTTGAAGAACGGAGTATGACGGCCGCCTTCGTCTTTGGACAGAATGTACACTTCAGATTCGAACTTGGTGTGTGGCTTGATTGAGCCTGGCTTCGCCAGAACCTGACCACGTTCGATTTCTTCACGTTTGATACCACGCAGCAGAACACCAACGTTCTCACCAGCACGGCCTTCGTCCAGCAGTTTGCGGAACATTTCAACGCCAGTACAGGTAGACTTCGCAGTCTCTTTGATACCAACGATTTCAACTTCTTC
>NZ_JAWNEI010000023.1:0-30678 GCF_034107425.1 Enterobacter sp. 148H3 | reverse complement strand
ATTTAATCCCTGCAATAACACAAATAACACATTGGTGTTAGAGAATGTAATTTAGTCATTCACAATAATTTAAAATTCGTTAAATAAAAATTGGTAAAACCAATTTCCATATCACATAAAAAACCATAAAAAACAATAACATAAAAAACAAAGAAAGCATAAATGTTACGAAAATGATAAAACAAAACAATAAAACAGGTAATACCCACATACGCCTGAGTGGTTATTAATAAAAGCATAAAAATAACGCTGCAATTCTGTTTTTTTGATCGCGATCAATAGTTATGGCATCCAAAGGCGCAATATAAAAACATCATCAATTTTTAATTTGGCGCCTCTACAAAAGCGTTAAATTGCTATTACTGAAAATACAAAACCGCACCTTTAATAACTAAAGAAAGCAAAGAAACTTAAGAAAGTGATTTTGTTTTTCAGTACGACCGAATCTTTGACAACTTAAGACGTGAAACTATGAATACAAAAACTGCTGTAACGCCCCCTGTGGCGAACCAGGCATCAAATGGAAACGCAAAACGTCTGCTGATGATGGCACTGCCCGTCATCGTCGCCGTACTGCTGCTGTTTGTTCCGGTACCGGAAGGCCTGCCTCCTTACGCGTGGCACTACTTCGCAATCTTTGTCGGCGTGATCGTCGGTTTGATCTTCGAACCCCTGCCAGGTGCGGTGATCGGTCTGACCGGCGTGGTCGCCATTGCCCTGTGCAGCCAGTGGGTGCTGTTTAGCCCTGAACAGCTGGCCGATCCTAAATTCAAGCTGGCTGGCGCCTCCTTTAAATGGGCGGTAAGCGGGTTTGGTAACTCTACCGTCTGGCTGATTTTCGGTGCCTTTATGTTCGCCGCAGGCTATGACAAAACCCGCTTCGGCCGCCGTCTGGCGCTGATTCTGGTGAAATACCTCGGCCGTCGCAGCCTGACGCTCGGTTACGCAATTACGTTTGCTGACCTGCTGCTGGCACCGTTCACCCCGTCCAACACCGCGCGCAGCGGCGGGACCATCTACCCGATCATCGCTAACCTGCCGCCGCTGTACGGTTCAAAACCTAATGACCCAAGCGCGCGTAAGATTGGTTCGTACCTGATGTGGGTGGCGATCACCGCGGCCTGTATCACAAGTTCAATGTTCCTCTCCGCCCTCGCGCCAAACCTGCTGGCCCTGGCGCTGGTGAAAAGTACGGTTGGGATTGATATCTCCTGGGGCACCTGGTTCCTCGCCTTCCTGCCGCTGGGTATTCTGCTGATTCTGACCATGCCGCTGCTGGCCTACTGGTTCTACCCGCCTGAAGTGAAGGTCAACAACGAAGTGCCGCTGTGGGCGACCCGCGAACTGGAAAAACTCGGCAAACTGTCCCGCAATGAAATTCTGCTGCTGGTGTTCGTGTGCTGCGCGCTGCTGATGTGGATCTTCGCCGCTGCGTGGATTGAACCGGCTATGGCTGCCCTGCTCATCGTCGGCCTGATGCTGTGGACCGGCGTGCTGGAGTGGAACGACATCACCGGTAACAAAGCCGCGTGGAACACCTTCGTCTGGTTCGCCACCCTGGTGGCGCTGGCGGATGGTCTCTCCTCTACCGGCTTTATCAGCTGGCTGGGTAAAGAAGGCGGTCTGCTGATGAGCGGTATCTCTCCGGGCGTGGCGACCATCGTCCTGCTGCTGGCGTTCTACCTGCTGCACTACCTGTTTGCCAGCACCACCGCGCACACTACGGCGCTGCTGCCAGCGATGTTGACCATCGCTTCCACCATCCCGGGCATGAATATGGAAGTGTTTGTTCTGCTGATGGTGACCTCGCTGGGTGTGATGGGGATCATCACCCCGTACGGTACTGGCCCAAGCCCGATCTACTACGGTAGCGGCTACCTGCCAACCAAAGACTACTGGCGCCTCGGCACCATCTTCGGTGCCATCTTCCTGGCGGCCCTCCTGCTGATTGGCTATCCGTGGATGTCCATGATGTTCTGATTCCTGACCGCCGGACTTCTCCTCCGGCGGTTTTATTTTTTGTGGAGCAATACGCTATGTCAAACAAACCGTTTATCTACCAGAACCCCTTCCCTCTTTCGCATGACGACACCGAATACTACCTGCTGACCAAAGAGCACGTCTCCGTTGCCGAGTTCGAAGGCCAGGAAATCCTGAAGGTGGAGCCGGAAGCCCTGACCCTGCTGGCGCAGCAGGCCTTCCACGACGCCGCATTTATGCTGCGTCCTTCCCATCAGAAGCAGGTTGCCGCCATTCTCAACGACCCGGAAGCCAGCCAGAACGACAAATACGTTGCCCTGCAGTTCCTGCGTAACTCTGAGATCGCGGCCAAAGGCGTGCTGCCGACCTGCCAGGATACCGGCACGGCCATTATCATGGGTAAAAAAGGCCAGCGCGTCTGGACCGGCGGCGGTGACGAAGCGGCGCTGAGCCAGGGGGTTTACAACACCTACATTGAAGACAACCTGCGCTACTCCCAGAACGCTGCGCTGGACATGTATAAAGAGGTGAATACCGGCACCAACCTGCCGGCGCAGATTGACCTCTACAGCGTGGACGGGGACGAATACAAATTCCTGTGCATGGCAAAAGGCGGCGGTTCTGCCAACAAAACCTATCTCTACCAGGAAACCAAAGCGCTGATCACCCCGGCTAAGCTGAAAAATTACCTGGTTGAGAAGATGCGTACCCTGGGGACAGCAGCCTGCCCGCCGTACCACATTGCCTTTGTTATCGGCGGAACCTCGGCGGAAGCCACGCTGAAAACCGTGAAGCTGGCCTCCACGCGCTACTACGACGCGCTGCCAACGGAAGGCAACGAACACGGCCAGGCGTTCCGCGACGTTCAGCTGGAACAAGAGCTGCTCCAGGAAGCACAGAACCTCGGCCTCGGCGCGCAGTTTGGCGGTAAATACTTCGCCCACGACATTCGCGTGATCCGCCTGCCGCGCCACGGCGCGTCTTGCCCGATTGGCATGGGGGTTTCCTGCTCCGCGGACCGCAACATCAAAGCAAAAATCAACCGCGACGGGATCTGGATTGAGAAGCTGGAGCACAACCCGGGCCAGTACATTCCGGAGTCACTGCGCCAGCAGGGCGAAGGCGACGTGGTCAGCATCAACCTGAACAAGCCGATGAATGAGATCCTGGCGCAGCTTTCCGCGCACCCGGTCTCTACCCGCCTGTCGCTAAATGGGACCATCATCGTGGCGCGCGATATCGCCCACGCGAAGCTGAAAGAGCTGCTCGACAACGGTGAAGAACTGCCGCAGTACGTCAAAGATCACCCGATCTACTACGCGGGCCCGGCCAAAACGCCGGAAGGCTACGCGTCTGGCTCACTTGGCCCAACCACGGCGGGACGCATGGATTCGTATGTGGACTTACTGCAGTCTCACGGCGCGAGCATGATCATGCTGGCGAAAGGCAACCGCAGCCAGCAGGTAACCGACGCCTGCCATAAACACGGCGGCTTCTACCTGGGCAGCATTGGCGGCCCGGCGGCGGTGCTGGCGCAAAACAGCATTAAGAGCCTGGAATGTGTCGCGTATCCGGAGCTGGGCATGGAAGCTATCTGGAAGATAGAAGTCGAGAACTTCCCGGCGTTTATCCTGGTGGATGACAAAGGCAACGATTTCTTCCAGCAGATCCAGAACCAGCAGTGTAAAGGCTGTTCACAGCGCTGATTGCTTCCATACGTCCGGCAAGAGCGACAGCGTTTCAGCGATTGTGCTGCGCTTGTCGCTCCCCGGCTTCCAGATGGTGACCATCGTCTGACCAATTCCCTGGCTGCCCACTTCGGTGTGCAGCCTTTTTACGTTTTGCCACTGACCGGCGTGAAAATGCGTCGGTAAGAATCCCCAGCCGCAGCCGCGCTCCAGCAGACCGCGCAGCATCTCCGGCTCATTGGTAAAGAGGGTATGCCCGGAAATCTGCAGGCGGCGCGCCACCGGCTCGTCCGAGGCGGGGTGCATGATGACCTGAGGTACCAGGGAGAGATCGAGCAGCGACAGAGGGGAAGCACTGTCCGCAAACAGCCCGCTGGCGGCATAAAAATCCATCTCGATGGCACCCAGGGCACGCCACTCCATATCGTTGCCCACGCTGCGGTTGCGTGCCTGGCAGATGGCCAGATCCGCGTCGTTATTCGCCAGCAGCCGTTCCGATTCATCCCGCGAGGCGCAGATAAGGCTCAGGCGGATTTTTCGCACCGCCATTTCAGCAATCACCCCATGCAGAAAGGCTCTGGGCGTAAAAGGATCGTAGACCAGCGTCAGGTCCTGCGTGGCACCGTGCGGTAGCTCTCTGGCAAACGCCTCAAAGGCTTTTACCTGCCGCATCAGGAGGTGCGCCTGGCGCTGAAGCTGTTCCCCTTCGGGCGTGAGCCGCAGGGTGCGGCCGTCGCGAATAAACAGCGCGTAGCCTAACCCATCCTCAAGAAAATCAACCAGATCGCGAAGCGTCGTTCGGTCCTTCTTCAGCGCCACCGCGGCTTTACTCAGGCTCCCGTTCTCGGCCACGGCGGTAAATGCCTCGAGCTGTGCAAAAGAGTAAATCAGTCCCGCCACGCTACGCTCCCTCTGTTTTTTAGGGGGATTTTCCCCCGCTACGCGTTTTTTATTATAGCCCCGGGGTTTTTAAACTGAAGCCGTTCCTAACCTGTAAGAGACGGATATGAAAAACAGAAAAGTAAACCATGCCCTGCTGGCGGGCCTTATCTTCAGCACCCTGATCTCCCCTGCGGCAGTGGCCGCCTGTAAAGGCACCGACCTCAGCGCTTGCCCTGCCCCCTTCGACACCACGCTGCCTGACACCCATAAGATGCTCACCTGGAGTCAGGCCGATCGCGTGGTGGGCTTTCGCAATGACTACCGCAACTACCCCGGGGATGTTTTCCGCCACGGTAGCGCCGTGCCGCTGGAAATGTCGGACAAGCCGCTCACGGACGCACACTATCAGGTTAACGGCAGGCGCTACGGCCTTAAGGACTACCTCCAGCGGCAGAACGTCAGCGGCATGCTGGTGCTGAAGGACGGCAAAATCGCCTGGAAGTATCTTGGAGAGGGCAATACCGACTCGACGCTCTGGACCTCGCGCTCGGTTGGGAAATCGGTGGTATCGGCGCTGGTGGGCGTAGCCCTCAAAGAGGGAAAGATCCACTCGCTTGACGATCGGATCACGCGGTATGAACCCGATCTGAAAGGCACCGCGTGGGACGGCGTGACGCTCAGACAGCTGATCACCCATACGTCCGGCGTGGCCTGGAACGAGGATTACACCAACCCCCACTCCGACTTTGCGCAGCTCACCGAGTGCGAGGCGAAGCCGGGTAGCTATGACTGCGTGCGCAAGCTGGTGAAGGGGCTGCGCAGAGCGCATCCGGCCGGAGAGAACTGGTCTTACTCTTCGGGCGGTGCCTGGCTGCTGGGTGACGTGCTGGAGCGGGCCACCGGCATGACGCTCGCAGCCTATCTGGAGAAAAGCATCTGGCAGCCTTACGGCATGGCGAGCGACGGCGTGTGGCATGCCTACAGCAAAGGCCAGCACGACGTCGGCGCGCACGGCTTTAACGCCACGCTGGAGGACTGGGGACGCTTCGGGCAATTTATCCTGAACAACGGTACGTTACCGAACGGTAAGACCGTACTGCCGGAAAACTGGATCAGGCAGTCGTCAGACTGGACGAAGGCCAAAGGCTCGGTGTCAGACGCCCATCCCGAGGGGCTGTATGGCTATCAGTGGTGGAACAATGAAGTGCCCGCCAACGCCACGGGCGTAGAGCCGACGGCACAGGATTCGCTGAAACGTTCGCTCTGGGCGCTGGGCATTTTCGGGCAGATGATCGTGGTGAACCCAAAGGAAAATCTGGTCATCGTCCAGTGGTCTACCTGGCCGCAGGCGGAACCGTCCTTCAGTGCCCAGCCGCTGGAAGCCTCTCTGATGTTTAGCGCGATTGCCAGGGCGCTGCGCTAAATTGCATCCGCCGGGTAATGAAGCGGTTACCCGGCTCATTCTGAAACGCGCCTCTGCGCCACATCACAAAATCGCAATATCAGAGACTTACAGAATATTGGTGAATAAAAAGCCAACCGTTTGTTAAGTTATTGTTGCCATTAATTGTATTTATTCGTCGGATTATATTCATGCAAGAAATGCATCAGTCGATGCGGCATTTGCGCTTATCTAATTCCTCATCCTGATCCAGTTTTCAGAAACAGACGCGTAAAACGTCAACAATAAAACTGGAGATAACCATGTTTTCCTCAACCTCACCTGCAACCGTACGCTCGAAAGCGGGCGCCATACTTCGCGTGACGTCCGGCAACTTTCTTGAGCAGTTCGATTTCTTTCTGTTCGGCTTCTATGCCACCTATATCGCCCACACGTTCTTCCCGGCGAGCAGTGAATTTGCGTCGCTGATGATGACCTTCGCCGTCTTCGGCGCGGGCTTTTTGATGCGTCCCATCGGGGCCATCGTGCTTGGCGCCTATATCGACAAGGTGGGGCGCAGAAAGGGACTGATCGTCACGCTCTCCATCATGGCGGCGGGGACGTTTCTGATCGTGCTTATCCCCTCTTATCAAAGCATCGGTCTGTGGGCGCCGCTGCTGGTGCTGACGGGCCGTCTGCTGCAGGGCTTTTCCGCCGGTGCGGAGCTTGGGGGCGTCTCGGTCTATCTGGCTGAAATCGCCACGCCGGGCCGCAAAGGGTTTTACACCAGCTGGCAGTCCGGCAGCCAGCAGGTCGCCATTATGGTCGCCGCGGCGATGGGCTTCGCTCTGAATGCCCTGATGGCGGAGAGCGCCATTCGCGAATGGGGCTGGCGCATCCCATTCCTGTTCGGCTGTTTAATCGTGCCGTTTATCTTCTTCCTGCGCCGCAAGCTGGAAGAGACGGAAGAGTTCAGCGCGCGCCGCCAGCATCTGGAGATGCGTCAGGTCTTTAAAACGCTGCTTAGCAACTGGCAGGTGGTGGTCGCGGGCATGCTGATGGTAGCGATGACCACCACCGCGTTCTACCTGATCACCGTCTACGCTCCCACCTTTGGCAAAAAAGTGCTGATGCTCAGCGCGTCAGACAGCCTGCTGGTCACGCTGCTGGTGGCGATCTCTAACTTCATCTGGCTGCCGGTGGGCGGTGCCCTGTCGGACCGTTTTGGCCGCAAGCCGGTGCTGATTGCCATGACCCTGCTGGCGCTGGCGACCAGCTACCCGGCTCTGACGCTGCTGGCGAACTCGCCCAGCTTCTCCATGATGCTGAGCGTGCTGCTGTGGCTCTCCTTCCTCTACGGCCTGTATAACGGCGCGATGATCCCGGCCCTGACGGAGATCATGCCTGCCGAAGTGCGCGTGGCGGGCTTCTCGCTGGCTTACAGCCTGGCGACGGCGGTGTTCGGTGGCTTTACCCCGGTAATGTCCACCGCGCTGATTGAATACACCGGTGACAAAGCTTCGCCTGGCTACTGGATGAGCTTCGCCGCGGTGTGTGCCCTGCTGGCCACGCTCTACCTCTACCGCCGCCGTGCGGTATCGCTGCAAAACACCGTCAAGTCACAGGGGGCAGTATGAAACGCACTTATCGCTATACCGCCAGCGCGCTGGTGCTGATGTTCCTGAGCGTCAATGCCTTTGCCCAGGACGTAAAGGTCATGATTTCAGGCGGCTTCAAAGCCGCCCTTGAAAAACTGGCTCCGGAATATGAACGCCAGACCGGGGATAAAATCGTGATCATCCCCGGCCCCTCAATGGGCGCTACGCCGCAGGCGATCCCAAACCGTCTGGCGCGCGGCGAGAAGGCCGACGTGGTGATTATGGTGGGCGATGCGCTGGAGAAACTCGAAAAAGCCAGCCAGACCCAGCCGGGTTCGCGAACTGAACTCGCGGACTCTCCCGTTGGCATGGTGGTGAAAAAAGGTGCGGATGTCCCTGATATCAGCAGCGATGCGAAACTGCGTGAAACGCTGCTGCAGGCCAGCTCCATCGCCTACTCTGACAGCGCCAGCGGTAGGTACGTCAGCCAGACGTTGTTCAAAAAGCTGGGGATTGAAAAAGAAGTGGCGGGTAAAGCGACAATGGTCGAGCGTATCCCGGTCGCCTCTGAAGTGGCGAAAGGAAAATACGCCGTGGGCTTCCAGCAGGTTAGCGAGCTGCTGCCCGTTCAGGGCGTCACCTTTATCGGTAAAATCCCGGATAATCTGCAATACATCACGCGCTTCGCGGGTGCGGTCACCCGTCACGCTGAACATCCTGACGAGGGGAAAGCGCTGCTGACCTATCTCGCCTCACCGCCCTCACGCGCCGTCATCGAGAAGACGGGGATGATCCCCGTTACGTCCGGCGATACTGCTCGGTGATCTGCTTTTCCAGTTCAGCCGCGATATAAGACTGGATGCGCCCCCGGCGCCGGATAAGCCCTACGGTGCGTTTGACCTCCGGCGCCACCAGCGGCAGATGCGTCAGCAGCGTGTGCTCTGAGGTCGGCATCGACATGGCGGGAACGGCAGCGATGCCGATCCCCGCCTCAACCATACCGAGCATCGTGGTAACGTGACGTGTTTCGCAGACGCTGGGCCGCTCGGGAACGATATCCCCCAGCATCCGATCGAGCAGATTGCGGTTACCTGACGTTTTATCGAGAGAGATATAATCCTGCTGATAAAATGCCTGCCACGTCAGGTGACTCTTCTGCGCCAGCGGATGATCCTTTCTGCACGCCGCGACGTAGACATCCTCCACCAGCGGGAAAAATTCGATTTCAGACGGCAGGTTTCCTGCGAAGCAGATACCAAAATCCGCCTGGCTTCGGGCCACGGCGTCAATCACATTCCCCGCGCTGCTGTCGATGAGCTTAATGCGCACGCGCGGATAGCGAGACTGAAAGCGACGGATCACATCAGGCATAAAGTAACAGGCGGCGGAAGGTACCGTGGCAACCGTGATCAGCCCCGTCCGCTCTTCGCTGGCTTTATCGACATCCGCCAGCATTGACTCAACGTTGTCGAGCAGCTGCGCGGAGCGCTCGGCAAAGTTTTGCCCGTATAACGTTAAGGCCACGCGGCGGGTGGTACGATCGAACAGCCGGTTTCCCAGCGCGGCTTCCAGCTTTTCAATCCTGCGGCTCAGGGCCGACTGGGATAAGCAGATAGATTCAGCAGCGACACGGAAGTTACCGTATTCCACTAACGCTCTGAAAGCATAAAGATCGTTAAGGTCAAAATTCACGGGCATAGCGTCTGGATGTCCTGTCAGGGAATACGCAACAAAGTCAAAAATAATAGCGTCTTACTAAACCACCGCAACCTGTACGGCGATGAAATAGGTCAGAGGTCGTTGAGATGCAGGCGAACATACCCTGCACGATCGGCAATGGCCTGCCGCTCCTCTTCCTTCATGTCCGCAAGCTGTTTAAAGACAATGCCCAGGCGGGGATTGTTACCCAGACGCGCCTGATTGCGCGCAAAGAAATCCCAGTAAAGGGCATTAAAGGGGCACGCCAGCTCCCCAGTGCGCTGGTTATGTTGATACCGGCACCCCTGACAGTAATTACTCATCTTATGAATATATGACGCGCTCGAGACGTAGGGTTTACTCGCCAGTAACCCGCCATCCCCAAACTGGCTCATGCCGAGGGTGTTGGGCAGCTCCACCCATTCAAAGGCATCAATATAGACCCCCAGATACCATTCATGAACCGCCTGCGGCGACAGGCCGCTGAGCAGGCTAAAGTTCCCGATGACCATCAGGCGCTGGATATGGTGGGCGTAAGCCTCGGTGAGCGACTGTCCAACGGCATGCGCCAGGCAGCGCATCTGCGTCCTGCCGGTCCAGAACCAGTCCGGCAGCGGAGCCTGCTGGTCTAAGGCATTCAGATCCCGATAGCCCGGCATCTGCGACCAGTAAATCCCACGCACGTACTCCCGCCAGCCGAGAATTTGTCGGATAAACCCTTCAACGGCAGGCAGCGGCGCGTGGCCCGAACGCCATGCCTGCTGGGCGGCTGCGACCACTTCCCGCGGATTAAGCATTTTGGTGTTTAGCGCGAATGAAATTAACGAGTGGAAAAGAAAAGGTTCCTCCGCGTGCATCGCGTCCTGCCAGGCGCCAAAATGGGGGAGCACGTGAGTGATAAATTCCTCCAGCCTGGCTTTGGCTTCCGAACGGTTAAGCGGCCAGCGAAAATTGTCGGCCTGCGGCTCGCCGAAGGTGTGTACGCCGCAGCGCTGGATCTCCGCCCATAAGGCTGAATAATCGTGGCCGGGACGCGAGTCGCCCGGCGCGGGCGGCTCGCCGGACCAGCGCTTGCGGTTTTCAGCATCGAAGTTCCATTTCCCCCCTTCCGGCTCGCCTTCTGATGTCAAAAGAATGCCGTGCTGACGACGCATTTCCCGGTAAAAGTACTCCATTCGCCAGCTTTTGCGCGTTGCAAAGAACGCGCTGACCTGTTCCCGCGTGGTGAAAAAATGCTCGCTGCTGACGCAGGCCGTTTCAACGGAGACCGTCTTCGCCCACGCCTGCAGCTGCGTATCCAGACGCCATTCGTCGGGCTCCTGCCATATCACCCTACCCGCGCCGTAATGCGCGACAAGCGCGTTGAGATTGTCTTCAAGCG
Source organism: Enterobacter sp. 148H3 (assembly GCF_034107425.1). Lineage (NCBI taxonomy): Bacteria > Pseudomonadati > Pseudomonadota > Gammaproteobacteria > Enterobacterales > Enterobacteriaceae > Enterobacter > Enterobacter sp. 148H3. Next base: position 20,070 of record NZ_JAWNEI010000023.1, on the reverse strand, counting down.
CGCCGCGGTTTGAGCCGTCAGAGAGCCGGACATACCTCATCCGATGCCCCTTCTCCTTTAATGCAGAGGCAAACGCGCGCATGGCGGCGAAGATAGCGATAACTTTCTGGGCGTGATGAAGCACATAGGCGGTTTCTGCCCGGAGTTCCAGCATCACGTAAATGACGTTCGGACTGCAGGTATCAAACCAGCTGTGATGCGAATTAAGCTGATCGCCCAGGATCAGACGCAGCTCGGTCAACGGTGGCTCCTGCGACAACGCTCAGAACAGTATTTAACCTCATTCCAGCATTTCGCCCATTTCTTGCGCCACGTCATGGGTCGCTGGCAGTGCACACACAGCCGACTGGGCAGGTCCTGCTTGTTACCTTTAAAATCGCTCATCTTTTCAATACCGTACTGATTTCTTCACTGAACCTGTGGATGAAGGCTACGACAGACTTCACAAAATGAAGGTGATGCCAGCAAACCGCTACCCACCGCTACGTACGAATGATAGTTTATTCAGGCTGGAATTGTCGCAGTGGGCGATTTTCTGGCATCTTAACCGAACCTGACTTTCCCATTTTTGTTCAAGTAACGAGTTTGCGAGCAAAGCGATGATAAAGTGGCCCTGGAAAACGAATGAAGCTGGCCGGGATATGGCGCTGCCATGGAATGACGCGCTGACAATCCCTGTTCTGGCTAATCTTAAGCCGGATGAACAAGCGAAACTGGTTCAGCTTGCGGATCGTTTTTTACAGCAAAAACGCCTGGTTCCACTGCAGGGTTTCGAGCTAGATCCGCTTAAAAACGCCCGCATCGCCCTGCTTTTCTGTCTGCCGGTGCTTGAGCTCGGCATTGAGTGGCTGGACGGTTTCCACGAAGTGCTTATTTATCCCGCACCGTTCGTGGTGGATGACGAATGGCAGGACGATATCGGGCTGGTGCACAACCAGCGCGTGGTGCAGTCCGGACAAAGCTGGCAGCAGGGGCCGATTATCCTCAACTGGCTCGACATTCAGGACTCGTTCGATGCGTCCGGTTTTAACCTGATTATCCATGAGGTAGCCCACAAGCTGGATACCCGCAACGGCGATCGCGCCAGCGGCGTTCCATTTATCCCGCTTCGCGAAGTGGCGGGCTGGGAGCACGATCTGCACGCGGCGATGGATAACATTCAGGATGAAATAGACCTTGTAGGCGAAAGCGCGGCCAGCATTGACGCCTATGCGGCAACCGACCCGGCCGAGTGCTTTGCGGTGCTCTCGGAGTATTTCTTCAGCGCGCCCGAGCTCTTCGCGCCCCGTTTCCCGGCGCTGTGGCAGCGTTTCTGCCAGTTTTATCAGCAGGATCCGCTGCAGCGTCTGCGGCAAAATGAGGAGTCTGGCGGCCATTCCTCCCGCCAGATCCATTAAGGTTTTTCAGCAGGGGGACGCTCGGTTGACCGTACCCCTATGCTCAACGCTAAAAACAGCAATGCCATTCCCCATGCGGCTACCGTTAAAGACTGCTCGCCGTAAAAACGCGTCACCACGGGCACCAGCAGCGCGCTGACGCCGTAGCCTAACGTGTGGCTGGTGGCGATGACGCCCGCCCCTTTCCCGGTGGTCAGCCTGTCGTTAAGCAGCAGCTGGTAGCCCGGCGTGGCCATCGCCGCCCCGAGTGACGTGATAACAATCCCCACGTAGAACAGCGCTAAACCGGCGACAGTCATCAGCCCTAGTCCTGCCACCATCAACACCGCCGCGATGCAGAGCAACGTCATCGGGGTGAAATGCTGCGGGCGGACCACCAGAAACTGTGCCACGAGCGTGGCCAGCGCGGCAAGGCTCAGCAGAAACGCGACATGATGGCTGATCTCCCGGGCGTTGCCGTCCAGCAACGGGCTAAGATGCGGCGACAGGCCAAGCTGCATCAGGCTTACCAGCGCCGCCAGCAGCAGCGCTAGCAGCAGGAACGGCAGCATGGAGGCCTGCAGGCGGGTTGCCTGGTGGGCTACCGGCGGTAGCGGCGGATCAGCGACTTCGCGAAGCACCAGCAGCAGAGCGATAAGCGGCGCAACCGCCATCAGCCAGAGCGGCGCCACCGGATTAACGCTGAGCATCAGCGCCGCCAGCGGCGGGCCAAGCAAACGCCCGCAGCTCAGGCCGGAGCTTATCGTCGCCAGCGCGGCCATTCTTTTCTCCAGTCCCGCACGCTGAATTGCCCACGTCTGGGCTGCAGGCACAAGCCCCGAGACCGTCAGTCCGTAGAGCAGGCGCGAGAATATAAGCCCTGCCAGTCCCCAGACGGTATCCAGCCTTCCGGCTGCCATCGCCCAGACCACCAGCGCCATCACGACAAAACTGGCCAGATAGCCGCCCAGCGAGGCGAGCATCACGTACTTACACCCCTTTCGCTCGCTTTGACGCCCCCACCAGGGCGATGCGGGTAAAAAGAGCATGGATCCAAACATCAATAGTCCGGCCCAGACCGAGAGCGACAGCCCGGTCAGGTTCACCAGCTGCGGGAGCATCACCAGCAGGCCGTTTTGCCCGACACCTAATAACCCCGCACATAACGCCAGGGGCCAGTTGGTTTTTGAGGTGACGTTTTCGGTCAATATTTCAGAGTCAGCGCGCATGAGAATGTGAACATAGTGTCAATAAATGTGTGGAAATTATGAAATTTATGAAAACAAATATTGCAAAAATGGTTGCGACTGTAAACAGAATGAATATCATAACGAGAATCATTATCAATCATGGAATGAGGTACATCTATGCGTGCTCTGCCCCGCTCAGCCGGTACAGACGTTGCAGCCCAGTGTTTTTTAAACGCCCTGTTGCGCGAAACGAAGGACTGGCGCTATCTCCCCGCTACCGATGCGGATGCGCTATCTGAGATCCATATCCCGCTTTCCCAGACCCAGGCGCTTCGGGTGCCGGTACGCTATTTCTCTCCCACCCAGCACCATCAGTACCGTTTACCGGCAACGCTTATTCAGAGCAACCTAGATAGTAGTGACGCCGTCACATTCTCTCAACTGGTTGATTTAATTCTTGAAAAACCATCCGTAAAAGGCTCGCTGGATGCCGACACGCTGGCGCGTTTTAAGCAGCGCGTCCTCGAAAGCCATGCCCACACCTGGCAGGCGATCGATTTACGCCACAACTGGGCAACCCTGCGCGATAAGCCGCTGACGTTTGCCGACGCGGAACAGGCGCTGCTGGTCGGCCACGCGTTTCACCCGGCACCAAAGTCGCACGAGCCGTTTAACGAAGCCGAGGCGCGCCGCTACCTGCCCGATTTCGCCTCACGCTTCCCGCTGCGCTGGTTTGCCGTTGAGAGCACGCTCGTTGCCGGCGACAGCCTGAACGTCTCCCTGCGCGAACGTCTGCTGCGCTTCGCGGCCCAGAGCGCGCCCGAGCTGCTCAGCCACTTCACCGACACCCGCTGGCTGCTGCCCATGCATCCGTGGCAGGCCGACTATCTGCTGGAGCAGGACTGGTGCCAGCGTCTGGCAGAAAACGGTTCACTGCAGGACCTGGGTGAAGCGGGCGCACAGTGGCTGCCCACCAGCTCCTCCCGCTCGCTGTACAGCGAAACTAACTGCGACATGATTAAGTTCTCCCTCAGCGTGCGCCTGACCAACTCCGTGCGCACGCTGTCGGTCAAAGAAGTTAAGCGCGGCATGCGCCTGGCGCGCCTGGCGAAAACGGAACGCTGGCAAGATTTACAGGCACGCTACCCGACCATGCGCGTGATGCAGGAAGACGGCTGGGCGGGGCTGCGCGACGAAAGCGGCGCTATTCAGGAAGAGAGCCTGATGGCCCTGCGCGTCAATCTGCTGTTCGATACGCCAGACACCCAGACCAACGTGCTGGTCAGCCTGACGCAGGCCGCGCCGGACGGCGGCGACAGCCTGCTGGCCGCGGCGGTGCGCCGTCTGAGCCAGCGTCTCGATTTACCGCTCGCCCAGGCCGCCCGCTGCTGGCTGGACGCCTATTGCGACCGCGTATTAATCCCGCTGTTCAGCGCCGAGGCGGACTACGGCCTGGTCCTGCTGGCGCACCAGCAAAATATCCTCGTTGAGATGCAGCAGGATTTCCCGATCGGACTTATCTACCGCGACTGCCAGGGCAGCGCGTGGACCGAAAGTGCCGACGCGTGGCTGAAAGAAGCTGGCGAAACTGAGGTGGAAAACCGCTTCGGCGAGAGCCAGCTGCTGCGCTACTTCCCTTACTACCTGCTGCTGAACTCTACCCTTGCCGTAACCGCCGCCCTCGCTGCCGCCGGTTTCGACAGCGAAGAGAGCCTGATGTCCCGGGTGCGTGCTGCGCTGGCCCAACTGCGCCGCACGGCGAAGCAGACCCGCTGCCTCGACTACGTTCTCGACAGCCCGACCTGGAACTGCAAAGGCAACTTCTTCTGCTACCTGCACGATCGCAATGAAAACACCATCGCCGATCCGGCGGTGATCTATTTCGACTTTAGCAACCCGTTTTACAAGGAGAAGGCGTGATGGCCATCGCGAATATTGTCCATTCCGGCTACGGCTTTCGCTGCACCGCAACGGATCGCGCGCTGCCGCTGACGTTGGGTCTCGACGGCAGCGCGGTGCTGGAGCGTCTGAAGGGGCTCCCGGACGGCTGGCTGGTGCAAGCGCTGGATCAGCTGTTTGTTGCCGCCCCCGCGCTGACCGGCGTTACGTTGCCGTGGGCGGACTGGCAGGATGAACCCCAGGCTCGGGCGCTGTTCGGCCTGGCCCACGGAGATTATCTGGCGCGCGACGCCTTCTGGCAGCTGCCGCTGTGGCTGAAAGGCGAACGGCCGCAGGCGAGCGGCGGAATGCAGTTTGACGAGAGCCGTCAGCTGTACTTCCCGCTGCGCCCTCGCCGCCCGCAGGGCGAAGTGTATCGCCGTTACGATCCGCAGACTAAGCGCACCCTCAGCTTCCGCGTGGCCGACGTGGCGCTAGACAGCGAGCGTTTTACCCGCTGGATGAACAACCCGCGCGTGAACGCCTTCTGGGAGATGGCGGGCTCGCAGGCTGAGCAGGAAAACTACCTGCGCCGCCAGCTTGACTCGACCTACTGCTACCCGGTTATCGGCTGCTTCGACGACCAGCCGTTCGGCTATTTTGAACTCTACTGGGCACCGGAAGACCGCATTGGCCGCCACTATCGCTGGCAGCCGTTTGACCGCGGGCTGCACATGCTGGTGGGCGAAGAGAACTGGCGCGGCGCGCAGTACATCCGCAGCTGGCTGCGCGGCCTGAGCCACTATCTGTATCTCGATGAACCGCGCACCGCGCGGATTGTCGCCGAGCCGCGCTTCGACAACCAGCGCCTGTTCCGCCATCTGGCCTCTGCCGGTTTCGACACCGTGAAAGAGTTCGACTTCCCGCACAAGCGCTCGCGCCTCATCATGAGCCAGCGTCACCGCTTCTTCAGCGAGGTGGGCCTGTGAACGCGCTCTGGGAGAAAGTGAACCGCGAGATGGTGGCGAAGATCCTCGCCGAGCTGGAGTATGAACGCACCCTGAGCGCCGAGCCAGTTTCGTCTGACGCCTGGCGCATCACCATGGGCAACGAGTCCTGGCAGTTTTGCGCCGCGCGCGGGATCTGGGGCTGGCTGCATATCGACCCGGACAGCCTGACTACCGCCAGCGGTGCCGCCGTGGAGGCGGAAAGCGCGCTGCTGCAGCTGGCAGCGGTGCTGGAGATGAGCGACGCGCAAACGGCGGAGCACATGGAAGATCTCTACGCCACGTTGCGAGGCGACATACAGCTGCTGCAGGCGCGTGAAGCGCTGGACGCGGACGCGCTGATCCACCTCGACCCGGACGAATTACAGTGTCTGATGCGCGGCCACCCGAAGTTTATTTTCAACAAAGGCCGCCGCGGCTGGGGTCTGGACGCGCTGCGCCAGTACGCGCCGGAGTACCGCGGACGTTTTCGTCTGCACTGGGTTGCCGTTCAGCGGGAGCATCTGGTCTGGAGCAGCGACGTCGATTGCGATATCAGCGCCCTGCTGGCCAGCGCCATGGACAACGCCGAGCGCACCCGCTTTGACGCCCGCTGGCAGGCGCTGGGTCTCAACGACGGCTGGCTGCCCGTACCGCTGCACCCGTGGCAGTGGCAGCAGAAGATCGCCATTCATTTCCTGGCGCAGCTGGCGCGCGGTGAGATGGTTGAGCTGGGCGAATTTGGCGACGAGTATCTTGCCCAGCAGTCCCTGCGCACGCTCACAAATGCCAGCCGTCGCGCGCCGTATGACATCAAGCTTCCGCTGACTATTTACAACACCTCCTGCTATCGCGGTATTCCCGGCAAATACATTGCCGCCGGGCCGCTGGCCTCGCGCTGGCTGCAGCAGCAGTTCGCCAGCGACGCTACGCTTGCGCGCTCTGGCGCGCAGGTGCTTGGCGAACCCGCCGCCGGATACCTGTCGCATCCGGGCTATGCGGCGCTGCCGAAAGCGCCCTATCGCTATCAGGAGATGCTGGGGGTGATCTGGCGCGAGAACCCATCCTGTTATCTTCAGGATGGCGAAGAGGCTTTGTTGCTGGCGGCGCTAATGGAAACCGACAACAACGGGCGCCCGCTGATCGACGCGTGGATTAAACGCTCGGGGTTAAGCGCCGAAGCGTGGCTGGAAAAGATGTTTGAGGCAACGGTGATCCCGTTCTATCACCTGCTCTGCCGCTACGGAGTGGCGCTGATCGCCCACGGGCAGAACGTGACGCTGGTGATGAAGGATTATGTCCCGCAGCGCATCCTGCTGAAGGATTTCCAGGGCGATATGCGCCTGGTGGACGAGGATTTCCCGCAGGCCCAGAGCCTGCCGGAACAGGTGAAGGCCGTCACGGCGCGCCTGAGCGCGGATTACATCATCCACGATCTGCAAACCGGCAACTTTGTGACGGTGCTGCGTTTTATCTCGCGTCTCACGCTGCAAAGCGGCGTCAGCGAAACGCGGTTCTATCAGCTCCTCGCCGGGGTTCTGCACCGCTATATAGCCGCGCACCCCGAGCTTGCGGAACGCTTCGCCAAATTCGATCTCTTCAAGCCGCAGATTATTCGCGTGATCCTCAACCCGGTCAAACTGACCTTCTCCGAACACGACGGCGGCAGCCGCATGCTGCCGAACTACGTCACCGACCTAGACAACCCTCTTTTTCTGGCCTCCAGGGAGTCAGCGCAATGAAAACCTATGATTTCATCGGCATTGGTATCGGCCCTTTTAACCTCAGCGTCGCCGCGCTGGCGGAAGGGCTGGACGGCTTTAGCTCGCTGTTCCTCGAGCGTAAACCGCACTTCTCCTGGCACCCGGGAATGATGGTGCCGGACTGCCACATGCAGACCAGCTTCCTGAAGGATCTGGTCAGCGCCGTTGAGCCGACCAACCGCCACAGCTTCCTGAACTACCTGGTGCAGCGCAAAAAGTTCTACCGCTTCCTGACCACCGAGCAGCGCACCGTCTCCCGCGAAGAGTTTGCGGACTACCTGTGCTGGGCGGCAGACAACCTCACCAACCTTGCCTTCAGCCAGCAGGTGCAGCAGGTGAACTTTGATGAGAAAAGCGGCCTGTTTGAGGTGGTGACCCAGCGCGACCGCTTCCTGGCGCGCCACGTCTGCGTGGGGATTGGCAAACAGATTAACCTGCCGGACTGCGTCACGACGCAGGACGATACCTGCTTCCACGCCAGCGAGATGATGCTGCGCACGCCGGACCTTACGGGCAAGCGCGTTACCGTCGTCGGCGGCGGCCAGAGCGGCGCCGACCTGTTCCTGAATATTTTCCGTGGCGAATGGGGCCAGCCGCTGAGCCTGAACTGGGTCTCGCGCCGCAACAACTACAACGCTCTGGATGAAGCCGCCTTTGCTAACGAGTATTTCACGCCGGAGTACGTGGACAGCTTCTCTACGCTCGATGAGGAGGCGCGTCGTCAGATGCTGCACGAGCAGAAAATGACCTCCGACGGCATCACCACCGAGTCCCTGCTAGCGATTTACCGCGCCATGTACCACCGCTTTGAAGTGCTGCGTGAAAAACCCTGGGCGCACCTGATGCCGTCCCGCTCGGTGACGGCCCTGACGCGCCTGGAAAACGGACAACGCCTGAGCATAAAGCATCACCTTGACGGCGGCCGCGAGCAGCTGGAGAGCGACGTGACGATCTTCGCCACCGGCTATCGCGCCGTGCAGCCTGCGTTCCTCGCGCCGCTGTCTCACCGCCTGCATCTGGATACGGGCGAAGCCTTCTGCATCAACAACGATTTCACCCTCGAATGGGACGGCCCGCAGAGCAACCGCCTGTTTGCCGTGAATGCCGGGATGCACCGTCTCGGCATTGCCGAACCCCAGCTCAGCCTGATGGCCTGGCGTGCGGCGCGAATTTTGAATCGCGCGCACGGCGACGAGCCGTTTGAGCTGGCTACCACCCCTGGCGTTATCCACTGGCGAAGCACCACCAGCCCGGAGAACAGTCAGGTTTTTAAATCCTTAGCAAAAACCACCGAGTACTGACACACACAATCAGGGTCAACATAACAATGAAACGTTCTCATCTTTGGGTTTTAAATCCTTGCTTGCTTGCAATGCTTTCTACCTCTGCGTGGGCGGAAGAACAAAAGGAAGAAAATATCGTTGTCTCCGCCAGCCGCGCGCACCGCAGCGTGGCGGAGATGGCGCAGACCACCTGGGTCATTGAGCGGGCTGAAATTGAACAGCAGGTTCAGGGCGGGAAAGAGATTAAAGAGGTGCTGGCACAGCTGATCCCGGGCATGGACGTCAGCAGCCAGGGGCGTACCAACTACGGTATGAACCTGCGCGGCCGCTCCATGATGGTGATGGTGGACGGCGTACGCCTGAACTCGTCCCGCAGCGACAGCCGCCAGCTGGACTCTATCGATCCGTTCAACATTGACCGTATCGAAGTCATCTCCGGCGCCACGTCACTCTACGGCGGCGGCAGCACCGGCGGCCTGGTGAACATCGTCACCAAAAAGGGCCAGCCGGAGACCGAGGTCGAGTTCCAGACCGGGACAAAGAGCGGGTTTAACAGCCATAACGACCACGATGAGAACGTGTCGGCAGCGGTCAGCGGCGGCAACGATAACGCGTCCGGTCGTCTGTCGGTGTCGTATCAGCGCTACGGCGGCTGGTATGACGGCAACGGCAACGAGGTGATCATTGATAACACCCAGACCGGCTTACAGTATTCTGACCGTATCGACGTGATGGGCACAGGCACCATTAACATCGACGATCACCAGCAGCTGCAGCTGACTACCCAGTACTACAAGAGCGAGTCCGACGGCAAGCATGGGCTGTATCTTGGGAAGAACTTCTCGGCGGTAACGGGGGATGCGACCGCGTACAACAAAGGTAACCTTGACTCTGACCGCGTGCCGGGTACCGAGCGCCATCTGATCAACCTGCAGTACTCCAATACCGACTTCTGGGGCCAGGATCTGGTCGCGCAGATTTACTATCGCGACGAGAGCCTGACCTACTATCCGTTCCCGACCCTGACCAAAGGCGTGGTGAGCAGCATCGGCGCGTCGCAGCAGAAAACCGATTTTTACGGCGGCAAGCTGACGCTGAACAGCAAGCCGGTGGACGATTTAACGCTGACCTGGGGTGTGGATGCCGACCACGAAACCTTCGACGCCAACCAGCAGTTCTTTAACCTGAGCAAGGCCGCGGCGAGCGGCGGCATGGAGCTGGATAACGCCTACAACGTGGGTCGCTATCCGGGCTACAGCATCACCAACCTCGCCCCGTTCCTGCAGGCCAGCTATGACATTGACGCCATCACCCTGAGCGGCGGCGTGCGCTACCAGTACACCGAGAACAAGGTAGACGATTTTGTCGGTTACACCCAGCAGCAGGCCATCGCCACCGGGAAAGCAGCCTCCGCCGACGCGGTGCCGGGCGGTAAAACCGATTACAACAACTTCCTGTTTAACGCCGGGATCCTCGGTCGCCTGACCGAACAGCAGCAGCTGTGGTTTAACTTCTCCCAGGGCTTCGAAATTCCGGACCTGGCGAAGTACTACGGCTCCGGCACCTATCAGCTCAACAACGGTCACTATCGCCTGCTGAACAGCGTCAACGTCAACGACTCGAAGCTGGACGGTATCAAGGTCAACGCTTATGAGCTGGGCTGGCGCTACACCGGCGATAACCTGCGCACGCAGGTTGCGGCGTATTACTCGCTCTCGGATAAAACCATCACCATCAACAAGACGGATATGACCATCAACCTGGAAGATGACAAGCGTCGTATCTACGGGGTGGAAGGTCAGGTGGACTATTTCTTCACCGACAGCGACTGGAGCACGGGCGCGAACTTTAACGCCATCAAGTCAGAAACCCGCGAAAACGGGAAATGGGAGAAGCTGACGGTAGACAGCGCCAGCCCGTCGAAAGCCAGCGCGTGGGTCAACTGGGCGCCGGGCGACTGGACCCTGCGCGTGCAGAGCACACAGACCTTTGACGTGTCAGACTCCGACGGCAAGAAGATTGATGGCTATAACACGGTCGACTTCCTGGGCAGCTACGCCCTGCCGGTGGGTAAAGTCAGCTTCAGCGTGGAGAACCTGCTGGACAAAGACTACACCACCGCCTGGGGCCAGCGCGCGCCGGGGCTGTATAGCCCAACCTACGGTGCACCGGGCCTGTATACCTATAAAGGCCGCGGACGGACGTTTGGTCTGAACTACTCCGTACTCTTCTGATCCTGCGCGCCGCCTGCGGGCGGCGCATTTTGCTGTGTAATTTCAACGCAAATTTACTATAAAATCAGCGATTTGCTGAAATTGTCGGCAAACGAACAAAAAGTGCGTTTTCACCCTTTGACAAGGCGTACCGAGGTCGTTACTATGCGCCTCGTTCACACGATTCCTCTGTAGTTCAGTCGGTAGAACGGCGGACTGTTAATCCGTATGTCACTGGTTCGAGTCCAGTCAGAGGAGCCAAATTTGAAAAGCCTGCTTTTAAAGCAGGCTTTTTGCTTTTCTGCGTTCGGAAAATTTGTCGGGTGGCGGCTTCGCCTTACCCGGCCTACGGGACCCTAGGGCACGGTAAGCGCAGCGCCTCCGGGCAGTAAACCGCTGCTCTCATCATTTTTCCTCTGTCTTATTTTCGACTGGCGGAAAGACCAGTAATACTCAGGGCAGCCTGGCAATCACCTTAATTTCAAACTGGAACCCGTACAGCCACGTCACGCCGACCCCGGTCAGCGTAGGGTAAGGCGCTTCTCCCCAATATTCAGGCAGAATACTCCAGATAGCGTCGAGGTTTGACTCGGGATCGACGACAAAGAGGGTCACGTCAACCACGTCATCGAACGTGCAGCCCGCAGCCGCGAGGACAGCAATAAGATTATCGAAGGCCAGCCTGACCTGCGCTTTCAGATCGGGCTCAGGCGAACCATCCTCGCGACTACCCACCTGCCCCGAAACGAACAAGAAACCGTTGGATTTAATGGCCGGTGAATACCGATTGCGCTCATAGAGCGCCTGGCGTCCGAGGGGAAAAACAGCTTCGCGTGTTGTCATGTTTGTTCCTTTGCAATAGGGCGAAATCAGCCCGTTGAACATAAAGACACTTTACAGGTGCGGGTTCGGGCGGATAAACAAGCGACTTTGTCCATCATTGTTTGTAATATCCAAACAATCGGTGAAAAGAGAGGATAAGGAATGGATCGTTTCGACGCGATGCGCGCCTTTGCTCGCGTGGTGGAGGCAGGTAGCTTCACAAAGGCTGCCCAAACGCTTCATATGAGCAAAACCACGGTGACGCAGCTCATTCAGCAGCTGGAAGCGCGCCTGCGCGTAAATTTGCTCCATCGCACCACTCGCAGGCTTGGCGTTACTCCTGATGGCGCGGTCTACTACGAGCGCGTCATCCGCCTGCTGGCGGACATGGAAGATGCTGAAAACAGCCTGTCCAGTGCGACGATGACGCCCAGGGGACGCCTGCGGGTAGATGTGCCGACGCCTCTCGCCCGCCTGGTGCTGGTGCCGGCGCTACCGGCTTTTCACGCGCGCTACCCTGATATCCAGTTCGACATGGGCGTGAGTGACCGGGCGGTGGATCTGATCGGCGACAACGTGGATTGTGTCGTTCGGGGCGGCGAAATCAACGACCAGTCCCTGATCGCACGCCATGTCGGTGATTTGCAAATCGGTGTTTACGTCGCACCGAGCTATGTGGAACGCCTCGGCGCCCCTGCGCACCCGCGAGAGCTGGAAAACACCGACCATCGCATAGTGGGATTCTTGTCCTCACGCACCGGTAAGATTGATCCTCTGGTACTGCACGATGAGAGTGAACATATTGAAATCACGGGCAACTATGTACTTGCCGTGGATGATGGCAACGCCTACCTCGAGGCTGGGCTAGCGGGATTAGGCGTGATTGCGCTCCCCGTCTATATGGCGGCAGCGCATCAGACTGCTGGCTCTTTAATTCCGCTATTTGAAGACTGGCGTATTAAGCCAATGCCCCTGTACCTGGCATTTCCGCCTAACCGCCATGTCAACGCCAGACTGCGCGTTTTTATTGATTGGATCGTTGAATTGATGCAGCAGCATGTCCCAAATTCCAATAATAAGTAGCAATATCCCAGCCTCTGATACGCTTTTCTGAATATTGTTTTATCTCCTGCCGTCACCAAATAAAAATCACTTCCCCGCTCTGCCACCGGAGCGAAATCATCTCGGGTAAGACCACGAACGCTGAAGGCCAGAGCGTCACGGTTACAGCATACTTTCTTTACTGAATCCGTTAATTACCGTGCTACCGTAATATCCCCTCTCCTACTGGTTCCTCTTATATATTCCATTGCTAAAAATGATGCTCACACTGTGTGCATCACGAATAATAGTGCATTTGCAGAATATATCGACCCGACAGTAGGAAAATTCGTTTTATCTGTCTTTGATAATCGATCTTGTCTTGATGCAAATGAAAATCCTGTTATTCGTCCGATGAATGACAATGCAACAAGCGATGCTTATTCAACACCTCCGGCTCGCATTCTTTTCTATGCAGTAGACTTAGCTGCCAAAACAGCTGTGGAAATTCATGCACCGATTGAACTGCCCACAAAACCTATCGTCCAGTGGACTGATTTTATGGGTGGCGTTTTTGACCATGATGATTACTTCGCTATTTTTACCTGCCACGCTCGTTCATTCTTTATTAGCGATGTGAATGGTAATATGATTGCAACTATCTACGATGTAATTTCTTTACCTGATGGTGCGCCTCAATTCCCTGGGGAGGCCTATCGTGCAAGATTGTTTAACGAAACGGAGCTTACTGACGTAATCACTACGGCATCCATTCATGCAAATTTGTAAAAAAGTATAATTATAATAAATAGATGCAATTGATCATCAGACTTTTATAAACAATTGACTTCTCTGCATAAATTAAAAGGGTTCATGTATCTACATGAACCCTTGACGAAATAGACCACGTATTGAGAACCTATCCCGCAATTTTATCGTTATAGTCATGCATCAGGGAAAGAAGAACCTGCGTTACACGACCTGCAGATAGTTTGGCACTATGGGTAAAATTCGTTTGTTTGTATAGCCAATCGATAAAGTGCCTGCTGGCCGTTAAAGAGAGCATTTTAGCATTATTGATATCACCACCGGTTAACGGGCAAACCATCTTGAAATTTTTGCCCTGCCTCCAAAGCTGCCACTGAGTTTGCCACCAGCCGTGCTGTGTTGTTCGCTGAAAAGTCCAGGGTATATCGCACTCCTCCTCATTGATCTCCTCTTCTATAAACCAAAGCTCACCTTGCCGCTCGCGAAACAGATCTGCCCAGGCGGTAATGGCGGCTCCACGAAGAAAGCATTCGTGTGAAAAAACGTGCATTTTTACCTCAGGAAAAAGGATGTTCAGCACGCGAAAATGCCCGTGAGCGGCGATGACGGGACGCAGTATCGCACCTCTGGCATTACGCTTGAGGGCCGCACTGCCATATTGAATTTCATCAAACTGGCTCCGACGTAGAAATTGCATTTCACGCATATCAACACGACTGACAATATCATGTTGATACAGATCGGGCTCACGCTTCCCTCGCCAGCGATAACGCAGAGTCTCACCAATATCATGCTGAGTAAAATTTGTGGAAATATGAAGAATATGACCACTGTCAGCATCGAAGCTAAGCAGAACATACAGTTTCTGTTCTGCACAACTTCCCTGGAACGGCACAATAAGTGGAACCGTTTCAATGCATGCAGGGGTTACTCTTTTTCTTTTTCTTTGTTTTTGCTGTTTGGGTGTCCAGACTTTCCTGCAAATTCGGCACTGAACGCGCTGTGTTCCCTGCGGGTTATAACCATAACAAATAATTTCTTGCCTATAACATTCAGGACAAAAATAACCGTTTTCTGAAGCATAGGCGCGTAAGTGCGCAGACAACCATTCATTAAAGTGTTGCTCATCAAAAAGCGGGGGATAACTCCCGCATGCCCGACAGTGTAATGCCGGAAATCCCAGCCTGTAGTCTGGCCAGCTGTAGTCTGCAGAGGCTGATATGGGTAGCCCTAAATTTCGGCAACCAAACGATTTGCAGGTATTAATCGTAAATTGAGCCAATATGCGTCACCAACGATTTCAAGAGGTCGCTGATTTTGCCTCATCTCCTCAGACTAATTGTGTGAGCAGACTCGCATAATAAACCCTTTCAGAATGTAAAGTAACGCATCTTTATATAACTGAAAGGAACAGGTTATGAATATAAAAGCGATTACCGCAGGTATTTTGTTGGCGTTACCATTTTGGTCCTGCGCCAGGGATATCACCCTTATTTACACCAACGATCTCCACGCGCATGTGGAACCTTATAAAGTCCCATGGATCGCGGAAGGTAAACGTGATGTTGGGGGTTGGGCTAATATCACTACCCTGGTAAAAGAGGAAAAACAAAAAAGTAAAGCAACATGGTTTTTTGATGCGGGTGACTATTTTACGGGGCCTTATATCAGTAGCTTAACGAAGGGAAAGGCTATTATTGATATTATGAATACTATGTCGTTTGATGCTGTCACGATGGGTAATCATGAATTTGATCATGGCTGGGATAACACGTTATTACAGCTAAGCCAGGCGAAATTCCCTATTGTACAGGGCAATATATTCTATCAGGACAGCAACAAATTATTCTGGGATAAGCCCTATACTATCATCGAAAAAGATGGCGTAAAAATAGGCGTCATTGGTTTGCACGGCGTCTTTGCCTTCAATGATACCGTTTCTGCGGCAACGCGCGTAGGTATTGAAGCTCGGGATGAAATTAAGTGGCTACAGAGCTATCTCGATGAACTGAAAGGAAAAGTCGACTTAACCTTATTGCTGGTTCATGAAGGCACGCCGGCGCGCCAGTCCAGCATGGGGGTAACCGACGTACGCCGTGCCCTGGATAAAGATATTCAAACGGCAAGTCAGGTGAAAGGTCTGGACATTCTGATTACGGGACATGCCCATGTTGGTACGCCGGAACCGATCAAAGTAGGCAAGACGCTTATCCTCTCGACCGACAGCGGCGGCATTGATGTGGGGAAACTGGTACTGGATTATACGAAGCCGCATCAGTTTACGGTGAAAAAATTTGAACTTAAAACTATTTATGCGGATGAATGGAAGCCCGACCCGCAGACGAAACAAGTAATCGACGGCTGGAATAAGAAACTTGATCAAGAGGTTCAAAAAACGGTGGCGCAGTCTCCGGTAGAATTGACGCGTGCGTATGGTGAATCAGCCTCTCTGGGTAATCTGGCTGCGGATGCTTTGCTGGCAGCAGCAGGTAAAAATACGCAGCTCGCCTTAACCAACTCGGGGGGTATTCGTAATGAAATCCCGTCTGGTGCGATTACAATAGGCGGCGTCATTAGTACGTTCCCATTCCCTAACGAACTGACCACGATGGATCTCACGGGTAAACAGTTACGTACTTTGATGGAACATGCCGCAAGCTTAAGCAATGGTGTCTTGCAGGTATCGAAAGGCGTGGAGATGAGGTATGACAGCAGTAAACCAATCGATCAGCGGGTCGTCGCATTAACCCTTAATGGCAAGCCGATTGAGGATGCGATAGTTTACCACATTGCCACCCAGAGCTTCCTTGCTGACGGCGGTGATGGTTTTACTACCTTTACCGAAGGTAAATCGCGCAATACAACAGGCGGTTACTACGTTTCTAATGCTGTAATCGATTACTTCAAGGCAGGCAATAACATCACGGATGAACAGCTCAAAGGCATGCGCGTTGTTGATGTGAAAAAATAATAGTTTATTCGACTGTGCATATTAAAAGGGTTCATACATTTACATGAACCCTTATTTAAACCATTGCTTTTTTAAAGGGATAACCCATTGAAACCCAATCTTTAAATGAGAGTGGTAGATGTAAGCGCAGCTAAGTAGTTTCAATAAGATAAAGAGTCTTAATTAATAAATCTCTGTGGAAGGAATCCCTACATATGAAAAAAGTAAAAATTATATTATCAGGCGCATTTATGCTTTTACCCACGGTAGCATTGGCAGACGTCGGGAATAACGAATATCTATCAGACTGGTGGCATCAAAGTATTAATATCGTAGGGAGTAACTCAACTCGTTTTGGGCCACTAAAAAGAGCGGATTTATATCCCGAGTATCGTGCGTGGACACATGTAGATTGGTTTGATTTCTATGGCTATGCGGACTTACCTAAGTTTTTTGGTATGGGCAATGATAATGATATCGGCATTTGGGATAATGGCTCTCCATTTTTTACGGAGATAGAACCGCGTTTTAGCATCGACAAGTTGACGGGAATCGACTTAAGTTTTGGTCCATTCAAAGAATGGTATTTTGCCCACAACTATATCTATGACGCAGGAACGAATTCAGGACAACGTCAGAGCACATGGTATATGGGGATAGGAACCGATATTGATACTGGGCTACCGATGACGTTATCTGCAAACATCTATGCCAAATATCAAGGAAACAACTATAATGCAGCCAACGAAAACGAATGGGATGGATATCGCTTCAAAGTCAAATATGTCATCCCAATTACAACAATATTTGGTGGAAAACTAAATTACGTCGGCTTTACCAATTTTGATTTTGGTTCAGACCTTAAAGACGAGTCAGGCGGTGAGCAGAAGTTTTACTCCCGTACCAATAGCTCTATTGTTTCCACCAACGTACTCAGCTTAGTTTATCCCCACTGGAACTATGGCGCGACACTTCGCTATTTCTATCATGGTGGACAATTTGACGAAGGTAGCAAAGCATTTAGCAGCGACGGAGACATCATCTCTATAGACTCAACGGGATGGGCATACTATTTAACTGTTGGCTACGCCTTTTAAATATAGCATCAAGGGGTAACACAATCTTCGCCCGCCGGAAAAGCAGCACGATTCATGGGTCGAACGCATTACAACCCAGCTGCTGGCGGCCTGCAGGGAATGGAATAGATTACTGAAGGCACGTCCGGTCACCACAGTGCCCAATCAGGTGGCCATTACCAGCACGGTTGTCTGGACGTTTATTCAGTCGATGATCCCGCACGTTGTTAACGCAGAGGATTTTAGAGAGGTTCAGGCGGTTGCCGAATCATTCGAATCACAGGCGGTCTTTAGAAAATATCCGTTCAAGAAAGTGACTAGCCCGGTCAGCGCAGCGCCACCGGGCAAACCAGCACCTAAATCTGATAATCAATCGCCACTTCTTCCGGCTCCATGACCTGACGTTTAATCTCATCCACCGACAGCCCGGCATTGCACAGCTCGATAAAGCGCCACACATAGTTGCGCTGCAGCTGTCCGCGCTTCAGGCCAAGCCATACGGTGTTGGCGTCAAACAGATGACGCGTATCAAGACGCACCAGGTTACCGTCTTCGCGTTCTCCGCTGGACTGTTCCGCCACCAGCCCAATGCCCAGCCCCAGCTCAACGTAGGTTTTGATCACGTCAGAATCCTGCGCGCTCAGCACGATGTCCGGCGTTAATCCTTTACGGTTGAAGGCTTCATCAATACGCGAGCGTCCGGTGATCCCCTGGCGGTAGGTAATGAGCGGCCATTTCGCAACGTCTTCCAGCGTCAGGGGAGAGACCTGATTCAGCGGATGATCGACCGGGAGTAATAAGCTGTGGTACCAGCGGAACCAGGGGAACGCCACCAGCAGCGGGTCGTTGCTCAGGCGTTCGCTGGCAATGCCGATATCCGCCCCACCGTTTTGCAGCAGCACTTCAATTTCCTGCGGCGTGCCCTGAATAAGCTCCAGACGGACGTCAGGGAAAAGTTCGCGGAACGCTTTAATCACCGGCGGCAGGCTGTAGCGCGCCTGGGTGTGGGTGGTGGCAATAGTGAGCACGCCCGAGGCGTCGTTAGTGAAGAGATCCGCCAGGCGACGCACGTTGCTGGCCTCGTTGAGGATCCGCTCTGCGATGGTGAGCAAAGCCTTACCCGGCTCCGTCATGCCGAGCAGCCGCTTGCCGCGACGGATAAAGATCTCTATGCCCAGTTCCTCTTCCAGCTCGCGGATATGGCGGCTGACGCCGGACTGAGAGGTATAAAGCATATTGGCGACCTCGGTCAGGTTGTAGTCCCGCCTGGCCGCCTCACGGATGATTTTAAGTTGCTGGAAATTCACGATTCACTCCGGCGCATCTGACATAGCTCTATTGTTAGAGTCTGTCGCGCTGCAGAACAAATAATAAAAACCAGCATCTTATGCTTTTATGGAATATCAGCTCACGAGCTGGAGTTCACGGTTCTCAAGCGACGGCTTGCTTACCAGCGACATCAAAATTTCTTTTACCGCCTGCGCCTGCGGCGACAGCGAACCGCGAGCAGACATGTTCAGCGACAGCGGCAGGCTCATGGAAGGCGTGGTGATCCGCGCCATCCAGCCGTTTGCCGCGCTGCACAGCGAGCGGGCTGCGGATTCCGGCAGCACGGTCACCCCCATCCCGCTGGCAATGGCTGCGGTGAGCGTGGAGATTGAGTCAATTTCACCGATGATTTTGGCCGTCAGGCGGCGCAGGGAGAACGCTTCGTCCACGCGCACGCGCACGGCGCTGTAGTCGCGCGGCAGATAGAGGTTCATCTCTGCCACGGCGGTAAGGTCTACGCTCTGACCCGGACAGTCGCGGGTGCCCACGAGGTAGAGATCTTCTTTCAGCAGCGGCTGGCTGGTGATCCCGGCGACCGGGGAGCGATCGTAAAGAACCGCCATATCCAGCTGGCCGTTGAGCAGTTTTTCATTCAGTACGGAACCGCTGTTTTCGTGCAGATAGACCAGAACTTCAGGCAGCTCAGCGCGGACGGCCTGCAGCAGCGGCATGGTAATAGAGGACGCAGCCGTTCCCGGCGCCAGGCCGATTGAAACGTGCCCGCTCAGTGTCTGGCCTACGTTGTTCACCGCCAGCTGCGCCTGTTCACACTGACGAAGAATGGTGCGCGCGTGGGTATAGAGGATTTTGCCTGCTTCCGTTGGCGTAACGCCGCGTTTGGTACGAATCAGTAGCTGCTGATCCATCTCGCCTTCCAGAGTAGCCACCTGCTGGCTCAGCGCAGGCTGCGCGATATGCAGCACTTCTGCCGCTTGAGTCAGGCTGCCGATATCGACGATTTTTACGAAGTATTTCAGTCGTCTTAAGTTCATTTTGCCCCCTGTTCGAAATGCTGTGCCGGAACCGGCTGTCGTTGTTGAACAGGTTTTGCAATATGAATGCCACTTTTACCAGGCGGTCTGAATTGGGCGCTAAACGCCTGAAAATAAGGAAACCTAATCATGGAGGGGGGTTTTATTACCGAAACAGCAGTTTATGATCTGCCCCATTAGGGGTATACCCGCACCATGACGGTGCATTCCGCTGCCAAAAACATCACTTTGCCGATTTTGTCAGCAAACGATCAAAAGGCGTAGATCCACCCTTTGACAAGGCGAGCGCAGGTCGATAATATGCGCCCCGTTCACACGATTCCTCTGTAGTTCAGTCGGTAGAACGGCGGACTGTTAATCCGTATGTCACTGGTTCGAGTCCAGTCAGAGGAGCCAAATTTGA
>NZ_JAWNEI010000022.1:0-38914 GCF_034107425.1 Enterobacter sp. 148H3 | reverse complement strand
TTATAAATCACCTCAGGTCTATTAGATATATTTTCAATTTCGTCTTTATTCATTAAATGAAACCCCAACAAAACCAGCCTTAAATCAAAACAGCGACTAAACTAAAAATTTTAGATACTATACAGTGTAATCCGCTCGCCGTTGTTTATACCTAATGCTATGAGTAATGTCCGCAGATCGAAGCAGACTGTCAGATTTAATTGTGTGCTACAGGTGAAAACGATCAGGTCAAGTTTGAGCTAATACATCTGAGGCCATCCTCATCGTCCTTCACCATACGTGACCCCGTTCACATATGCATAATTTCTTCCTTTACGAACCAACCTGACGTAATTACGGTCCGTTCAACTAAATCGGGCGCTTTAGTGTACGCGACGACAGCGAGGCTCGCCTGTGCCCTGCTGCAGATAACATAAAAAAGGCGGCGCGATCTTTTAGGCGAAGAGTCCCCCCCTGCACTTTCGTTTTCCTGATCCGTTTTAGAGAGCGGTGTGACGCCCAGTAGCTTATCGTAACTGAACATGAATCCACGGGCCTCTTCATCATCCAGAATAGCCATGACTCGGGGAAACTGCAGTCCTTTCACTCCCTGATGAGTGTCGTAGGAAGATGTGGATGAAATATAGCTAATGTAATTTTCCAGTTCACGGGTGGATGCACTCAGAGATCGGCTCCAGGCGTCATGCTCTTTATTGACGTCCACTTCCTCCGTGGATTCATCATCCTTAGGCGATACCTGCTCCAGGTGAAGCAGGAAAGCCTCAGGCAGGATCAGTAATTCCTCTTCATGAATCAGTTTGCACACTTCTAGAATGGGAAAAGCCAAGTTCTCACCAAGAAGCGCTTTTATCTTATCTATCTGGCATTGGGCTTCCCTGAAGAGCATTAGTGGATCGTCCGCACATTCGAGGCGCGAACTCGAAAAAACAGGCGAGTACTTGCGCATGATGGTAGCAATTTTAAAATCATCATCACTGCGTATTGCATCAATAAGCGGCCATAGTTGTGAGGATAGGAATGTTATCTCTTGGCTATCCCCATTGATTGCTGCATCACCCAATCTTTCAACCTCTAGAAGGGGCAAAAAGAAGTTTTCGAATTCACCGCGTCTGGCAGCCATATGGTGCTCAAGCGTCAGTACCATGACTGATTTTTTGTTATTCCATGCAATATCAGCCGCCTGCTCAGCCATATGTTCAGCAACCTGACGCTCAATATCGGCTCTTTCCTTGTGGGTGTTCATGTCGACCACAAACAAGCGTGCGATTCCTGGCTGGGCGTCAGGGCCCGGTTCCTGAATATGTGTGTCATTATATTGCCTGATATTATTGATCAAGTTGACAATTCTTACCGGCGAACGGTGGTTAATCTTTAACTCCGGTGATTCCCATCCTGGGGGCAAAGAAGAAGCCAAATCAGATTTTCCCCCACTGAATATCTGCTGCATCATATCGCCGAACAACCCAATGCAGAATTTGGTGGGATTCTCCTGCTGCGTCATGATAAGCGACTCAATAAGATATTTATTCGTGTCCTGGCTTTCATCAATCAAAAGTACTGGGAATCTGCTAAATAAAATCTCTCTGAGCAGCGCTTCATTCTGGAGGAGATATGCGGTGACATTTATCACTTCACTATGATTTAACGCGCCTTTTTCATGCCTGTTACTTGTAGGGGAATAGCTGAATTTTTGAATTTTATCGAGGTGTTGCAGCCGTTTCGTTTTGCTGGCTAAACTCCGCCTGTTCCTTTGCGCCGTAATACCATCAGGTTTTCTGCTTTTTTCAATGTCGCGGTTGAGTTGGTCAATACTCTTCTCGAGTTCATTTTTAAGCCATAGCTTTATGTCTGATGTAAATGGGTTGATCAAGTCCCAGCAAAAACTGTGTATGGTTGAAACCATGAAATTGGCATCAAAAAATAACCGTCGTTGTACTTCCTCGCAGGCTGCATTTGTAAACGTAATTATGCCTATTCTTTTTCCGGATCTAGACAGTTCCGAAGAATACCTTTGTTTCATTTTCTCTAGCACGCTGACCAGCGTACGGGTTTTTCCAGATCCCGCACCTGCAAAAAGCAGAAAACTTCTAGGATTGTCCAGATCAAGATAACTGAAAAGCTGTTCTACTGCAGATTCGTTCGCGGATGGTGTCTCCATGATTATTCCCCCTCCGAAACAGAGGTGACTTTCGGCACTTCCGGCGTAAGGTCTCTACTCGCCACTTCCAGCTCTTTTTTAAGCCAGTCAAGTCCCTCCTGGATATATTTAGGCGCGGCGAGTTGAGCGGGGTCAGCACAGTACAGTAAATCGAGTGCCATCTCGGCTTTGTCATCTTTGAGCGCTAAATAGAGTTTTTCACAGCACTGTTCAAGCGTATCGAGTTTAAGAGCATCCTGCATTTTCTTCATCATTCCGGTAGGTTTTTCTATTTTTTTGAATAACTCGGGATTCGTCAATGCAATAGCGTCTTCAAATGTGTACGGAAAAGCTTCGGCTTCCTCCTCTTTTCCGAATTTAATGGGAATACCGTATTGAAATGCAATCCTGACCTTACCGCGAATTTTCTCATGCTCCGGCATTCTAAGGACCGTATCCAGCCCCCCCTCAACGTCGAGCCAAATTTTGATGGTATGGCTGCCAGTAATGTATCCCTTGCCAAATTCAGGCCTGATGGCTTTGGGTTTAGTACCTGAGCTACCTTTTTGGTCATCTGCCGATAATTTAAGGGGAGGTTTTTGAGCATCCGTATCAGTAATGACAAGGGTAGGAATCCCGAGTATGTCAATCAATGCCCTCAGCCTGTGAGCATGGGCTCCTCCTACCTCCAGAATCGAGATGTAGCTGTTGTCCAGGCTTGTATTAGCGTTGGGATTATTACGAATAAAATGCGGCATCAGGATACGTTCTGCCGCCCCCTCGACTAGAATTATCCCGTTCGCAAAAAAGAGATCGCAGTGTGTGGTTTTAAGATAGCGAGCCACGAACTGAGCCGTTTGTAAGACATCATCCGAGCGGATTTTACCGCTGCCAAAAGTACAGGACAGATCAATAACGTCCGCAGTCGGCACGTCATGCGGACCTGTAGCGGGTTTACGTTTGAAATACCTTAGCTTTTCGAATCCCACTTCATGTGCAAGGTAGCTTGAATGTGTGCTGACCACCAGTTGGCTCGAGAACCTCTTGGATGTCCGCAAATCATCATGATTGCGTAGCACCGAATAAGCTTTTTTGATAAACACCTGCTGAACCTGGGCATGCAGGTGAGCTTCCGGCTCTTCAATCAGAATGAGGTGAAGAGGCTCAACAAAGACATCTTCCTCTGGCTTTCTTAGGCCGGCTTTACCGACGCGCATCCATTGATCCCTGAAGCTCATCATTGTAAAGACCATGGATATCAGATTTTTGTAACCAAGCCCGTTATATTTCTCTGACAGACTCATTAGCGGCCCCCCTGCGGCGTGGCTGGTTTTCTGGATCTCAAAGAGAATGGCCGCTTCGTGGTCCAGATTATCGATCGGATTAACCCTGCTCGATAATCTGATATGGGGATCGCTAAACCCCGGATACCCCAGTGTCTCTATCTCTTTCAAGGGCTTGTTAAACACCTTGTTGAGTCTTCCATCAAAGGAGTGTTGAGCATAGGCGATGGCTTCGAGAGCATCCAAATCTTCGTCACAAGGAAGGTCGGTAGGGTTTAAATGCCGCTTGTAGTACTGGTTAATCTGGCTCGCCAGATTAGAGGTACCATGCAGAGAGCCGGTTGCCACATAGGGATCTGAAAATCCACGGGTAGCATCAATGATATCGACTTTGAACAGTCCATTGAAAGGATAAAAATCCAGTGGAATTTGCCCCTCGACAAGAACCTGGGGCAGGAATTTACTTCCTTGGTCCGTGATAAGTTTTGCGGGATCGAGGATGTAAGATTTTATCTCAAAAGCTTTAGATACCTCTCTTTCAAGGTATTCACGCAATGATCCCGGCCAGACTGAAAATTTGAAATCACTGGGCTCAGATGCTGAACCACTTAAAGCTTTTTCGGCGTTTTTTTCTGCCGTGATTTTAAGCTGCTCAGCAGCCTTAAAGTGGGCAATAAAGTCTGCTTTTAGAGCATCAAGATCTTTGGGTTGATAAATCATCCGGATGCCTAACAGTCCGCCATCCCACTTTAATGTCGGTATTAGGTGCCGTACCCGATGGACTTCATTTTTCTCGACTTTTAACCAGACATCCAGGGTTGGGCATAAGGGCTGCCAGTCACTGATTTTTTCGCCAACCTCTTCGGCGTTCGCCCATGCTTGACCAAATTGATTAAGCTGATGCCAATTTGATAGGGTGAAATCGGCTGCGCCTAATTTTCGTGAAGACGGAGATTTACCCGATGCGATGCTCGCAGCCGTTCTTCCTCGTTGATCCAGAAAGAAAATAAGCGCATCCATTGCTGACGTCTTGCCGCTGTTATTTGCCCCAACGAGCAGTGTTTCTTCCTCAGTAAGACGAATTCTGCAAGTTTTAAGCTTTCTGTAGTTCTGGATATCAATATATTCAATTTTCATCTGGCTTCCTTTCCTAAGTAATGCCGAGATGCATCCTAAATGTCATGATCGGCCTATTTGATAAGGTGATGATTTTAGGGCTGCGCAGAGAACAACAGCAGCGATTACTTTAATGTTGTATTTATTTTAAATGTTGCTGTCTAGCGGATTATCCGTTCTTCCTAGCATAGTTTTATCCAGATCAGTATTCTTGGCGTCAAGACAATGTTTACCCCCCGGCCCTTCAGCTCTCTGGCAAGCAGGTAAGCCCTGCCAAACTGACGCATTTCGGGCCATACGGCTTGGGTTAATAGCGAACATAAATCTACAACTGGTTTACCGCCAGCGCATCAATTGCCCCTACCGCGATTGATCTTTGCATAGTCAAACGGCGTAATCCCATTCTCCCGGTTAGCATCCAGAAAATCAGCCCACCATTGCAGCATCAGTTTACGTTCATCGATAAATTCCGCCTTATGAATATATGCCGCGCGCACTGAATTACGTTCCATATGGCTCATCTGACGTTCGACCGCATCCTTGGACCATAGACCTGACTCAATCAATGAACTACAGGCCATTGTACGAAAGCCATGACCACAGACTTCGACTTTAGTGTCATACCCCATTACCCGCAGCGCACTGTTAACCGTGTTCTCACTCATGGGTTTACGTGGATCATGATCACCAATAAAAATCAGCTCGTGTTGCCCGCAAAACTGTTTTATCTGTCTCAGGATCGCCAGCGCCTGCTTTGAAAGCGGCACTAGATGCGCCGTGCGCATTTTTGAGCCTCGGTGAGAATGTTTCACACCAGGGATAGGCTCTCGTTCTGGCGGGATCGTCCACATTGATGCTTCAAAATCGATCTCCGCCCAGCGAGCAAAACGCAGCTCACTGGAACGAATAAAGATAAGCAGAGTGAGCTCCGTTGCCCAACGGGTGAGAGGTCTGCCAGTATAGCCATCGATTTTCTGTAGTAACTCTGGAATGCGCTTTAATTGCAGTGCTGGACGATGTTGCCTATTACCAGAAGCAACCGCCCCTGCCATCTCCTGCGCGGGGTTATAATCAATTAGTCCGCTTTGCACTGCGTAACGCATGATAGCTGTGGCACGCTGTTGGAGACGGGCTGCAACCTCAAGACGTCCAGACATCTCTACGGTCTTAATTGGTGCTAATAAATCGCGAGTTTTTAACTCGGTAATATTACGTTCACCAATCGCTGCGAAGAGATTATCTTCCAGGCTTTTTAGCACTCGATGGGCGTGATCTTCAGACCACTTTTTATTGGTGCCATGCCACTCAATCGCCACCTCTCTAAAGGTACGTGCTTTACTCTGCTCGACCTTATCATTTTTCTTTTTGTCTCCCGGATCGACGCCATTTGCTAGCAGTTTACGAGCTTCATCACGGCGAGTTCTGGCATCCGCCAGTGTGATTTCAGGATAAACCCCAAGTGCCAGCATCTTTTGCTTGCCGTCAAAACGGTACTGCAAACGCCAGTACTTAGAACCATTAGGGTGGACAAGAAGATGCATACCACTGCCATCAGTCAGCTTGTATTGCTTATCCGTTGACTTGGCTGTTCTGACTTTGATATCTGTTAGAGCCATGCTTATCCCCTCCCTGTTGGTACAAGCATTATCGAACCGGAAATACCATCATCTATACCAACATCTGTTGGTAGATGTACGTTGAAGTCGGTTGACCTTGAGAGAGTTAATATAGCGGGAATGATGGGTAAATACTGGATTTCAGGCACAAAAAAAGACGTCCGTTGACGTCTATTGATGTTCCGATGGTGCCGAAGGCCGGACTCGAACCGGCACGTATTTCTACGGTTGATTTTGAATCAACTGCGTCTACCGATTTCGCCACTTCGGCACTGAAGGGGATGCGGAAACGTTGTGGATTATACCTGTCGCGCGCCGCCATGCAAGCGACGACGCGCTAAACCCTCGCTAAGTGCCCAAAAAACCAGCGCCCTTTTTCACTCCAGCTCGGACACCGCCAGCCGAATCACCCTCGCGGCCTTCTGCTCCGGCAGCGCCAGCACCTTCGCCCACATCTCCTGCACCATATCGCAGGAGAGCTTCTCTTTGCCCGCCGCCTTCTCCGGCATCTGCAGTAGCTGGATGTCCTCGCCGTACTTATCGGCAAGTTGCTTCATAATCGGTCGCACATCCTCGACGGCCGCCTCGCGTTCGGCCGGGGTCACGGTGTGGCGGTTTTTGCCGTAGGCCGCGCGCATCATGTCAGCATCGGCCTGCATGCGCCGAGCCATCAGGTCTTTATCCAGCATACGCATCGGGTTGATGCCGCCCTTCACCATCGGGTAGAGGAAGCGGAAGCAGGCGTCGTCGCTCACCTTCTGGATGGCGGCGGTCTGCTCCATATTGATGGTCATGTAGTTCACCACGTTGGCGTCCGGGGCGTTTTGCAGGCGCGACATCTGCAGATGCAGGATCTGCGGCTGGATGGTGTCGATAATCTGCTGCTCCGGCTCGCCCGCTTTTTGCAGGGCAGCCATCTGGTCGAGGATGCGCTGGTGCAGCGCGGGCTCCTGCTCCTTAATAACCTGCCAGGCGGGCATCGCGTTGAGGGCGTTATCCATCTGCCGTTCCGGAGCACGCTGCTTATCGAAAAATACCCAGAACGCCACGGCGGCGGCCGCGACGACGACAATCACAATACGGGCCCACGTTTTATTCATCTCGCATCCTTATCCTTGAGTTGTGCCGGTTTACACCGGCACGCCGCTGTGGAAGCGAAACTCGTGGTCCGGTGTCGAGATAAGTGTGGCTTCAATTTCGCCAAAAAGCTGTATGCGCGGTGAGATATCGTCGTCGCTCACCTGCTGTGCCAGCATCAGGTAGTCCTGATAGTGGCGCGCTTCCGAGCGCAGCAGCGAGAGATAAAACTTCTGCAGGTCGTCGTCGAGGAACGGAGCCAGCGCGGCGAAGCGTTCGCAGGAGCGGGCTTCGATGTACGCGCCGCAGATGAGCTTGTCGATCAGCGTCAGCGGTTCGTGGGTACGCACTTCCTTCAGCATCCCTTTGGCGTAGCGGCTGGCGGTAATTTTGACGTAGGGAATATCGCGCGCCAGCATCGCCTCGCGCACCTGCCAGAAGTGGTGCAGCTCCTCTTTAATCAGCAGCACCATGCTGTCGATAAGCCGCTGGCCCCACGGGTCGTCGGTTTTGGGCATCACGCTTTTGCCAATCTGCCTGTGCAGGGCGATGAAGTCCGGCTCCGGGCCGTCGCGGAAGGTGAACTGTTCGTAGGGTTTGAGCCAGTCGAGCAGCGCGTCTGCACCGCTTTCGTCGGCGACGTATTTACGCACCAGCAGCAGCGCGGTCTGGGCGGCCTTGAGCTCACACACCATGTGGTCGGTGAGCAGCAGCGGCAGGTTCGCCGGGTCGCGGGCTTTATCAATCCATGCTTGAGGAGTCGGGCACTGGAGGAAGTTGAGTACGGGGGCGAGTATCTGCGGGTAATCCATGGTTCTGCCTTGAAAAAGCGGTGGCGTGCGCCACCGCCTGAATCACTTAGTGACGCACGCCGTCGTCGTCTTCGTCGACGTAATCTTCGTCGTCGCCGTCTTCACCGTTAGGATCTTCAAAGTAGGTTCCCCAGCCGTCGTATTCCACGTCAAACTTCTCGGCCAGGTTCATCAGCTGTTCTACCTGCGCGTCGATCAGCTCCGCCTTCAGCGCGCCTTCGCTCAGGATGTCGCAGCAGATGACGGTGTCGCCCTCTTCCACTTCCAGCTCTTCCGGCTCGGTCACTTCGTAACCAAGCTTGAAGGCTTCTACGGCCATTTTTTCCAGCGCGTCGAAATCATCCGCAGAGAAATGGTGCTCGATGGTGTACAGCGCGTCCGGATCGCTACCGTCTTCCAGCAGCTCTTCAATAATCAGACGCGTCTCTTCGCGTTGCTCTTCCAGGTGTTCCGGGTTTGCCATGGCTCAATCCTCTTTAAAGTGCGGCAGATACTTCTATTTTCACACACGGACGGGTTTGCCTCCACCTTTGAAAGAAAGAATTGTGAAACGGGGTTGCAAATGAATAATTACACATATAAAGTGAATTTTAATTCAATAAGTGGCGTTCGCCATGCGAGGATAAAATGTCCGATTTATACAAGAAACACTTTCTGAAACTGCTCGACTTTACCCCTGCACAGTTCACTTCTCTGCTGACCCTTGCCGCACAGCTCAAAGCCGATAAAAAAAAGGGCAAGGAAGTACAAAAGCTTACCGGTAAAAATATCGCGCTCATCTTCGAAAAAGACTCGACCCGTACACGTTGCTCTTTCGAAGTTGCCGCATTTGACCAGGGCGCGCGCGTCACCTATTTAGGGCCAAGCGGCAGCCAGATTGGGCATAAAGAGTCAATAAAGGACACCGCGCGCGTACTCGGGCGGATGTACGACGGCATTCAGTATCGCGGTCACGGCCAGGAAGTGGTCGAAACGCTGGCGCAGTATGCGGGCGTGCCGGTGTGGAACGGGCTGACCAACGAGTTCCACCCGACGCAGCTGCTGGCTGACCTGCTGACCATGCAGGAGCACCTGCCGGGCAAGGCGTTTAACGAGATGACGCTGGTCTACGCGGGCGACGCGCGCAACAACATGGGCAACTCGATGCTGGAGGCGGCGGCGCTGACCGGGCTGGATCTGCGCCTGGTAGCCCCGAAAGCCTGCTGGCCGGAAGAGAGCCTGGTGGCGGAGTGCAGTGCGCTGGCGGAAAAACACGGCGGGAAGATCACCCTGACGGAAGACGTGGCGACGGGCGTGAAGGGCGCGGACTTTATCTATACCGACGTGTGGGTGTCGATGGGCGAAGCCAAAGAGAAGTGGGCGGAGCGGATTGCGCTGCTGCGCGGGTATCAGGTGAACGCGCAGATGATGGCGCTGACCGGCAACCCGAACGTGAAGTTCCTGCACTGTCTGCCGGCGTTCCATGACGACCAGACCACGCTCGGCAAGCAGATGGCGAAGGAGTTCGATCTGCACGGCGGGATGGAGGTGACGGACGAGGTGTTTGAGTCGGCAGCGAGCATCGTGTTTGACCAGGCGGAAAACCGGATGCATACGATTAAGGCGGTGATGGTGGCAACGCTTGGGGAGTAATTGACTCCTCTGCGGCCTGATGCCCTCACCCCGGCCCTCTCCCACAGGGAGAGGGAGAAAACCCTAAAAACGACAACAGCGTTATCGTCTGACAGAAATATACATTTTACTGACGCTTTCTCAGATAGGCATTAACCATAATAAGAATTTATGTTTTTATTAACCATTATTTACTGAGTAGATAATGGTTAATATCAGGTCATTATCAATTACAAAACACCGTATATTATCGGCGTAATATTTCCTTATTGCTGCATTTCGTTAATAAGGATTATTTATTTCATGGAATAAGCATGAAGCTGTGTCATACGCCCGTAGCCACGCACTAACCCATACTGGACACTATTGCGCTCGCGCAATCGCCGCAGCCATTCGAGCCGGAGGGCTTAAAATCGAAGGGGCAAACGCTAAGGATTTCTGGCGTTCTCTTGAAAAAGCAGGGTTCAGAAAAGTCTATGGCACTCCTATAGAGGGGGACATCGCGGTGATTGATGCCTTGCCCGGCCCGAATCAGTACGGGCATGTCTGTATTTACGATGGCGCTGGAACCTGGTATTCAGATTTTAAACAGAGAACAATGTACCCGGGGCCAACGTATCGCCAACTCCAGCCAGCCGTCACCTTATACAGGCATTATTAATATGAATAAGCTCATCTTAATTGTATTATTCAGCACAGCAGCATTGGGGGCCGAAGATTTTCAGATACCGATGCAGCGCGCCCTTGAATTCAATCGCTGGTACGTCAAACAGGTGAACAACGATCGCTATCCTATTCAACAGGGAAATGAAATCGATAAGTTCGTTACGGCCAGCACCATGAAAAAATTACGTCATGCAGCCGATCCCCGTTATGCCGACGCTGAATTTTACGAGGCTGATTTTTTTATGAAATCGCAATATATCGGCGAGGACTGGGCTGAGAATGTGGCTATTGATTCGTATGATTCAGACCCGGTCTGTGTAAACGTGAATATCACGTTTGGCAAAAAGACCCAGCACACAGTCATTGATTGCATGGTTAAAGAAGATGGGGTCTGGAAAATCCAGTCTGTCGCAGCTCGGGATAATAATTGATGTCCCCGCTAACAATAATGTAGCCGCCTTTGTTGCCGGGTGGCGCTGCGGCCTGATGCCCTTTCTCCCACAACCCGCTCTACTCAATTGATTTTTCACCCTGAAAAAGGTACGTTTTCGCCTTAATTCCAGCGTGGACATACCAGCATTATGCCGATTATTCAGTCTGTTGAACGTGCTTTGCAGATCCTCGACCTGTTCAACGAGCAGGCCACCGAGCTTAAGATCACCGACATCAGCAAACTGATGGGGCTGAGCAAGAGTACCCTCCACTCGCTGCTGAAAACCCTGCAGCTCCACGGCTATATCGATCAGAACCCGGAGAATGGCAAGTATCGCCTCGGCATGAAGCTGGTCGAGCGCGGTCATTTTGTCGTGGGCTCCATCGATATTCGTCAGAAGGCGAAAGGCTGGCTGACGGAGCTGTCCCAACGTACCGGGCAGACCACCCATCTTGGGATTCTGGACGGGCGTGAAGGAGTCTATATCGAGAAGATTGAAGGCAAGCTGGCCGCCATCGCCTATTCGCGCATTGGCCGCCGCCTGCCGGTTCACGCCACCGCCATCGGCAAGGTGTTGATTGCCTGGCTGGGCGAGACCGAGCTGAACGCCCTGCTGGAGGGCTATCAGTACACCACCTTTACTCCCGCTACCCTCGCTTCTCGCGAAGCATTAATGGCCGCCCTGGCGCAGACCCGCGAGCAGGGCTACGCCCTGGACCGCGAAGAGAACGAGCAGGGCGTGCGCTGCGTGGCGGTGCCGGTGTGGAACCACGAATCCCGCGTCATCGCCGCCCTGAGCCTGTCGACGCTGACCTCCCGCGTGGACGACGCCGAGCTGGCCCGCTTCCGCGAGCAGCTTCAGCAGGCCGGGCTCGAGCTGTCACGCGCGCTGGGCTACCCGACCTGAGCCGTTATGCCGGCTCGTAGGTAAAGTAGTCGAAGTCCGCGTGGCAGCCGTCGCCGCTGATGTCCTCGCAGTGCAGCCCGACAAACGCGCCGGTGAAGAAGCCGCGCCCGCCGATGTAGTCGTCTGATAGTTTCCACGCCTCATACGTTACCGGCACGGTGTGCCACGTCTCGCCGTCGAACGAGTAGCTGTAGCGGTAAACCAGCGTACCCACGTCCACCCGCAGCCAGACGCTCTCCGCATGTTCCGGCACCGAAATCGGCTGCTCGTGCAGCGGCCACGACGGCACGTTGTGGTCGAGCTGGATCACCTTAATCGTTCTGCCCTGCCCCTCCTCGTAGTCCACAAAGCAGTAGCTCCAGTTTTTGCTGTTGTAGTAGCAGGTCAGCCCCGCGCTCTGCTGGAAGTGAACCGGCGAGAACTGCATCCGCGTCTCGGCCCGGAAGGTGAAGTGCTGCCAGCGGCGCGCCACGGTCGACTGGGTGAAGGTCGAGTTGAGCGAGTCGTTGCCGTAGAGCCGTAAGTAGCCCGGGCGCGCGGTGAGCGAACCGAGGGTGTCGTCGAACGGAATGCGCAGGGTCTGCAATTCAGGGTCAAGCGTGCTGCCGTCGAAGTCCTCTCGCCAGCTACCCTGAGCGGCGCCAGGCTGCTCGGCCACCTGCGGGCCTTTCACGGTCAGCTGCGCGTGCTTGCCGCCTTCCACGTACGGCCAGCCGTCGCGCCATTCAATGCGGGTGATGCCGGTCTCGCGCCCCAGCGGGCAGTAGCCGCGTCCGCCGGAGGCCAGCAGCGGCACGCCGGGCAGGCGCAGCGGGCGGCTGGTGAGGTAGGCCATATACCACTCTCCGGTGTGGGTCTGCAGCAGCGAGCCGTGGCCACTCTTCTGCAGCGGGTTCTCCGGCAGGTGCCAGCTGGTCATCATCGTCACGTCCGGGTGCAGCTCGTACGGCCCGTCGATGTTTTTGGAACGCAGCACCACGACGGCGTGCTCGTAGCTGGTTCCGCCTTCGGCCACCATCAGGTAGTACCATCCCGCGTGGCGATACAGGTGCGCCCCTTCGGTGTAGCAGAGCGGCGTGCCGGTAAACAGGGTTTTACGCTCGGGCGAGAGCGTGCCGGTCTGCGGATCAAACTCCTGCATCACGATGGTGTTGTGCGGGTTGCTGTGGTGGCGCGGCCCCCACGGGCGGTAGAGGTAATATTTGCGGCCATCGTCGTCATGGAACAGGGACGGGTCAAACCCGCCGTTGCCCATCGGGATCGGCTCGCTCCATGGCCCCTCAATGGAGGGCGCGGTAACCAGGAAGTTGCGGCCGTTTTTCCACGGCGAGTCGACAATCTTCACGTCGGTGTAGAGCAGCCAGAACCTGCCGTCGGCGTAGCTCAGGCACGGCGCCCAGATGCCGCCGGAGTCCGGGTTGCCCTTCATGTCCAGCATCGACACGCGGTCCAGCGGGGTGCTGACCAGCGACCAGTTTTTCAGGTCGCGGGAGTGGTAGATGCGCACGCCCGGGAACCACTCGAAGGTGGAGGTGGCGATGTAGTAGTCCTCGCCCTGGCGGCACAGGGACGGGTCCGGGTTGAAGCCGGTCAGAATAGGGTTAGTGATTTGCATATTGCCTCCGGTTAATGGGATGCGGCTGTCGCAGCGTCGGGAACGGCATCGCCCTGCGCCGCGCGGTGCTTGATCAGCTGCTGGCTGATGGCCTCCACGCGGGCGTCGGTGAGCTTGTAGAACGACAGCATGATGAACATGCCCGCGTAGAGCACCACCGGCACCACGCAGAACAGAATTTTGATGGTGGTAAGGACCTCGACCGGCTGCACGCTGCTGCTGGCGGAATAGTTGACGTACGCCAGGATCCAGCCCACCACCGCCCCGCCAATCGCCAGGCCAATCTTCAGGCTGAACAGGTAGGTGGAGAACACCAGCCCGTCGAGGCGGCGACCGCTGCGGCTCTCCTCGTAATCCACCACGTCAGAGGCCATCAGCCACTGCAGCGGCGTGGTGGTGTTAAAGACGAACAGGAACAGGATGTTGAGGGCAAAAATCAGGGCGATATGCTCCGCCGGGGTGACGAAAATCAGCAGGCTGATGAGCGAGTAGGCGACGATGATCCACTTGAAGGCAGTGACGCGGTCGAAGCGTCCCAGCAGACGGGACGAACAGAGCGAGCCAAACATGGTGGCGAGGCTTCCGTAGAGTAAGAACTGGGTCGCCATCTCCGGGTGATCCATCACGTATTTGACGAAGTAGAGCGTCGCCCCGCCGCGCACCACGTTGGAACAGGTGGCCATCATCTTGAACGCGCACATGATGCGCCACTGGCTATTGCCGAGCAGCAGCTTGAGATCTTTGGATACCGACGAGCCCGGCTGCACGTCAAAGGTGTAGCGCTCTTTGGTGGTAAAGAAGCAGACGTAGAGCAGCACCACGCCGATCAGGCCCAGCACGCACATGGCGCCGAAATAGCCCACCTGCTCGTTCCCTTTGCCGATGATGCTCACCAGCGGCAGGGCGATGCCGCTGATGGCGAGCGAACCAGCGGCGGCAAGGAAGAAGCGCCAGGACTGCAGAGCGTGACGCTCTTTAGGGTCAGCTGTAATGACGCCCGGCATGGCACAGTACGGCACGTTAACGAAGGTGTAGACCAGGGTCAGAAGAATGTAGGTCACGCAGGCGTAGATGATTTTGCCCTGCGCGGAGAAGTCCGGCGTGTAGAAGGTCAGCACGCATACGATGCCAAACGGGATGGCGCCCCACAGCAGGAACGGGCGGAACTGGCCGTGCCGCGTGCGGGTGCGGTCGACCAGTAGCCCCATCAGCGGGTCGGTCACGGCGTCGAGCACGCGGGAGATTAAAAACAGCGTCCCCATAATGCCCGCCGACAGGCCGAAGACGTCGGTGTAGAAGTAGGCCAGCAGGAACATCGTGGCCTGCCAGACGAAGCCGCAGGCGGTGTCACCCAGCCCGTAGCCAATTTTGTCTTTCATGGTTAATTGCGTCATCAGAATTACACCCTTATGTAGTGTGCTGAATTACAACATCGTGTTAATGGAGTGTAATGAGCTGTTCAATTAACCAGCAATGGTCATATCTTATTTCTGAATTACGTTATTTTGCTTTTGTGACGCCAACGATATATCTCAACTTATTGTTTAGATTGATAAAATAAAGACAAGCAAAAGTCGTCCACGGAATATATTCCGCAGACGACAATAGCGTGAAAAATAATTAAATACCGAGCACTTTTTTACCGGCGTTAATTACCTCGATAATTTTATCGGTGTCATAAATACAGCCTTTCCAGGTGCCCCCGCTGACCGACTGTAATGCTGCCCACAGCCGGGTGTCGTCCGGCAAAAAGTCGTGGGCGTGCAGGTCCGGGTGCGTCTGCCGCATTGCCAGCTCGCGCGCGCCCTCCTCCGGCGTCAGCGGGTTGTCCGCGGTGCCGATAAAATTCACGCTGCCCGTTAATGTCAGTCGGTCGACGGCTATCTCGATAATGTCATTATCGCGCAGCTTGCCAATCGGCCCGCCCGCCAGCGCCTCCGGCGACACGTGGCCGAAGCAGGCGCCTGTCGACACGCCCGAGAAGCGCGCATCGGTGATTAACGATACCGTCTTGCCCCACGAGATATGCTTCAGCGCGGAGGTAAGCTGGTAGGTCTCTTCCATGCCGGTGCCGGACGGCCCGCCGCCGATCACTACCATGATATCGCCCTGCTTGATCTCTTCCCGCTTGATGGCCTTGATTGCCTGCGCTTCCGAGACAAACACCCGCGCCCGGCCGGTGTGGCGGTAAACGCCATCTTCACCGACGACCGACGGATCGATCGCCGTGGCCTTGATCACCGAACCTTCCGGCGCGATGTTGCCCGTCGGGAAGCAAACCGTTGAGGTCAGCCCTTTCGCTTTTGCCTTCTCCGGCGGCAGGATCACGTCATCCGGATCCACTCCGTCCTGCTCGCGCAGGCACTGGCGGAAGCGCGCCCGGCGTTCGGACGCCTGCCACCAGTCGAGGTTTTCGCCCACCGTCTGGCCGGTCACGGTCATGGCGTCCAGATGCAGCAGGCCGAGATCGCGCAGATGGAGCATCACCTCCGGCACGCCGCCCGCCAGGAAGGCGCGCACGGTCGGGTGATAGTCCGGGCCGTTGGGCAGCACGCTGACCAGGCGCGGCACCCTGCGGTTAACGCGCGTCCAGTGTTCAACATCCGGGATCGTGCAGCCCGCCGCGTGGGCGATGGCCGGAATGTGCAGCAGTAAATTGGTGGAGCCGCCGAACGCCGCGTGGATCACCATCGCGTTTTCGATGGCTTTGTCGGTAAGGATATCGCGCGTGGTGATGCCGCGGTTATCCAGCTCGCTGACCGCCCGCGCCGACTGGCGGGCGATCTCCAGCCACACCGCCTGCCCGGACGGAGCCAGCGCGGAGTGCGGCAGCGCCAGCCCCAGCGCTTCCGCGACCACCTGCGAGGTACCCGCCGTGCCGAGGAACTGACACCCACCGCCCGGCGAGGCGCAGGCGCGACAGCCCAGCTCGGCGGCCTCCTGCAGGGAGAGTTCGTGGTTGGCAAAGCGCGCGCCGATGGTCTGCACCTTGCCCGCATCTTCCCCCACGGTCGGCGGCAGCGTCGCCCCGCCCGGCACCAGAATGGTCGGCAGGTCGTGCATCGAGGCCAGGGCAATCATGGTGGCGGGCAGCCCTTTATCACAGGTGGCGACGCCGATCACCGCCCGCCGCGTGGGCAGAGAGCGGATCAGACGGCGAAACACGATCGCCGCGTCGTTGCGGTACGGCAGGGAGTCGAACATGCCGTGCGTGCCCTGAGAGCGCCCGTCGCACGGATCGCTGACGAAAGCTGCAAACGGGATCCCGCCGTTGCGGGCGATCTCCTTCGCCGCTGCCTGCATCTGCATACCGATTTCCCAGTGCCCGGTGTGGTAGCCCAGCGCAACCGGGCGTCCGTCCCCGGCGCGAATGCCGCCCTGGGTGCCGATAATCAGCACCTCTTTGCCGGTCAGCTTATTGGCGTCCCAGCCCATCCCGGCGTTCTGCGTCATGCCGAACAGGTTGCCGCTGGGGGATTCCATCAGCATCTGCGGGGTCAGCGGCAGCGCGCCCTGCGGCCCCGCGGCATGGGTGATCACCGCATAAAACGCATCGTCCTGTGGGGTGAAAATTTTCTCGATGGTCATGGTTATCGTCCGGCTCAGCAGAGCTTGAGCTGTTGCAGCAGGGTTTTCAGCTGCGCCTTGCGCGGCGCGTCCAGCGGCGAGGCGGGCGGCAGCACGTGCGTGGAGACAGGGCGACCGCAGAGCACAATTGCCTCTTTAATGACGTTCACAAACGGCGTATCCAGCTGATACATCTGCGGGATTTGCAGCAGGGTCTGATGATACTCAGCCGCTTTCGCCACGTCTTTATCCCGCCAGGCTTTCAGAAGATTCACCGACACCTGCGGGGCAAAGTTGACGCTCGCCGAAATCGCCCCGTCGCCGCCGAGCAGCAGGGTATTGAACAGATGATCGTCGTAGCCGCAGAGCACGGTGAAGTGCGGGTGAGCGGCTTTGACGGTATGGATCATGCTGCGCAGATGGGCGATGGAGTCGATGGTGTCTTTGATGCCGATAATGTTGCTGCGCGAGTCGGCGAGGGTTTTCACCAGCGCCGGGGTCAGATCCTGACCGGTCAGCGCCGGGAAGTTATAGAGCATTACCGGCAGCGTGACGCTGTCGGCCACCTGCTCGAAATAGCGGATCAGGTTCGCTTCCGACACTTTCCAGTAGTAGGGGTTGATCACCACGATGCCGTCCGCCCCCGCCTGCTGCGCGTGCTGGCTGAGCTCAATGGTTTCCCGGGCGTTGGTGCCGCCGGTGCCGATCAGCACCGGTACGCGACGATCGACGCGATCGATAGCAAATTGGGCAATGGTTTTACGCTCTTCGGCGCTGAGCTGGGAGAACTCGCCGCCGCTGCCCAGGAAGAACAGGCCGTCAACGCCTGCCGCGATCAGATCGTCGATCAGCGCGGCGGTGCCCTGCTTATCGAGCTGGCCATCGGCGGAAAAAATGGTGGAGACAGGGGGAATGATTCCCGTAAACAACGCGGACTGCGGCATGAGATCTCCTTGCTGAATCATTTTGTTCTACATTATAGAACGGCGTTCATTAAATTAACGATCATACTATGACGCAGGAAAAGCGCAGGTAAATGAGAGATGAAGAGGGAGTGCGGGAAATTTAAGCTGGATCACATATTGCCCCTCACCCCGAACCTCTCCCCTGTAGAGAGAGGTTCGGGGTGAGGGGGTTCTTACTCTACAAGCATCTTCACCACAACTTTTCGCACCTTCGCCGGCGCGCCCACCGCGCACAGCGGCTTGTGCACCTCACCCGGCCAGAACACCACAAAATCCCCTTCGCTCAGCACCACGGTTTTCTCCTGCTCGCCTTCCGGCAGGAACGCGATGTCTTTGTCCGCCAGCCAGTTGGTATCAGGCGCGCCGGGCGGCAGGGTGCTGAAGGTCATCCCCTCCTGACCCTTCATCACGATCTGAATATCCAGATAGCGCGCGTGGTACTCGGCGCGACGTTCGGCGAACGGCTGGGTTGTATCTTCAGAGACCAGATAAAACAGGCTTTTGCCGTTGACGTCGTGCTTGCCGAGCGGCGTCGCGTCGGTGACGTGGGCTTTAACGTGCTCAATCGCCTGGCGCAGATCGTCAGGCAGCCAGGACTGCAGATGGTGGATGTTGCCGATAATCATCAGAAAACCCTCGATATAAAACAACGTTTCATTTTTACCTTTTATACGAGAATCCCGGCTGCCATACCAGCCCTTTTTGGACGAGGTTTGCGCGAGCGCATGTTTATCGGGAATGGTGTTAATTTGCTGTTAATCCTGCCCAGGCAATTATGCAGGGGTTATGCATAACCTCGATCGGCGCTTATCGCGCGGCTGTTCTAACCTCTTGATCATGCTCTTTAATTAACAAAACCCGTTGCCGCCTCACACTTTACTGTTTTGATAATTTGCTCTAAAAAACCATAATTATTTAGTGATTTTTCTTAAGTCAAAAATAGTTAATTACGTTAATTGCATAGCCATTCTTTCCCATGAAACTTATTGTTTAAAATCAGCAACATAACAATACATGTCAAAATATTAAAGTCTACAAAATAATAACAACCTCAAATAATGCCACCGGATCATGCTTAGCTATTCACCCTTCAATAATATGAAATTAATCATTATCTGATGCGAATCATGCAAATGAAAACAAACCCCTTAATATCCATTTTCACGTGAGCAATATCACAATACAGATTATTTAACTGCCTAGTATGAATCACGAAATCAATTGAGCTTAGCCGCCATGAAATTAAATTCATCACATGGCGCATGCCCTTTTTATTCTGAAAAACAGTTAAAGGAATAATTATGGAAAAGCATTACGTCGGTTCTGAAATTGGTCAATTGCGTAGCGTTATGCTGCACCGCCCAAATTTAAGTCTGAAACGCTTAACGCCATCGAATTGCCAGGAGCTGCTTTTCGATGACGTGCTCTCGGTTGAGCGTGCGGGTGAAGAGCATGACATTTTCGCAAACACGCTGCGCGAGCAGGGTGTGGAAGTCCTGCTGTTGACCGACCTTCTGACACAAACCCTTGATATTGCAGAGGCGAAGGCTTGGCTGCTGGATACGCAAATCTCCGACTACCGCCTCGGCCCCACCTTTGCCGGCGATGTCCGCGGCTGGCTGGCGGATATGCCGCACCGCGAACTGGCGCGCAGGCTGAGCGGCGGATTAACCTACGGTGAAATTCCGGCAGCCATTAAAAATATGGTGGTGGATACCCACACGGCGAATGATTTTATTATGAAGCCGCTGCCGAACCATTTATTTACCCGCGATACCTCCTGCTGGATCTATAACGGCGTCTCTATTAACCCAATGGCCAAACCGGCCCGTCAGCGTGAAACCAATAACCTGCGGGCAATATATCGCTGGCACCCGGCGTTCGCCGACGGCGATTTTATTAAGTATTTCGGCGACGAGAATATTAATTACGACCACGCCACTTTAGAAGGCGGCGACGTATTAGTCATTGGCCGCGGCGCGGTCCTGATCGGCATGTCTGAACGCACCACCCCGCAGGGCGTGGAGTTCCTCGCCAACAGCCTGTTCAAACACCGCCAGGCCGAGCGCGTGATCGCCGTTGAGCTGCCAAAACACCGCTCCTGCATGCACCTCGACACCGTCATGACCCACATCGACGTGGACACCTTCTCCGTCTACCCGGAAGTGGTGCGCAAGGACGCCCAGTGCTGGACGCTCACCCCGGACGGACGCGGCGGCCTGCTGCGCACCCAAGAAACCGACCTGCTCCACGCCATCGAGAAAGCGCTCGGCATTAGCCAGGTGCGCCTGATCACCACCGGCGGCGACGCTTTTGAAGCGGAACGCGAGCAGTGGAACGACGCCAACAACGTCCTGACCATCCGCCCCGGCGTGGTGATCGGCTACGAGCGCAACGTCTGGACCAACGAGAAATACGACAAAGCGGGTATCACCGTGCTGCCCATACCGGGCGACGAACTCGGACGCGGCCGCGGCGGCGCGCGCTGCATGAGCTGCCCGCTGGAACGCGACGGAATTTAAAGGAGCCATCATGGAACGAAAACCCACTCTGGTTGTGGCCCTGGGCGGCAACGCGCTGCTCAAGCGCGGCGAGCCGCTGGAAGCGGAGATCCAGCGCCAGAACATCGAGCAGGCCGCCCGCACCATCGCCGGGCTGACGGCGCAGTGGCGCGTGGTGCTGGTGCACGGCAACGGGCCGCAGGTCGGGCTTCTGGCGCTGCAGAACAGCGCCTACGACAAAGTCACGCCCTACCCGCTGGACGTTCTCGGCGCCGAAAGCCAGGGAATGATCGGCTACATGCTCCAGCAGGCGCTGAAAAACAATCTGCCGCAGCGCGAGGTGAGCGTTCTGCTCACCCAGGTAGAAGTGGACGCCGCCGACACGGCCTTCAGCAACCCGACCAAATACATCGGCCCGGTCTACAGCGAAGCCCAGGCAAAAGCGCTGGCCGCGGAAAAAGGCTGGGTGTTCAGGGCCGACGGCAGCTACGTCCGCCGCGTGGTGCCCTCTCCGCAGCCGAAGCGGATCGTCGAGAGCGACGCCATCACGGCGCTGATCCAGCGTGACCACCTGGTGATCTGCAACGGCGGCGGCGGCGTGCCGGTGGTGGAGAACGCCAACGGCTATCGCGGCATTGAGGCAGTGATCGACAAAGACCTCTCCGCCGCCCTGCTGGCGCGCCAGATCGAAGCCGATGCCCTGCTGATCCTCACCGACGCCGACGCGGTGTACCTCGACTGGGGCAAACCGACCCAGCGCCCGCTGGCGCAGGTGACGCCGGCGCTGCTCAGAGGCATGCAGTTCGACGCAGGATCGATGGGGCCAAAAGTGGCCGCCTGCCGCGAGTTCGTTGAAGCCTGTAACGGCATTGCCGGGATCGGCGCGCTGGCCGACGGCGCGGAGATCCTGGCAGGCGAGAAAGGCACGTTGATTCGTAACTGAACACTCATTTTAAAAAGGATTTAGCCATGACCATCAACCTGAAAAACCGCAACTTCCTGAAACTGCTGGACTATACCCCGGCGGAGATCCAGTACCTGATCGACCTCGCCATCGAGCTCAAGGCCGCCAAAAAAGCCGGGCGCGAGAAGCAAACCCTGGTCGGGAAAAACATCGCCCTGATCTTTGAAAAAACCTCCACCCGCACCCGCTGCGCCTTTGAAGTGGGCGCGTTCGATCAGGGCGCGCAGGTGACCTATCTCGGCCCAAGCGGATCGCAGATTGGCCATAAAGAGTCGATGAAAGACACCGCCCGCGTGCTGGGCCGCATGTACGACGGCATCGAATACCGCGGCTATGGTCAGGCCATCGTCGAAGAGCTGGGCGAGTACGCGGGCGTGCCGGTGTGGAACGGCCTGACCGACGAGTTCCACCCAACGCAAATTCTCGCCGACCTGATGACCATGCTGGAGCACTCCCCGGGCAAAACCCTGCCGGAGCTGAGCTTTGCCTATCTCGGCGACGCGCGCAACAACATGGGCAATTCCCTGATGGTAGGCGCGGCCAAGATGGGGATGGATATCCGCCTCGTCGCGCCGAAATCCTTCTGGCCGGAAGCGGGGCTGGTTGAGCAGTGCCGCGCCATCGCGAAAGAGACGGGCGCGCGCATCACCCTCACCGACGACGTGGAAGAAGGCGTGCAGGGGACCGATTTCCTCTACACCGACGTGTGGGTCTCCATGGGCGAGCCGAAGGAAGCCTGGGCCGAGCGCGTCAGCCTGATGAAGCCATATCAAATTAACGCCCAGGTGATGAAGGCCACCGGCAACCCGAACGTCAAATTCATGCACTGCCTGCCGGCGTTCCACAACGAACACACCAAAGTGGGCCGCGAGATCGAGATGGCGTACGGCCTGAAGGGGCTTGAAGTGACGGAAGAGGTCTTCGAATCGCCGAATTCCATCGTCTTCGACGAAGCAGAGAACCGCATGCACACCATCAAAGCGGTCATGGTGGCGACACTCGGCGACTAATCACCGCCCGGCGCGCCGCGGGTGCGCCGGGTTTAAGGAGAACATCATGGGCAAGTTCAAGTTTCCCTCCGCTTACACCATTCTCTTTTTCCTGATTGCCGTTGTGGCGGCGCTGAGCTGGGTCGTCCCCGCCGGTCAGTACCAGATGGCGATGAACGAAACCCTCGGTAAAGAAGTCCCGATTGCCGGCACCTACGCGCACGTGGCGGCACATCCGCAGGGGCTGGTTTCCGTCCTGATGGCGCCCATCGCCGGGCTGTACGATCCGGTCTCCGGCCAGGCCGGGGCGATCGACGTGGCGCTGTTTATTCTGATCATCGGGGGATTTCTCGGGATCGTCACCAAAACCGGGGCGATTGACGCCGGGATCGAGCGCGTCACCACCCGGTTACGCGGGCGGGAGGAGTGGATGATCCCGATCCTGATGGCGCTGTTTGCCGCGGGCGGCACGATTTACGGCATGGCCGAAGAGTCACTGCCTTTCTACACCCTGCTGGTGCCGGTGATGCTGGCCGCCCGGTTCGATCCGGTTGTCGCCGCCTCCACCGTGCTGCTCGGGGCGGGGATCGGCACGCTCGGCTCCACCATCAACCCGTTTGCCACGGTCATCGCCGCCAACGCCGCCGGGATCCCCTTTACCAACGGCATCGCCCTGCGCGTGGCGCTGCTGGTCATCGGCTGGATCATCTGCGTGGCGTGGGTGATGCGCTATGCCCGCAAAGTCCGCCAGGATCCGTCGCTGTCGATCGTCGCGGATAAACTGGAAGAGAACCGCGCCCATTTCCTTGGCAACAAGGGCGAACAGTCGCTGGAATTCACCCCGGTGCGCAAAATCATCCTGGTGATTTTTGCCCTCGCCTTCGCGGTGATGATCTACGGCGTGGCGGTGCTGGGCTGGTGGATGGCGGAGATCTCCGCGGTGTTTCTCGCCAGCGCGATTATTGTCGGCCTGATTGCCCGCATGAGCGAAGAGGAACTGACGTCGACGTTTATCAACGGCGCGCGAGATTTGCTGGGCGTCGCGCTGATTATCGGCATCGCGCGCGGTATCGTAGTCATCATGGATAAGGGCATGATTACCCACACCATTTTGCACAGCGCGGAAGGGCTGGTCAGCGGGTTGTCCACGGTAGCGTTTATCAACGTGATGTACTGGCTGGAGGTCGTGCTGTCGTTTCTTGTGCCATCTTCATCCGGCTTGGCCGTTCTGACGATGCCGATCATGGCGCCCCTTGCCGATTTCGCTAACGTCAACCGCGACCTGGTGGTGACGGCTTACCAGTCGGCCTCCGGCATCGTTAACCTCGTCACGCCCACTTCTGCCGTCGTGATGGGCGGGCTGGCTATCGCCCGGGTGCCTTACGTGCGCTATCTGAAATGGGTGGCGCCGCTGCTGGCGATCCTGACGGTGGTGATTATGGTGGCGTTAAGTCTGGGGGCGTTGTTGTAATTTGCCGGATGGCGCTGCGCTTATCCGGCCTACGGATCGGTGCGGTGCCACCGGTTATTTCGGGAACTGATATGGGAACTATGATGGATTACGAAGAGTACTCTCCCAAAGAGCAACTACAGCTGACGGTGTGCCAGCGCCTGATCGCAGAAAAGAGTTACCTCTCTCAGGAGGAGATCCGCCGGGATTTACAGGAGCGTGGTTTTGAGACCATCAGCCAGTCCACCGTTTCACGTCTGCTTAAATTGCTCGGTGTCATAAAAATTCGAAATGCCAAAGGGCTAAAGATTTATTCGCTGAAT
Organism: Enterobacter sp. 148H3; assembly: GCF_034107425.1. Classification (NCBI taxonomy): domain Bacteria; kingdom Pseudomonadati; phylum Pseudomonadota; class Gammaproteobacteria; order Enterobacterales; family Enterobacteriaceae; genus Enterobacter; species Enterobacter sp. 148H3. The sequence continues at coordinate 14,882 of NZ_JAWNEI010000022.1, read as the reverse complement.
CCCCAGCTGCGCCCTGCCCCCGACGCCGCGCGTACCGTGTCCGAAATGGTGGTCAGCGTCGAGCATAATAGCGAGTTTATCCTTGTTCATACCGTCGCCGGATATGGCCGCGCGGTGGCGCGTATTCTGGATTATCACCAGCTTCCGGAAATTTTAGGCGTGGTGGCCGGCAGCAGTATCGTCTGGGTCGCTCCCCGGCTCGTGAAGCGCACCGCGCTGGTGCATAAGCAAATTAATTATTTACTCAGAACGCATTAATATTCACAAAGAACCGTTTGCATTGAGTAAAGCGTGCATTAAATCGCTTGATCCGAAAAGCGAGCTGCGTATAATGCCCGACAATTTGCCGGGAGGAAGCATGGTCAAGCGTGTACGACATAACGTCTTACCGCGTCTGAAATCAGACGCTGGCCTGCCGTTTTTCTTCCCGTTGCTAAACCTATTCCCAGAGCCCCTCATTTGAGGGGCTTTTTTTTGCCCGGCGTCAGGAGATAAACATGAATCCGCTTTATCAAAAACACATCATTTCCATAAACGACCTCAGCCGTGAAGAGCTGGAACTGGTTCTGGAAACCGCGGCAAAACTGAAGGCCAATCCGCAACCGGAGCTGCTGAAGCACAAGGTGATTGCGAGCTGCTTCTTTGAAGCCTCAACCCGCACCCGCCTCTCCTTTGAGACCTCCATGCACCGCCTGGGCGCGAGCGTGGTGGGCTTCTCGGACAGCAGCAACACGTCGCTGGGTAAAAAAGGCGAGACCCTGGCGGATACCATTTCAGTGATTAGCACCTACGTCGACGCAATTGTGATGCGTCATCCACAGGAGGGCGCGGCGCGCCTCGCGACCGAGTTCTCCGGCGGCATTCCGGTGCTGAACGCCGGTGACGGTGCCAACCAGCACCCAACGCAGACGCTGCTGGACCTGTTCACCATTCAGGAGACGCAGGGCAAACTTGAGAACCTGAACATCGCCATGGTTGGCGACCTGAAATACGGCCGCACCGTTCACTCCCTGACCCAGGCGCTGGCGAAATTTAACGGCAACCGCTTCTTCTTCATCGCCCCGGACGCGCTGGCGATGCCGCAGTACATTCTCGACATGCTGGACGAGAAAGGCATTCAGTGGAGCCTGCATGCCAGCATCGAAGAGGTGATGAGCCACGTGGATATTCTCTACATGACCCGCGTGCAGAAAGAGCGTCTGGACCCGTCCGAATACGCCAACGTGAAGGCGCAGTTCGTGCTGCGCGCCAGCGACCTCGAGGGCGCGCGCGACAACATGAAGGTCCTGCATCCGCTGCCGCGCATCGATGAGATCACCACAGACGTGGATAAAACGCCGCACGCCTGGTACTTCCAGCAGGCCGGGAACGGCATCTTCGCCCGCCAGGCGTTACTGGCACTGGTTCTGAATCGCGAATTGGCACTGTAAGGGGAAACGACCATGACACACGATAACAAACTCCAGGTTGAAGCCATCAAGCGCGGCACCGTGATTGACCACATCCCTGCGCAGGTGGGCTTTAAGCTGCTGACGCTGTTCAAACTGACGGAAACCGACCAGCGCATCACCATCGGCCTGAACCTACCGTCGGGCGAGATGGGCCGCAAAGACCTGATTAAAATCGAGAATACCTTCCTGACCGACGAGCAGGTCAACCAGCTGTCGCTGTACGCACCGGACGCCACCGTCAACCGCATCGACGAGTATGAAGTGGTCGGTAAATCCCGCCCGAGCCTGCCGGATCGCATTGAAAGCGTGCTGGTCTGCCCGAACAGCAACTGCATCAGTCACGCTGAGCCGGTTTCCTCCAGCTTTGCAGTGAAAAAACGCGCCGATGACATCGCACTCAAATGCAAATACTGCGAAAAAGAGTTTTCTCATTATGTGGTGCTGGCCAACTAATTGAGGTTGGTAATGAAATCCCGGCTGTTATAATGGCCGGGAACATTCTTAACGCTGTAATTCTGGAGAAAACATGAGCAAAGTACTCGCGACGGAAAATGCACCAGCGGCTATCGGCCCTTACGTTCAGGGCGTTGATCTGGGTAACATGATCATCACTTCCGGGCAGATCCCGGTGAACCCAAAAACCGGCGCGGTGCCGGAAGATGTCGCGGCACAGGCGCGTCAGTCGCTGGAAAACGTGCAGGCTATCGTTGAATCTGCCGGTCTGAAAGTAGGTGATATCGTGAAAACTACCGTTTTCGTGAAAGATCTGAACGATTTCGCGACCGTTAACGCCACCTACGAAGCGTTCTTCACCGAGCACAACGCCACCTTCCCGGCGCGCTCCTGCGTGGAAGTGGCCCGTCTGCCAAAAGACGTGAAAATTGAAATCGAAGCGATCGCCGTACGTCGCTAATTCGCTTTGGCGATAAAAAAGGCAGCCGAGGCTGCCTTTTTTTGTTGCTTGCTACTGATTCCGCGTCGCCCTGAGCAGCGTCTCCAGCGGATATACCGCCGCAATCACCACCTCGTCCTGCACCTTCGCCGCGTTATCCAGCTCGCTCTGAATCGACGCGATCTCTTTATCATCCAGCGTCCCCTGGCGCGCCACCAGATCCGTCAGCCTCAGGCCAATGGAGGCCAGCTTATCCACCTCCTGGATCACCGGCTTCATCGCCTTGAGCTGATAGCTGTTTTCGCTTAACGCCAGCGCGTCGCTGGTGTTGCTCTGCCAGCGGTTAAACACGTGGCGCAGGGCGTCGGCGCTTTCCGTATCTTCCGCATCGCTCACCAGACGGTCCGCCCATTTGTGCATCTGGCGCACGGTGGCGCTTTCGGCGTTCAGCGCATCGGCGAAGCGGTTGAGCGGCTCGAACTGATGATAATTTCCCGCCTGGAACTTCAGGTGCTGGCGGGTGTAATACTGCGCGGGCTCTACCGCCTGAGCGAGGATCTGCAGCGGCAGCATGTCGGCATTACCGGCAAGGCGCGTGAACTGCACCTGCTGCTGGGTATGCTGCTGCAGCCCAACCGACACCGTCGACCAGCTGTCCATCGCCTGCAGGCGGGTGTACATGTTATCGACGTCGTTGACGTCCTGCGCGGACCACAGCCGCTCTGCCACCGCGAAGGTGCGCGGCCACAGGCGAATATCCAGCACTGGCGCCACCACGTTTTCCGCCCACAGCGCGGCTTCACCGCCGAGCAGGTTGGCCTGGTTCGCCGCGTCCGGCACGACCGGCGGAATGCCTTTCGGCACCTCGTCCAGACGCGTGCCGCTGATTGGGTAGCGCGTATTCCCGACAAGGAAATAACCGGCGAGTTTGTCGTTATCGACGGTGACGACAGGGCGCGTTTCGCCCATCCACGTATCAACGGTAAATGTGACCTGGCTATCATCGCGCCATTCGATGTTCTGCACCGCGCGGCGGGATTTCCCGGCAAAATCAATAAACCCGCGCCAGCCGGCATCCCCTTTCACCAGCGTGAAGCTCCCCTCCACCGGCTTGCCCTTCAGGCGCGGCATGGAAAAGGCCCAGCTCTGGACGCTGTCGGTGTCGGCAATCACATCCACGCCGTTCAGCCCCTGCGGGACAATTTCGTTGCGGTAGTGATAGGCGGTGGACTGGGGCTGGTCGAGATAGAAACCGGTGGAGAGAATGCCCTTGTAGCCGTTCTGCGCCACCTGCCCCAGCGCGTCCTGACCCTGCCAGGACTGGATCAGAATGCTTTTCGGCAGACCGGGATGGTAGATCTCATCCCAGCCGACCATCTGGCGGCGATGCTTCTCGAGGATCGTTTCCAGCCTGCGGTTGAAGTAAGCCTGCAGCGCGTGGCTGTCCGCCAGCCTGTTGTCGCGCATAAACTGCTGGATGGCCGGGTTCGCTTTCCACTGGCTATCGTCCACCTCATCACCGCCGATGTGCAGATACGGATCGGGGAAGATCGCCGCCAGTTCGCTGACCATCGCGTCGGCAAAAGCGTAAGTTGCGTCTTTTGTGGGATCCAGCACCGGCTTCAGCACGCCCCAGTGGCGCTCCATGGCGTACGGCCCCGGGGCGCTCATCAGCTCCGGGTAGGCCACGGCAATCGCCGAGGCGTGGCCCGGCATGTCGATCTCCGGCACCACGCGAATGCCGCGCTCGGCGGCGTAACGCACCACCTCGCGCATCTGCTCAGGCGTGTAGAACAGACCGTCGCTGGCAAGCTGGGTTAATTTTGGATAACGCTTCGAGCTGAAGCGCCAGCCCTGGTCGTCGGTCAAATGCCAGTGCAGCACGTTGAGCTTCGCCGCAGCCATGCCGTCGATCTGGCGTTTAATATCCGTCAGCGGGATAAAGTGACGTGCCGAATCGAGCAGCAGCCCGCGCCACGGGAAGCGCGGCGAATCTTCAATGGTAACCCACGGCAGAGAGGTGTTTTCCGCCCCGTTCTGCACCAGCTGGAGCAGGGTTTCCATGGCGCGCAGCGCGCCGAAGCGGGTGTTGGCGGAGATATTCACCCCGCTGGCGTCCACCGTGAGCTTATAGGTTTCATCGCTATCTGGCAGCGGCTGCGGCTTGACCTTTTTAGCGATGGCGATGCGGATAGTCGGTTTGTCCGGCTTTTCAGCCTGAGGCTGCAGCGTCCAGCCGGTTTGCAGGGCGATGCGCTGGCGCAGGCGGTTGACGGCGTCACCGAGATCGTCCCCGCTGACGCTAATGGATACGTTGTTGCTGAGCACCAGCGCGCCCTGAGTCGTCGGGCGTTCGACCTTGGCAGGCCAGGGCATTAAAGGGAGATCCCCTGCCGGGGCGGCAAAGGCAGAAGCGCCGAGCATCAGCCCGGCGGTTAAGAGACTGTACCGTAACATGAATGTTCCTTATCTGACGGGCCAAATAAAGGCAAAACATTCTGTTAACATGCGCTCAATTTGTCGTCAAGCGAATGCGCCGACGGAGATCACAGGTTATTGAATTTGGGAGGAAAGCTATTGCCCGGTGGCGCTGCGCTTACCGGGCCTACGTTTCGGGAGTAGGCCGGGTAAGGCGAAGCCGCCACCCGGCAAACATAACTTACTGCCACCCATACCGACGCGCATAGAACCCTTTCACCATCTGGGTCAGCACCATATAACCGGCGAGGATCGCCACCAGCCAAGGGAAGTAGCTCAGCGGCAGCGCCTGCAGCTGCAGGTAGCTCGCCAGCGGCGAGAACGGCAGCGCGATGCCGAGCGCCATCACAATGCCCGTCATCACAATCAGCGGCCACGCGGCACGGCTCTGGATGAACGGAATGCGGCGGGTGCGGATCATATGCACAATTAGCGTCTGCGACAGCAGGCCTACCACGAACCAGCCGGACTGGAACAGCGTCTGATGTTCCGGCGTGTTGGCATGGAACACAAACCACATCAGGCAGAAGGTCAGGATGTCGAAGATGGAGCTGATCGGGCCAAAGAACAGCATGAAGCGCCCAAGATCTGCCGGGTTCCAGTGCTGCGGCTTCTGGATCTGCTCGTCGTCCACGTTATCAAACGGAATCGCCACCTGAGACACGTCGTACATCAGGTTCTGGATCAGCAGGTGCAGCGGCAGCATCGGCAGGAACGGCAGAAACGCGCTCGCCACCAGCACGCTGAAGACGTTACCGAAGTTAGAGCTGGCGGTCATTTTGATGTACTTGAGCATGTTGGCAAAGGTACGGCGACCTTCAATCACGCCCTCCTCCAGCACCATCAGGCTCTTTTCCAGCAGAATGATATCCGCAGCTTCGCGGGCGATGTCCACCGCCCCGTCGACGGAAATACCGATATCCGCCGCACGCAGCGCGGGCGCGTCGTTAATGCCATCGCCCATAAAGCCCACCACGTGCCCTTCGCGCTTGAGCAGGGTGACGATGCGCTCTTTGTGCATCGGCGTCAGTCGGGCAAACAGCGTGGTACGCTGGGCAAGCTTCGCCAGCTCGTCATCAGAGAGATGTTCAATATCGCTCCCCACCACCACGTCGCCCGCGTCCAGCCCCACTTCATGGCACACTTTAGCCGCCACCAGCTCGCTGTCGCCGGTGAGAATTTTGACGGTAATACCGCTCGCCTTCAGCGCCTTCAGCGCCGGTGCGGTGGTCTCTTTCGGCGGGTCGAGGAAGGCGATGTAACCCTCGAGGATCAGATCGGATTCGTCAATACGCTGGTAATCACCCTCGCGCGCGGGCAGGAACTTGCTCGCGACCGCCACCACGCGCAGCCCCTGACGGTTCAGGTTATCGGTGACGCGTTTGATGCGGCGCAGCATGGTGTCGTCCAGCGGCACGATGTCGCCGTTATAGCGCACCTGCGTAGACACGTTGAGGATCTCCTGCAGCGCCCCTTTGCAGATCAGCTGGTGCACGTCCGTCTGCTCGCTCACCACCACCGACATGCGGCGGCGCTCGAAGTCGAACGGGATCTCATCCACCTTCTGCCAGCGGCCGGAGAGCGTGCGGGCGGATTCCTCATCCACCCCTTCCAGCACCGCGACGTCGAGCAGGTTTTTCAGCCCGGTCTGGTAATGGCTGTTCAGCCACGCGCTGTGCAGGACGCGCTCGCTGGTTTTGCCGGAGATATCGGTGTGGTTCTCCAGCACGATTTTGTCCTGCGTCAGGGTGCCGGTTTTATCGGTGCAGAGGATGTCCATCGCGCCAAAGTTCTGAATGGCATCGAGGTGTTTGACGATCACCTTCTGTTTAGAGAGCTTCACCGCACCGCGCGCCAGCGTGGAGGTGACGATCATCGGCAGCATTTCCGGCGTTAAGCCGACGGCCACGGAGAGCGCAAACAGCGCCGCTTCCCACCAGTCGCCTTTGGTGTAGCCGTTGATCAGCAGCACGATTGGCGTCATCACCATCATAAAGCGGATCAGCAGCATGCTGACGCGGCCAATCCCTTTCTGGAAGGCATTCGGCTCGCTCTCCTGCTCGCTGACGCGCCCGGCAAGCTGACCAAACCAGGTGTTGCCCCCGGTGGCGGTGACAATAGCCTGCGCGGTGCCGCTGACCACCGTGGTCCCCATAAAGCACAGGGTGTCGCACTCGAGCGGGTTCATCTGCTGCGGATCGCGGCTGCGCGCCACCTTTTCAACGGGCAGGGATTCCCCGGTCAGGGAGGCCTGCGCGACGAAAAGATCGCGCGCCTGGATGATGCGTAAATCCGCCGGGATCATGTCTCCCGCCGCCAGCTTCACCAGATCCCCCGGCACCAGCTGGTCGATAGGCAGCTCCACCCAGGCGTTTTCGCCGAGATCGTTAATCACCCGCGAGACGGTCGCGGTGTTGCTGACCATCGCCTTCAGGGCGTCCACCGCTTTGGTGGAGCGCGCCTCCTGAATAAAGTTCAGCAGCGTGGAGATACCGACCATCAGGGCAATGACGCCTGCGGCAAACAGATCTTCCGTCGCGTAGGAGATGAGGCCGAGCACGGTCAGCAGCAGGTTGAACGGGTTGCGGTAGCAGAGCCACAGGTGCACCCACCACGGAGACGGCTTTTGCGCCGGGATCTGGTTATCACCGTGCACGGCGCGGATTTTTTCCACTTCGGCCGCGTTTAGCCCTTCCGGGTGTCCGCCAAAGGCCCGCCAGACTTCGTTTTCATCCATCGCCGCCACGTTCAGGCAGCGTTCGGTCAGGGACGCGGGGATCGCCGCCCCCGCCATGTTTTTGGCATTAGGCAGCGGGTCGCGCTGAACAAGACGGTGTGGCAGGTGGCGGCTCAGCAGGGCCTGCAGCTGCCGGGTGATATTTTTAAACATAGTCATTCCTCCGCATCCGCCAGGGCGGATGCAGCAATTCCTTCAGGCGTGGCAAAGCCGTACCTGAGAGGCACTTAATTTTTCAAGCAGGAACGTTTAAGACGTTGCTGCCTCACGCCGGTGAGACAGCAAAAGCTGGCTTACCGGAAAGAACGCATTCTCCCGTTCAGGAGAGGTGTGGGATCGGGATCCATGAAGCCTCCGGTAAGTAAAAAACAGGGTGTCGCCGCGCAGTCCAGGGATTTAGGCATACCCTTTATGACGATTCGGGCGGTATTATACCCCCCTGCAAATAAACCGAACGTAAACCAGACTTTGCCCATAGCGAAATCGCGCTATAGCATTAGGCTCAATTCACTACATCGTCGTTGTTACAGGGAATACAGCATGCAGAACCGTCTTACGATTAAAGACATCGCGCGTTTAAGCGGCGTGGGGAAATCGACCGTCTCACGCGTGCTGAATAACGAAAGCGGCGTCAGCGAACGCACCCGCGAGCGCGTCGAGGCGGTTATGAATCAGCACGGCTTTTCCCCTTCCCGCTCCGCGCGCGCCATGCGCGGGCAGAGTGACAAAGTCGTCGCCATCATTGTCTCGCGTCTGGACTCTCTGTCTGAAAACCTCGCCGTGCAGACGATGCTGCCCGCCTTCTACGAGCAGGGATATGATCCGATCATGATGGAGAGCCAGTTCTCGCCACAGCTGGTGGAAGAGCATCTGGGCATGCTCCAGCGGCGCAACATTGACGGCGTGGTCCTGTTCGGCTTTACCGGCATCAAAGACGAGATGCTAAAACCCTGGCAGCCGTCGCTGGTGCTGCTGGCGCGCGATGCCCACGGGTTTGCCTCCGTCTGCTATGACGACGAGGGCGCGATTATCACCCTGATGCAGCGCCTGTTTGACGAAGGCCATCGCCACATCAGCTTCCTCGGCGTCCCGCACGCGGACGTCACCACCGGCAAGCGTCGTCATGAGGCCTACCTGGCCTTTTGCAAAAAGCACAATCTTTCCGCCGTGGCCTCCCTGCCGGGTCTGGGCATGAAGCAGGGCTACGAGCAGGTCGCCAGCGTACTGACGCCGCAGACCACCGCGCTGGTGTGCGCCACGGATACCCTTGCACTGGGTGCCAGCAAATATCTGCAGGAGCAGCGTATCGATAACCTGCAGGTGGCGAGCGTCGGCAGCACGCCGCTGATGAAGTTCCTGCACCCGGAGATCATCACCGTCGACCCGGGCTACGCCGAATCCGGCAGACAGGCCGCCGCGCAGCTGATCGAGCAGATAAACGGGCGCGCTGAGCCGCGTCAGATCGTCATTCCCGCTCACCTTTCGTAATCCCCATAAAATAGATTATTGTGATCTTCGCCCGATTTCGGGAACGTTCCCATTTTCGCCGCCACGCTGAAGGAGTAGGCTTGCGCTCAGGTCATTACCCCCCTCACCATCTGTCATGAGGTTTCATGATGAGTAAAGTCAAACAAGCAGATATCGATCGGTTGATCGTCCTGGTCGGCGGCCGCGAAAACATCGCCACCGTCAGCCATTGCATTACCCGCCTGCGCTTCGTGCTGAACGATCCGGCCAAAGCCAACCCGAAGGCCATTGAAGAACTTTCCATGGTCAAAGGCTGCTTCACCAACGCCGGGCAGTTCCAGGTCGTTATTGGTACCGAAGTGGGCGATTACTATCAGGCTCTGCTGGCGACAACCGGGCACTCCTCCGCCGATAAAGAGCAGGCGAAGAAGGCCGCGCGCCAGAATATGAAGTGGCACGAGCAGCTGATTTCCCACTTCGCGGAAATTTTCTTCCCGCTGCTGCCCGCGCTGATCAGTGGGGGCTTGATCTTAGGCTTCCGTAACGTCATCGGCGATGTGCCGATGAGCGACGGTAAAACCCTGGCGCAGATGTATCCGGCGCTGAAAACCGTTTACGATTTCCTGTGGCTGATTGGCGAGGCGATCTTCTTCTATCTGCCGGTCGGGATTTGCTGGTCTGCGGTGCGTAAAATGGGCGGCACGCCGATTCTCGGAATCGTGCTGGGCGTCACGCTGGTTTCTCCACAGTTAATGAACGCTTACTTACTTGGTCAGCAGGTGCCTGAGGTGTGGAACTTCGGCCTGTTTACCATCGCCAAAGTGGGCTATCAGGCTCAGGTCATTCCGGCCCTGCTGGCGGGTCTGGCGCTGGGCTTTATTGAAACGCGCCTGAAACGCATCGTGCCGGATTACCTCTATCTGGTGGTGGTGCCGGTCTGCTCGCTGATCCTGGCGGTGTTTCTGGCGCACGCCTTTATCGGTCCGTTTGGCCGCATGATTGGCGACGGCGTGGCCTTCGCGGTGCGTCACCTGATGACCGGCAGCTTCGCCCCGATTGGCGCCGCGCTGTTTGGCTTCCTGTACGCCCCGCTGGTGATCACCGGCGTGCATCAGACCACGCTAGCCATTGATATGCAGATGATCCAGAGCCTCGGCGGCACACCGGTCTGGCCGATTATCGCCCTGTCTAACATTGCTCAGGCGTCAGCGGTGACCGGCATCATTATCGTCAGCCGCAAGCACAACGAACGCGAGATCTCCGTTCCGGCGGCCATCTCCGCCTACCTCGGCGTCACCGAACCGGCGATGTACGGTATCAACCTGAAATACCGCTTCCCGATGCTCTGCGCGATGATCGGTTCCGGTCTGGCTGGCCTGGTGTGCGGACTGAACGGCGTAATGGCAAACGGGATTGGCGTCGGCGGCCTGCCGGGCATCCTCTCCATCCAGCCCGCTTACTGGCAGGTGTTCGCCCTGGCAATGGCCATCGCCATTATCGTCCCAATGGCGCTGACCACCGTGGTTTACCAGCGTAAGTTCCGTCAGGGCTCGCTGCAGATTGTTTAACTCTCTCTTTCGGGGCGCAGTTGCGCCCCTTCGCATTTGCAGGAACACACTATGAATATCCTTCCTCACTGGTGGCAAAACGGCGTTATCTACCAGATTTACCCCAAGAGTTTCCAGGATACCACCGGCAGCGGCACCGGCGATCTGCGCGGCGTGACGCAGCGTCTGGACTACCTGAAAACCCTCGGCATCGACGCCATCTGGCTGACGCCGTTTTATATCTCCCCGCAGGTGGACAACGGCTACGACGTGGCAAACTACACCGCCATCGACCCGGCCTACGGCACGCTGGATGATTTCGACGAGCTGGTCGCTGAGGCGCACGCGCGCGGCATTCGCATCGTGCTGGACATGGTGTTTAACCACACTTCCACGCAGCACGCCTGGTTCCGCGAATCGCTGAACAAAGCGAGCCCGTACCGCCAGTTCTACATCTGGCGAGACGGCACGCCGGAGCAGTTGCCCAATAACTGGCGCTCCAAGTTTGGCGGCAACGCCTGGCGCTGGCACGCGGAGAGCGAGCAGTATTACCTGCACCTTTTCGCACCGGAGCAGGCCGATCTCAACTGGGAAAACCCGGCGGTGCGCGCCGAGCTGAAAAAGGTGTGCGAATTCTGGGCCGATCGCGGCGTGGACGGCTTGCGCCTCGACGTCATTAACCTGATTTCGAAAGATCAGGATTTCCCTGACGACAACACAGGCGACGGTCGCCGCTTCTACACGGACGGGCCGCGCATCCACGAATATCTGCAGGAAATGAGCCGCGACGTCTTCACCCCGCGCAACCTGATGACGGTGGGCGAGATGTCCTCGACCTCGCTGGAAAACTGCCAGCAGTACGCGTCGCTCGACGGGCGCGAGCTGTCGATGACCTTTAACTTCCACCACCTGAAGGTGGACTACCCGGGCGGCGAAAAGTGGACGCTGGCGAAGCCAGACTTCGTGGCGCTCAAAACCCTCTTCCGCCACTGGCAGCAGGGGATGCACAACAAAGCCTGGAACGCGCTGTTCTGGTGTAACCACGATCAGCCGCGCATTGTGTCGCGCTTTGGCGACGAAGGGGAATACCGGGTTCACGCCGCGAAGATGCTCGGCATGGTACTGCACGGCATGCAGGGCACGCCGTATATTTATCAGGGCGAGGAGCTGGGGATGACCAACCCGCACTTCAGCCGCATCACCGATTACCGCGACGTGGAAAGCCTGAACATGTTCGCGGAACTGCGCGCCAACGGCCGCGATCCGGATGAATTACTGGCGATTCTGGCGAGTAAGTCCCGGGATAATGGCCGCACGCCAATGCAGTGGGACGCGTCGCACAACGCGGGCTTTAGCGAGGGCGAACCGTGGATTGGCGTCTGCGATAATTACGAAACCGTGAACGCCCGCTCGGCGCTCGACGATGCGGATTCCGTCTTCTATACCTATCAGTCGCTGATCGGCCTGCGCAAAACCCTGCCGGTGCTGACCTGGGGAGATTATGAAGATCTCCTGCCGGAGCATCCTTCTCTGTGGTGCTATCGCCGCCAGTGGCAGGGACAGACCTTGATTGTTGCGGCAAACCTGAGTAATACGCCTCAGGAATGGCAGACAGACCTTCTCAGCGGTAAGTTGCAGGTGCTGATGAGTAACTACCCGACACCGCAAACGACGTCGCTGCGTCCGTTTGAAGCCGTCTGGTGGTTGCCGCAGTAGCATTCCCTGCCGGGTGCGGCTCAGCACCCGGCTTACTTAACTGTTTTTGTTGAGTAATTAATCAGATTTTTCTCTCGCGCCTTTACAATCGCTGAAGCGCCCGTCGTTTGTACTCTCGTTTTTTTACTTTGTTCTGCATCAAATAAATCGCAAACATGTTTGATGCAAATCACTATATGTAGCACTTAAAATGCACGCCAACCCAACATCTTGTATTTATCGTCTACTATTCCAACAACAAGACGGCGCTTACGCTGGCCGGAATTGTGGATAACACGAGCTGGGAACGCGGGAAGTCTTTGGCCTGGCGGGGAATACGCCCGGAGAAGACTTCTCCACCTCTGTGGATAACCTGTTTTCAAAAAATGGAGTGATCATGACACCGCATGTGATGAAACGTGATGGCTGTAAAGTGCCGTTTAAATCAGAGCGCATCCAGGAAGCTATTCTGCGTGCAGCTAAAGCAGCGGGAGTCGATGACGCAGATTACTGCGCCACCGTCGCAGAAGTCGTTAGCAGCCAGATGAACGAACGCAGCCAGGTCGATATCAATGAGATCCAGACCGCGGTTGAAAACCAGCTGATGGCGGGGCCTTACAAGCAGCTGGCGCGCGCCTACATTGAGTACCGCCACGATCGTGACGTGCAGCGTGAGAAGCGCGGGCGTCTGAACCAGGAGATCCGTGGTCTGGTAGAGCAGACCAACTCTGCCCTGCTCAATGAAAACGCCAACAAAGACAGTAAAGTGATCCCGACCCAGCGCGACCTGCTGGCCGGCATCGTCGCCAAACACTATGCCCGTCAGCATCTGCTGCCGCGCGACGTAGTCTCTGCGCACGAGCGCGGCGAAATTCACTACCACGATCTCGACTATTCGCCGTTCTTCCCGATGTTCAACTGCATGCTGATCGACCTGAAAGGGATGCTGACCCACGGTTTTAAAATGGGTAACGCAGAGATTGAACCGCCAAAATCCATCTCCACCGCCACCGCGGTCACGGCGCAGATCATCGCCCAGGTCGCCAGCCATATTTATGGCGGCACCACCATTAACCGCATTGATGAAGTGCTGGCCCCGTTCGTGACGGCAAGCTTCAACAAGCACCGTAAAACGGCCGAAGAGTGGCAGATCCCGGACGCTGACGGCTACGCCCATTCCCGCACCGAGAAAGAGTGCTACGATGCCTTCCAGTCGCTGGAATATGAGGTGAACACGCTGCACACCGCCAACGGCCAGACGCCGTTTGTGACCTTCGGTTTTGGCCTGGGCACCAGCTGGGAATCACGCCTGATCCAGCAGTCGATCCTTCGCAACCGTATTTCTGGCCTCGGCAAAAACCGCAAAACGGCGGTGTTCCCGAAACTGGTGTTCGCTATCCGCGACGGCCTGAACCACAAGTTTGGCGATCCGAATTACGACATCAAACAGCTGGCGCTGGAGTGCGCGAGCAAGCGCATGTATCCGGACATCCTGAACTACGATCAGGTGGTGAAAGTTACCGGTTCGTTTAAAACGCCAATGGGCTGCCGCAGCTTCCTCGGCGTGTACGAGGATGAAAACGGCGAGCAGATCCACGACGGGCGCAACAACCTGGGCGTCATCAGCCTCAACCTGCCGCGCATCGCGCTGGAGGCAAAAGGTAATGAAGCTGAGTTCTGGAAACTGCTGGATGAACGTCTGCAGCTGGCGCGTAAGGCGCTGATGACCCGTATCGCCCGTCTGGAAGGGGTGAAAGCCCGCGTCGCGCCGATCCTCTATATGGAAGGGGCCTGCGGCGTACGCCTGAAAGCGGACGATGAAGTATCAGAGATCTTCAAAAACGGTCGCGCGTCCATTTCGCTGGGCTACATCGGCATTCACGAAACCATCAACGCGCTGTTTGGCGACACGCACATGTACGACAGCGAAGCCCTGCGCGAAAAAGGGATCGCCATCGTTCAGCGCCTGCGCGACGCGGTAGACCAGTGGAAAGAGGAAACTGGCTACGGGTTTAGCCTCTACAGCACGCCGAGTGAGAACCTGTGCGACCGCTTCTGCCGTCTGGACACCGCCGAATTCGGGATTGTGGAAGGCGTGACCGACAAAGGGTACTACACCAACAGCTTCCACCTCGACGTCGAGAAGAAGGTCAACCCGTACGACAAGATCGACTTCGAAGCGGTGTATCCGCCGATCGCCAGCGGCGGCTTCATCTGCTACGGCGAGTACCCGAACATTCAGCACAACCTGAAGGCGCTGGAGGACGTGTGGGATTACAGCTACCAGCACGTGCCGTATTACGGGACCAACACGCCCATCGACGAATGCTACGAATGCGGCTTTACCGGTGAGTTTGAATGTACCAGTAAAGGCTTCACCTGCCCGAAATGCGGCAACCACGATGCGGCCCGCGTATCCGTGACCCGTCGCGTGTGCGGCTATCTCGGTAGCCCGGACGCGCGTCCGTTTAACGCCGGGAAGCAGGAAGAGGTGAAGCGTCGCGTGAAGCATTTGGGGAATGGGCAGATCGGTTAATCCTCAGCCACGTTAATGCCCGGTGGCGCTGCGCTTACCGGGCCTACGGACCGCTCTCTTTTGTAGGCCGGGTAAGCGC
>NZ_JAWNEI010000021.1:0-41094 GCF_034107425.1 Enterobacter sp. 148H3 | reverse complement strand
TTCAGTCGGTAGAACGGCGGACTGTTAATCCGTATGTCACTGGTTCGAGTCCAGTCAGAGGAGCCAAATTTGAAAAGCCTGCTTTTAAAGCAGGCTTTTTGCTTTTCTGCGCAAGTTAAATGCAAAACGGCAACCGAGTTGCCGTTTTTAGTGTGTGCTCCCTCTCCCGTGGAAGAGGGTTGGGGTGAGGGCACCAGCCCGCACTATGCCTTTACATGCCGAACTTCACCGGCATCCCGGACCGCCGTTCCAGTTCGGCTCCTGCCCCCTCGTTTATCAGCTGCGTCCGCTGCGCGGCGGAGATGGGCAGCGGCACTTTCCGGGTCGATTCAAATTCCGCGCGGTTGCGTGATAATGGCTCGTGAACTTCCACCCAGCGGCTGCCGTCCGGCTCGGTGGTGACTTTAACCGGCCTGTCGATAAGCTGCACGCGGGTTCCTACGGGAACGTTATCGAAAAGGTATTTGATGTCGTTATTGCGCAGACGGATACAGCCCTGGCTCACCCGCAGCCCGATGCCGAAATTCGAGTTTGTGCCGTGAATGGCATACAGCCTGCCAATATAAATCGCATACAGGCCCATCGGGTTATCCGGCCCGGCGGGTACGAATGCCGGAAGCGTTTTCCCTTCTGCCGCATAGGCACGACGCGTGTTCGGCGTCGGAGACCAGGTTGGTCCCTCCTGCTTACGCTCAACGGCCGTCACCCAGTTACGCGGAGTTTCGCGTCCGGCCTGACCGATGCCGATGGGCAGAACTTCAACGGTATTACCGCCAGGCGGATAATAGTAGAGACGCATTTCCGCAGCATTCACGATAATGCCCTCGCGGACGGTGTCGGGCAAAATCAGCTGCTGAGGGATCGTCAGCCGGGTGCCGGATTTAGGCAAAAAAGGATCTACGCCCGGGTTCGCTTCCAGCAGATTGCTCAGCCCCTGCCCGTACTGCGCGGCAAAGGCTTCCAGAGGCAGCGTGTTACCTTCAGGAACGGTGATGATAATCGGGGTTCCCACCAGACGACTGCCTTCCGGCGGTAGGGTATAGGTTACGGCAAACGCGCCGGGTATAGCGGCACACAGCGCAAGGACGAACCAGGTAAGTCGCATCATAATTTCCTGTGCTCAAAAAAGAGAAAGCCCGGGCTCAGGCAGGCTTTCTCAGTTTACGCTATTACGCTTCGGTTTTGCGCCACCTGCGCGTCAGCACTTTCTCCGCCTCGACAATAAGGAACATCACAAAACCAATCAGCAAGGTGATGACCCAGTAGCGGAACGGCAGCGCTTCGGTGCCAAACAGCATCTGCATGAACGGTGCGTAAATGATAAGAAGCTGTAGCGCCAGCAGTACGCCGCTCACGATCCAAATCCCTTTATTCGCCAGCAGGCCTTTGCTCAGCGAAAAGCCATCATTAACGCGGCAGTTAAGCATGTAGAACCACTGCGCGGTCACCAGGGTTTGCAGCAGCACGGTGCGGATAAATTCCGCCGAATAGCCGCGCGGCTGTAGCCACGCTTCCAGCACGAAGGCGCTAATGGCAATCATCAGACCGACAAACACCACGCGCCAGATGGCATAGCCATCCATCACATGCAGATTCGCCTTACGCGGTGGGCGGTTCATGATGTCCTTCTCACCCGCTTCAAACGCCAGGCCAAACGACAGCGTTGCCGACGTCGCCATGTTCATCCACAGGATCAGGACCGGGGTCAGCGGGATCAGGTTTCCCGCCAGCAGCGCGATGATGATCAGCAGGGCCTGCGCGATGTTGCTCGGGATAACGAACAGAATCGTTTTTTTCAGGTTATCGTAAACCCGACGACCCTCGTGCACCGCACTGGCAATGGTGGCAAAGTTGTCATCCGTTAACACCATGTCGGCGGCCTCCTTGGTGACTTCCGTCCCCTTAATCCCCATAGCGATACCCACATCTGCACGCTTGAGCGCCGGGGCGTCATTTACGCCATCCCCGGTCATGCCCACCACTTCCTGTTTACTTTGCAGGGCCTGCACGAGGCGGAATTTATCCTCCGGGCTGGTTCGGGCGAAAATATCGTACTGCTGCGCGGCGTCGCTCAGCTGACGATCGTCCATCGCCTCCAGCTCGCGTCCGGTGATAGCGCTTGCGGCGTTACCAATCCCCAACATTTGCCCAATGCTCATGGCCGTTTGCGGGTGGTCGCCGGTGATCATTTTCACGCGGATCCCGGCCTGCAGACAGTCGGCAATCGCGGTTATGGCCTCCGGACGCGGCGGATCCATCATCCCTGCAATACCCAGCAGGATTACGCCATCATGGAGGTCCGGGTGATCCAGCTCGCGCTGTCCCTCGCGGGCAGGTTTCCAGGCCGCAGCCACCATACGCAACCCTTCCCGGGCATACTCTTCAATCTTTCCTTCCCAGTAAGGCTGATCGAAAGGCTGCAGTCCGTCATTCGTCTGCTGGTACTGGCAGAGGCGGAACAGGACGTCCGGCGCGCCGGTGATTAAAATCGCCTCTTCTTCGCCCAGCCGGTACAGGGTGGACATGTATTTATACTGCGAATCAAACGGGATTTTGCTGCGCATTTCGGTATCAAGCGGTGGAAGCGGAATTTTCGCCGCCAGCACCTTCAGCGCGCCCTCGGTCGGACCGCCGGTGATTTTCCACAGCCCCTGCTCGTCTTTGATCAGTTGGCTGTCATTGCAGAGGTCGATTGTTCGCAGGTAGCGTTCCAGCAGGGAACCCTGCGTCACGCTGACGGGCGTCGGGTCATCTACGGGGTGAATATTCCCCACCGGTTCGTAGCTGTCGCCCTCCACGCGATAGGTCGTGTCAGCGGTAATCACCGCTTTGACCGTCATTTCATTCATCGTCAGGGTGCCGGTTTTATCCGAGCAGATGACCGTCATTGCGCCCAGCGTTTCCACCGTAGGCAGCTTGCGAATAATGGCCTTGCGGCGCGCCATGGCCTGTACGCCAAGCGAAAGGATGATGGAGATGATGGCCGGCAGGCCTTCCGGCACGGCGGCAACGGCGAGGCTGATAAGCGACAGCACCAGTTCAGAAACCGGCATATCCCGGAACAGGAGGCTAAAGACGAACAGCGCCACCATCATGACCAGGATAGTAATAAAGATGGTTTTACCGAGCTTATCCATCTGCACCATCAGCGGCGTGTGGTGCTTTTCAATGTCGGACATCATCTGATTGATGTGGCCAAGCTCGGTCTCGCCCCCGGTTGCCACCACCACGCCTTTACCGCCGCCGGAGCTAACGGTGGTGCCTGAGTAGAGCAGATTATACCGGTCACCTAACGGCAGTTCCCCGCTTAACGCATCGCTGTTTTTCTCAACAACGGTGGATTCGCCGGTCAGGATGGCCTCCTCCACGCGAAGGTTATGCGCTTCAATCACGCGCAGGTCCGCAGGGATACGATCCCCGGCACGGATCACCACGATATCTCCCGGCACCAGCGCCGTGGTGGGGATCGTTTCATGGTTCCCCTGTCGTACCACCACGGCTTCTCTGGAGAGCATATTGCGAATGCTCTGCAGCGATTTTTCAGCATTGCTCTCCTGGATATGGCCAATCAGCGCGTTAATGATGGCAACCCCAAGGATCACAAACATGTCTACCCAGTGGCCCATAAAGAGCTTAAGCAACGCGGCCACCAGCAGAACGTAAATTAATACATCGTTAAAATGCGCCAGGAAGCGCAGCCAGGCGGGTTTGCCCTTTTTTTGCGGCAACGCATTCTCACCATGCTGCTGAAGTCGGGCTGATGCCTCAGTGCCGCTAAGTCCTTCCAGAGTGGAGTGGATATTCGACAGGGTTTCGTCAACGGTTTGTTGATAATACGGACGTTCAGGTTTTCCTGTTTTCATCGTTCCTTCCTCAGGTTCTATTCAGAAATCACCTTGCTTTCATGTAATTAACGAATAACGAAAACAGGAACATGGGCGTAACGGACAATACTTGCCGCCTCCGAACCTAACAAATGGGTTTGAATATTGGGATTTCGAGAGCCGACAATAATCGCGCCAGCAGCAAGTTCATCCGCCAGCTTAATAACCTCATCACGAACATTTCCGCTACGAACATGGAGATGAACACGATCTTCCGGCAGATTCAATTTTTTGACCAGGTCAGACAGTTTTTCTTTCGAATTATTAATCATATATTCATCCATCTTGCGCGCATCTGAAATAAAACCGCGCGTCAGTTCGGCTGAAAATTTGGGCATGACGTGCAGTAAATGAATGTCACCCGATGCGCTTTGCGCCAGAAACTGTGCATGCTGCAACGCTTTATCCGCCAGGCTTGTCTCGTAGACATCCACCGGAACGAGAATGTTTTTATACATATCGAGCATCCTTTTTATAACCAACACGAGAGTGAATGAAGCAAAAAAACGCATTAAATGCAGGGGTTTGCCCTTAATGCCAGTTACGGTAAAAAGAGATGGATGATATTAAACGTAGCACAGGAATATCAGGTTTAGCGCTTGCCCACTGATAATGGTTATTTAACATTTATCTTTTCGCAGACTATGCTCATAGTCAGCCACCGCTTCCGGCTCATGGAGGAATTTATGTATGGTTTAAGCCTGATCCGCCTGGGTATGTTTATCGCGCTTGCTATTATCGCCAGCACGGCGATTGGTTTATTTACCTATATGGTCGTCACTGTTCTGGCTGAATAGTGTCACCCCTGTCCAGGTTATGGAATAAATAAAACAGTTATTTATTAGGGGAATACAGTGAACCGCTACCTCTCTCTTTTACCGTTCGTTTTGTTAACGCTCACGGCGTGCGACCCGAAACCCAAGCAAGCATCCCCCCTGCCCAGGATGGTAAAAGTGGCGGAGGTGACGGTTCCCGGTCACGCCCAGCAGCGCGTTTTCCCCGCCCGCATTGAATCGGGCGATGCCACAGACCTTTCCTTCAAGCGCGCAGGCCAAATTGAAGCGCTCGATGTGCGTCAGGGCGCAGTCATCAAGCAGGGTCAACAGCTTGCAAGATTGAATGCCCGTGAAGCCCAGCAACGGGTTAATGACAGACAAACGGCGGCGACGCTGGCCCAGAGGCAATTCGATCGCTTCCAGACGCTGGCGGGCCGCCAGGCGATTTCGAAAGCAGAAATGGACGTGCAGCGCGCGAACCGCGATTCGGCGAATGCGGCGCTACAAATTGCCCGAGAAGAGCTGAATCAGATGACGCTCGTCGCCCCCTTCAGCGGGACGGTGGCCAGCGTACATGTCCGAAACCATCAGGTGGTGTCAGCCGGTCAGCCCATCGCGACGTTAACCCGCACCGACCTGCTGGACGTTGTGTTTAGTATTCCTGAGAACCTGTTTAAGACCTTTGATATTCGCAACGCGCAGTATCGCCCCGTGGTGAGAATTAACGCCATTCCGGATCGGGAATTTACCGCCGTCTACAAAGAGCACTCGGGCAGCAGCGACAGCAATACCCTGACCTGGCAGGTGATACTGACCATGCCGCGACCAGATGATTTTCCCGCCGTCGGTGGCGTAAGCGGTACGGTGACCATCAATTTAACCAACCTCCCTGCTGGCGCAGGCGCTCAGGCGCTGGTCGTACCGGTTGAGGCCGTCTTTAACCCGGACAACAGCCCGCGCAATGAGCCGCACGTCTGGGTCGTGGCAGGAGAAGGCGACGCGCTCCATCTTGAAGACCGCAAGGTCAGCGTAGGTCAAGTGAGTAGCGAAGGCGTAACGATCGTCAGCGGACTTAAAGCGGGCGAACGCGTGGTTGCCGCAGGCGTTGGGGAACTCCATGCTAACCAGCCGGTGCGTATCTGGACGCGTGAACGGGGACTGTAATGGATATTTCTCGTCAATTTATTAATAACCCCGTTCGCGTCTGGCTAACGATTCTGCTGCTGGGCATCGGGGGTATTTTCGCCCTGTTAAATATCGGCAGGCTGGAAGATCCCGCCTTTACCATCAAAACCGCAGTGGTGGCCACCCACTACCCCGGCGCATCCGCTCAGCAGGTTGAAGAAGAGGTGACGCTTCCGCTGGAGAATGCCCTTCAGCAGCTGCCTTATCTGGACAACGTGAGCTCTATCTCTTCAAACGGTCTGTCGCAAATCACCGTTAACATCGCGTCACGCTATCACTCGAACGAACTGCCGCAGATTTGGGATGAACTGCGCCGTCGCGTGGGCGACGCCTCGCGTCAGTTCCCGCCCGGCGTCGTCACGCCCTTTGTAAATGACGATTTCGGCGACGTATTCGGCTTCTTCTTCGCCATTTCCGGGGATGAATTCAGTAATCCTGAACTGGTGAGATATGCGGAACAGCTGCGCCGCGAGTTAATTCTGGTTCCCGGGGTTGCGAAGGTCGCCATCGGCGGGGCCATTAGCCAGCAGGTCAACATCGATATCTCTCTGACCAAAATGGCCGCGCGCGGCATTACGCTGAACCAGCTTTCCGCTCTGCTCAGCAGACTTAACGTCGTTTCCAGCGCCGGAGAAATCACCTCCGGCAGCGAATCCATTCGTCTGCACCCGACCGGTGAATTCGAGAATCTTGATGAACTGGCTGATCTCATCATCACGCCTTCCGGCACCGGGGCGGCGACGCGTCTGCGGGACGTCGCCACGCTGTCGCGCGGGCTAAACGAATCGCCGGCCAGTATCTACCATGCCAACGGTAAAAATGCCGTCACCATGGGCGTCTCGTTTATTCCCGGCGTGAATGTGATCGACGTGGGCCACGCGCTGGAGGCGAAGCTAAACCAGATGTCGGCGGAAAAACCGGCAGGCATACAGATAGACCTGTTTTACGATCAGGCAGCCGAAGTGGGCCACTCTGTTAACGGTTTTATTATTAACTTCCTGATGGCGCTGGCGATCGTCATCGGCGTGCTGCTGATCTTTATGGGGGTGCGCAGCGGGATAATCATCGCGGTTTCTCTGGCCCTTAACGTGCTGGGTACGCTGCTGATTATGTATCTGTGTGGCATTGAGCTGCAGCGGATCTCGCTCGGGGCGCTGATTATTGCCCTCAGCATGCTGGTGGATAACGCCATCGTGATTGTCGAAGGGGTGTTGATTGCCCGGCAGCAGGGCTCACCGCTGTTAACCGCCGTTAATAATATCATCCGCCGCTCCGCCCTGCCGCTGCTGGGGGCGACGGTGATCGCCATCCTTGCGTTTGCGCCTATCGGGCTGTCGCAGGATTCCACCGGGGAATACTGTAAATCCCTTTTCCAGGTGCTGCTGATTTCCCTGATGCTGAGCTGGTTCTCGGCGCTCACCCTCACCCCGGTGCTGATTAAGTGGTGGTTGTTTAAAAACGACAGCGCGCCGGACAACGCCGACGAGTCAGATCCTTACGACAAACGTCTCTACCGCCTCTACCAGCGCCTGCTTAACACGCTGCTGCACCATAAGGCACCGACGCTGGTAGTGATGGCCGCCCTGCTGGCCGCGTCTGTCTGGGGGTTTGGCGCGGTGCGGCAAAACTTTTTCCCGTCGTCCAATACGCCGATTTTCTTTGTCGACCTGTGGTTACCCTACGGGACCGATATCAAATGGACCGAGAAAATGACCGGCGATATTGAGAAAACCATCACGGGCCAGCCCGGCGTGGAAACCACCGTCTCTACCATCGGTCAGGGGAGCATGCGCTTTATTCTGACCTACAGCGGACAGCGGCAGTACAGCAACTACGCGCAGATCATGGTGCGCATGGATGACCAGCGCAACATCGCCGCTCTGACGCGCTACGTGGATGAGTACATCGCGCGAAACTACCCGCAGGTCAACGCCAGCACGAAGCGGGTGATGTTTGGACCCTCCGGCGACAGCGCCATTGAAGTGCGTATTAAAGGCCCGGATCCTGACAGGCTGCGCCTGATTGCCAGCCAGGTGGACGATATTCTGGCGCGCGACCCGGCCACGGGGAGCGTCCGAAACGACTGGCAAAACCGCAGCAAGGTGATCCGTCCGCAGTACGTCGCCGCGCTGGGACGCGAGCTTGGCGTGGATAAGCAGGACGTCGACAACGCGCTGGAAATGAATTTCTCCGGCAGCCGGGCGGGGTTGTATCGGGAAGGCAGCGACCTGCTGCCCGTGGTGGTGAGGCCCCCGGAAAGTGAAAGGCTGGATGCCAGTCACCTGAACAACGTGCTGGTGTGGAGCCAGGCGCGGCAGCAGTATATCCCGCTGAGTAACGTCGTCAGCAGCTTCTCGCTGGAGTGGGAAGATCCGCTCATCCTTCGACGCGACCGCTCGCGGGTACTGACGGTTCAGACGGACCCGGACCCGCTGAGCCAGCAAACCTCCGGCGATATTCTCGCCCGCGTCAAGCCGCAAGTGGATGCCCTTCCCCTGCCACACGGCTACAGCATCGAGTGGGGAGGCGATGCGGAAAACTCCAGCGAAGCGCAGCAAGGGCTATTCACTACGCTGCCTCTCGGGTATCTGGTGATGTTTGTCATTACGGTGCTGATGTTCAGCTCTGTAAAAAATGCCGTCGCAATCTGGCTGACCGTACCGCTGGCGCTGATTGGCGTCACGCCAGGATTTTTAATTACCGGCATTCCCTTTGGCTTTATGGCGCTGATAGGTCTGCTGAGCCTGAGCGGAATGCTCATCCGCAACGGCATCGTGCTGGTGGAAGAGATTGAACAGCAGAAAATGCAAAAGGATCAGCACAGCGCGATCGTTTATGCCGCCACCTCGCGCCTGCGCCCTATCCTGCTCACCGCGTTCACTACCGTACTTGGCCTGGCTCCGCTGCTGCTGGATGTTTTCTTCCAGAGCATGGCCGTTGTGATTATGTTTGGACTGGGGTTTGCTACAATCCTGACGCTGCTGGTACTCCCCGTGATCTACGCGTGTTTCCATCGTAAGGACGAAGCCAAACAACAATGAATGCGACAGGGCTGAACATTATCAAGACGCTGGGCTGTATGACGGCGGTGACCTTCTTTACCATCTACAATACCTGGGATCATTATGATTATGACTATCACTGGATCCTCGGGTTTTTAACCTTTATCTCGACGATTGCCACACCGCTGTTTTTTGTGGTGTCGGGCTATCTCGACGGACAATCGCGGCACGGCACGCGCTGGCAGCTGGGTAAAATTAAAAGTCTGGTGATTGTTTTTCTGTTCTGGATAACGATCTACTACCTGTGGGAACCTTATCAGCGCGGGTATTTAATCCAGCCCTGGTTCGTGTTCGCCTTTGTCGTAATTTACACCTTCCACCCGGTGGTTGAGTGGCTTAGCCAGCGAAGAGCGCTGTTCAGCGGCGTAATTGCTGCCCTGCTGTTCTTTTCTTACGGCTACGATCTGCTATCGGCGCTTTATCCTGAAACGCACGTCCTTTCTCTTTCACCGCAGTATCGGCTGTGGACGTGGCTGCTGTTTTATCTGACGGGGCAACTTTTCTGCGACCCTAAAATCGCCGAGTGGATAAGCCGCAAAAATGTAGTCAGGACGGCGGTTATCGCCATCCCGTTTATCTATCTCTTCACCTGGTTTTACGAGCGCCACTTCTTTTTTGCCCTGTTT
Source organism: Enterobacter sp. 148H3 (assembly GCF_034107425.1). Lineage (NCBI taxonomy): Bacteria > Pseudomonadati > Pseudomonadota > Gammaproteobacteria > Enterobacterales > Enterobacteriaceae > Enterobacter > Enterobacter sp. 148H3. Next base: position 31,561 of record NZ_JAWNEI010000021.1, on the reverse strand, counting down.
AAGGCCGACAGAAACGCCTTTATTCTCACCGGCTCGCAGATCTACATCCTTATTATTGCCCTGGTGATTGCGGCGAACGGCGTGCGCTTTCGCCGCAATGCTGAATTCAAGGAGTCCATTCTGGCCGCCATCAGCAAAACGATGACCGGCGTATATATTGTGCACTACTCGGTGTTTCATCTGCTGACGGCGCTGATACCGGTGACCTCTCTCGGAATGAAGCTGACGCTGATTGTGCTTACGTTCGTCACCTCTGTTCTCTTTTCCATGCTGGTATTGTCTAACGCCGTGGCAAAAAAGGTGATCACCCTTTAAAAGCCTAAGCGCAGCCAGGCAAAAAGCACGTTGCCGTTGTTATAGGTTCCAGGAATATAGGTGAACTGGACGGTAACGCGCTTGTAGCCAGCAGAGAACAGCGGGAAAATGAACGGTAGCGGGACATAGTTTGCAAAATCATCTCGCGCCGTGATGCCCGCTGCAGCACCGAGCCCAAGGCGGAAATCTTTGGCATTATCCAGATACCAGCCCTTCTCCCAGCCATAGCCCATCGCGGGCTGCCATTCGTTGTGCGAGTCCTTGAACATCATCGCGAAAAGCGCGCTCCAGTTGCCCTCTTCGTTATAGCGGGAAACGCCCAGGCCACCGCCCCACGGCATTTCGTTGTACTTATCGGTTTTTTCTTTGTCGTACATAAAGCGAGCGTGCCAGCTCAGAAACGGCAGGTACAGATCGTAACGTTGAGGCTGCTCCCAGGTTTGCGAAATATCGTCAGTGAGCGCGTTCCACCAGCCGCTGATACGCTGTTCACCATAGACGTTGGGCTCCGCATGAAGCGGTGCGACGAATAAAAACAGAATCATCCAGAATGCCGAAAAGGTGCGTTGCATCGTTATTCCCTCAGCTTAACTCACGCGCGGTCACTATTACTGTAAACCATTCAGCCTTTAACGGAGCCAGAAGACACAATTATCTCGCTGCAGGCGAAGATGAAATTTATTTATTCAGCACCTTCAGGAAAGATAAAAACGTTTTCTCAGGCGTTTTGTCGCGGTAGTCTCATAGGTTCCGTTTATATGACGGCGCAATGTGAGTGACCTTTTCTTATACCAATAATTAAAAATTAGTACGGACAGGACAACTATGGACTCCACCCTCATCTCCGATCGTCCCAACGAGGAGACCCCTTCGCTCAATCGTGCCCGCCGCGCCGCACTCGGCAGCTTCGCGGGTGCCGTCGTCGACTGGTATGATTTTCTGCTTTATGGCATTACCGCCGCGCTGGTGTTTAATCGCGAATTCTTCCCCCAGGTCAGCCCTGCGATGGGCACGCTCGCCGCGTTTGCCACCTTCGGCGTTGGCTTTCTGTTTCGCCCGCTGGGGGGTGTGATCTTCGGCCACTTCGGCGACCGTCTCGGCCGCAAGCGCATGCTGATGCTCACCGTCTGGATGATGGGGATCGCCACCGCGCTGATTGGCATTCTCCCGTCGTTTTCCGCCATTGGCTGGTGGGCACCGGTGCTGCTGGTGACATTACGCGCCATTCAGGGCTTTGCCGTTGGCGGCGAATGGGGCGGCGCGGCGCTGCTATCCGTTGAGAGCGCGCCAAAAAATAAGAAAGCGTTTTACAGCAGCGGCGTGCAGGTGGGGTACGGCGTAGGGCTGTTGCTTTCCACAGGGCTGGTATCGCTCATCAGCCAGCTCACCACCGACGAGCAGTTCCTGAGCTGGGGCTGGCGCATTCCGTTCATCTTCAGCATCGTGCTGGTCATTGCCGCGCTTTGGATCCGTAACGGAATGGAGGAGTCGGCAGAGTTCGAAAAGCAGCAGGAAAAACCGGCTGCTAACAGAAGACTTCCTGTCATGGAAGCCCTTGTCCGGCACCCTGGCGCTTTTCTGAAAATTATCGCCCTGCGCCTGTGCGAGCTGCTGACGATGTATATCGTCACCGCCTTTGCCCTGAACTACTCGACGCAGAATCTCGGCCTGCCGCGCGAACTGTTCCTGAATATTGGCCTGCTGGTCGGCGGGATCAGCTGTCTGACCATCCCCTGCTTCGCCTGGCTGGCGGACCGGTTTGGCCGCCGTCGCGTTTACATCACCGGGGCGCTGATTGGGACCCTCAGCGCCTGGCCGTTCTTTATGGCGCTGGAGGCGCAGTCTGTTTTCTGGATTGTTTTCTTTGCCATCATGCTCGCGAACATCGCTCACGATATGGTGGTCTGCGTGCAGCAGCCGATGTTTACCGAGCTGTTCGGCGCCAGCTACCGATACAGCGGCGCGGGCGTGGGCTACCAGGTCGCAAGCGTGGTTGGCGGCGGGTTTACGCCGTTTATTGCCGCTGCGCTGGTGACCTTCTCCGGCGGCAACTGGCACAGCGTGGCGATTTATCTTCTGGCCGGTTGCCTGCTGTCGGCGGCAACGGCGCTGCTGATGAAAGAGACGAGCCACCGCTGATCTCCCTTTTGTTTCACGGGCGTGTGACATACTATCGGGTAGAGTCGCACACCTGTGGAACAAGGAGACAGAGATGAATAATAAGGGCTCCAGCCTGACCCCGGCTCAGGCGCTGGAAAAACTCGACGCGCTGTATGAACAGTCCGTCAACGCGCTGCGCAGCGCCATTAGCGAATATATCGAAACAGGGAAACTCCCCGACCAAAAGGCCAGAACCGAGGGCCTTTTTGTTTATCCATCGCTCTCTGTGACCTGGGACGGCAGCGCCAGCAGTAATCCCAAAACCCGCGCCTACGCCCGTTTTACCCACTCCGGCTGCTACAGCACCACCGTCACCCGCCCTGCACTTTTCCGCCCGTATCTTGAAGAACAGCTTACGCTGTTGTACCAGGATTACGGCGCGCACATTTCCGTTGAGCCCTCGCAGCATGAGATCCCTTATCCGTACGTGATTGACGGTTCGGCGTTAACCCTTGACCGCTCCATGAGCGCGGGGCTGACCCGCCACTTCCCGACCACCGAGCTTTCGCAGATTGGCGATGAGACGGCAGACGGGATTTATCACCCGGCCGAATTTTCTCCTCTGTCGCACTTTGACGCCCGCCGGGTCGATTTCTCCCTGGCGCGCCTGCGCCACTACACAGGTACACCAGTCGAACATTTCCAGCCGTTCGTGCTCTTTACCAACTACACCCGCTACGTTGACGAATTTGTCCGCTGGGGCTGCAGCCAGATCCTCGACCCCGAAAGCCCGTATATCGCGCTCTCCTGCGCGGGCGGGATCTGGATCACCGCGGAGACCGAAGCGCCCGAGCAGGCTATCTCCGATCTGGCGTGGAAAAAACACCAGATGCCCGCCTGGCACCTGATTACCGCCGACGGTCAGGGCATTACGCTGATCAACATCGGCGTCGGCCCGTCAAACGCCAAAACCATCTGCGACCATCTGGCGGTACTGCGCCCGGACGTGTGGCTGATGATTGGTCACTGCGGCGGCCTGCGTGAAAGCCAGCTGATTGGCGACTACGTGCTCGCCCACGCCTATCTGCGCGATGACCACGTGCTTGATGCGGTGCTGCCGCCGGATATTCCAATCCCGAGCATCGCCGAAGTGCAGCGTGCGCTGTACGACGCCACCAAAGAGGTCAGCGGCATGCCGGGAGAAGAAGTTAAGCAGCGGCTGCGCACCGGTACGGTCGTCACGACGGATGACCGCAACTGGGAGCTGCGTTACTCCGCATCGGCGCTGCGCTTCAACCTGAGCCGCGCGGTGGCGATCGATATGGAGAGCGCCACCATCGCCGCACAGGGCTATCGCTTCCGCGTTCCGTACGGCACGCTGCTGTGCGTCTCCGATAAGCCGCTGCACGGCGAAATTAAGCTGCCCGGCCAGGCCAACCGTTTCTACGAAGGGGCTATCTCAGAGCATCTGCAAATCGGCATTCGCGCTATCGACCTGCTTCGGGCGGAAGGTGACAGGCTCCATTCCCGCAAGCTGCGCACCTTCAACGAGCCGCCGTTCCGCTAATAACGATAAGGAAAAACAATGTCCAGCACATCACCGCTCTCTGCCCTGCGCCACTGGCTTGAGGCCAGCCATCTCGACGGGATGATCGTCCCGCGCGCGGATGCATGGCAGAGCGAATACTGCGCGCCGTACGACGAAAAGCTGGCCTGGCTGACGGGCTTTGACGGCTCTGCCGGCGTCGCGCTGGTACTGAAGGATAAAGCGCTGCTGTTCGTTGACGGGCGCTATCAGGTCCAGGCCCGCGTTCAGGTGAATCTGGACGAGATTGAAATCCGCCACCTGCACAACGAGCCGCTGGCTGAATGGCTGGCAGAAAACGTTGAGTCAGGCACGCGCATCGGTTTTGACCCGCTGTTGATGACCCACTCGGAGTTTGAGCAACTGTCCGCCACGCCTTGCGAGCTGGTCCCGCTGAAAGCCTCGCCGTTTGACACCTTATGGACCGATCGCCCTGCCGCGCCGGCGGGGCTTATCCGGAATATGCCGATTGAACACAGCGGCGAACGCAGCGCGGACAAACGCCAGCGCGTCGCTGCCGTGCTGGCCGCGAACAATGCCGATTATCTCGCCGTTACGCTGCCGGATAATATCGCCTGGCTGTTAAACGTGCGTGGCGCGGATATCCCATACAGCCCGGTACCGCTCTCCTTTGCCCTTCTTGGAAGTGACGGTCACGTTGAGTGGTTTGTTAACGACAGCAAGCTCGGCGCCCTGCCTGAAGACGTCCGCAGTGCGTTCACCATTGCGCCACAGGACGCCTTTGTCGAACGCTGCCAGCAGATTGCTGAAGGCAAACGGGTGATGGTGGATGCCGATTCCGCGCCGGTTGCCCTGCGCTTCGCCATTGAACCACGCGGAGAAATTGTCTGGCGAACGGACCCTATCACCCTGATGAAAGCCACCAAAAACCCGGTAGAACTGGCAGGCTATCGCGAGTGTCATTACCAGGACGGTGCCGCGTGGGTCAACTTCCTCGCCTGGCTGAGCCGCGAAGTGCCGCTGCGCGAGGCGGCAGGATATCCGCTCACCGAGCTGGAAGTCCAGGCGCAGCAGCTGGCGTTCCGTAAACAGCAGCCGGGGTTCATCGAGCAGAGTTTTGCGACCATCTCCGCCTCTTCGAGCAATGCGGCGATGTGCCACTATCATTCGAGCGAGGCCAGCAATAAGCCCATCGGCCATGACCATTTTTACCTGAACGATTCCGGCGGTCAGTACGTTAATGGCACCACTGACGCCACGCGCACGCTGGCATGGGGTCAGGTCGAGCCGGAGCAGCGCCTGCACTACACTGCCGTGCTGAGAGGCTTCCTGTCGCTGATTACCCTGCAGTTCCCTTCCGGGACTCAGGGACATCAGCTGGATGCATTTGCGCGTCGCCCGCTGTGGGAGATGGGGCTGGATTACGATCACGGTACGGGGCACGGTGTGGGGCACCAGCTGCTGATCCATGAGAACCCGCATCGCATCGCGAAAAAGGTCAACCCGTGGCCGCTTGTGGCGGGCAATATCATGACGATTGAACCGGGATACTATCTGGGCGATAGCCACGGTATTCGTATTGAAAACCAGGTGGAGGTTGTGGAGAGCCGACCGGGATTCTGCAAATTTGCCTCGCTGACGCTTATCCCGATCGACTTAAGTCAGGTTGAGCTGCATCTGTTGAGCGAGCAGGAAAAACAGTGGCTGGATGCATATCACCAGCAGGTGCGTGAGGCGCTGTCACCGCTGGTGAACGGCGATGCGCGTTCGTGGCTGGAAGAGGCGACAGCACCGGTTCGCGTGTAATTTGGTGCGACCTGGTGCCCTCACCCCTTCCCTCTCCCACGGGAGAGGGAGTTAACACTAAAAACGGCAACCTGGTTGCCGTTTTGCATTTACCTTGCGCAGAAAAGCAAAAAGCCTGCTTCAAAAGCAGGCTTTTCAAATTTGGCTCCTCTGACTGGACTCGAACCAGTGACATACGGATTAACAGTCCGCCGTTCTACCGACTGAACTACAGAGGAATCGTGTGAACGGGGCGCATATTATCGATGCTCCCCCGGGATGTCAAAGGCAGAATGCATATTTCCGATCGTTTGCCGAATTATTCTCCACTTCGCGCAATTGTCAGGCATTTTTCCGCGGATATTTCCACAGCCAGCGCCCGCTGACCATCCGCCAGTAGAACAGCGCCCCACGTACGGCCCAGTCGAGGAACATCCCCAGCCAGACGCCGACCACTCCCCATCCGAGCATAACCCCAAGCGTATACCCCGCCACAACGCGACATCCCCACATGCCGAGCATCGAAACCCACATCGCAAAGCGGGCGTCGCGCGCCCCCTTCAGCCCGGCGGGCAATACCCATGAGGCCGCCCAGATGGGCATAAAGGCCGCGTTGAGCCAGATGAGGATCTTAACGACCTCTTTAACGTCGTCTTCGTGGGTATAAAACGAGGCCATCAGCCCGGCAAAGGGCGCGGTTCCCCAGGCGATCAGCGTCAGTCCAATGGTCGACAGCCAGAAAACATGCCGCAGCTGCCGCTCCGCCTGGCCTATCTGCCCTTTCCCGAGCCGTTTACCGGTGATGATGGTCGATGCCGACCCCAGCGCGTTACCCGGCAGGTTAATCAGCGAGGCGATGGAAAAAGCGATAAAGTTACCGGCGATCACGTCGGTGCCCATCCCGGCGACAAACATCTGCGTCAGCAATTTCCCGCCGTTAAACAGCACCGACTCAATGCTCGCAGGAATACCGATCCCCATCACTTCCCAGATAATGGCGAAATTAAAGGGGCGGAAATAGCTTTTCAGCGTAAGGCGCAGCGAGGGGGTGATCCCCGCCATCAGTACCCCAATGATGGCTGCCGCACCGATATAGCGTGAAATGGTTAAACCCAGTCCGGCGCCGACGAAGCCCAGCCCGTCCCACGAGAACACGCCGTAGATCAGCACGCTGCTGATAATGATATTGAGGATATTCATCCCGCCGTTGATCAGTAGCGGAATTTTGGTGTTGCCCGCCCCGCGCAGCGCACCGCTGCCAATAAGGGCAATGGCCGCTGCCGGATAGCTTATGACGGTCATCTCCAGGTAGGTCAGCGCCAGGTCTTTAACCTCGTTCGTGGCCTCCCCGGCGACAAAGTCGATAATCTCTTTACCAAAATAGTGGATCACCGCCGCCAGGACGATCGAAAAAATGGTCATGATCATCAGCGACTGGCGGGCCGCCTCGCGTGCCCGTTTGGGATCCAGCTTGCCGAGGCTAAAGGCCACCACCACCGTCGTCCCGAGGTCTATGGCGGCAAAGAACGAGATCACCACCATGTTAAAGCTGTCCGCCAGCCCAACCCCAGCCATCGCCTCTTTACCCAGCCAACTCACCAGAAAAGTGCTCAGAACCCCCATCAGCAGAACGCAGGTATTTTCCAGGAAGATAGGCACAGCAAGAGGGGTGATTTCACGCCAGAACAGGACACGATAGCTTTTACGTTTTGCATACCATGGCGTGCGCGTTATCGCCTGGCGTAAGGAGGCAGTGACGTTCAAAATGGACCTTAGCGAGAAAAGTTGAAACTCCATTTCAAATGATGGGGGACAAATGCTAATCCTGCAAAGTATTTTCCAGAAAAAGATGTGTGGATTTACAACAAACTGACGACAGAATCAGCAATCGGTCGATTTTCCCTAAGATCAGGTTTGACAAAACTTTTTTCGCCGCTAAGATAAGCCTCCACAACGATTCCTCTGTAGTTCAGTCGGTAGAACGGCGGACTGTTAATCCGTATGTCACTGGTTCGAGTCCAGTCAGAGGAGCCAAATTTAAAAAGCCTGCTTTTAAAGCAGGCTTTTTGCTTTGCGGATGAGGGAAAATGAACGCTCTGTTTGTCTACGGCACGCTGCGCCCGGGCCACTCTAATGCGCATATTCTTGAGAACATCGGCGGCGAATGGCTGGCCGGTTCCGTATCCGGCACGTTTTACGAACGCGGCTGGGGTGCTGCGGCGGACTTCCCGGGGATCGTGCTCCACCCCGATGGTCCCCGCGTCGAAGGCTATCTGTTTATCTCTGATAACCTTGCCGCACACTGGCAATTGCTGGATGAATTTGAAGACGGCTATGACCGGGTTGAGGTCGCAGTGACCACCTCTGAAGGCAAGCAGGTTCAGGCCTGGATTTATCAGCTGCAGCCGCGTTCTGAGTCATAAAAAAAAGGCTCTCTGTCACCAGAGAGCCTTTTTCACGATTCGCTGCGATTACTCGCTTTTTGCTTCGCCGTTTTTGATTTCGCCCATCACTTTCAGCTTCTTGGAGATGTCGCGACGCTCTTTGGACAGCTCTGCGTTTTTGATGATGTAGTCATCAACGCGGTCTTCATAGTCGCTCTTCATGCTGGCGATGATGCCCTGAATAGCTTCAACGCTCATGCCTGGCTTGATGTAGTCGCTCAGGTTGTCGAGCAGCAGAACACGTTTCTGGTTGTCACGGATCTTCTTCTCAACGTCCTGGATTTCACGCTGCAGTTTGTTTTTGCGGCGGAACAGGCGGACGAATTCCAGAACATCCTGGAACGAAGGCTTGGTAGTTTCCATTTTTACACCCCTGATAATGTGAGAGTCGGATTCGTTAAGGCAACCGTTGTAACAATAACCTTACTGACAGCGGCTGCGAATGACAATGAGTATATCGTTTAAAGCTATCATAACCCCAATTGCTGCTGAATCGAAGCAGCAGCCGTCACATACGCCTTTTATTTGCGCAGCGCCCGGCAAATAAGGTGCGATAACAGCTCAAGCTGCCGCGCCAGTTCCATGCTCAGCCAGACGTAGCCATGAATAGGCGTTTCCGCCACGTTATCGCTCTGGCGTTCATTGATTAACTGCTTCAGCTCCGCGACGATCTCATTCAGTCGCTCGCTGTTGGCCAGTATCGGCTGCGGGTTGCCTTCATAGAGCGCATGAGCGATGGTCAACAACGTTTGCTGCGTCATCTGCTGAGTCTCTTTGAGGGTCTGCGCATTAAGCATCAACAGATGGCTGGGACGCGAAGCCCAGTGGGCGTTGATTTGCAGTTCAAGCATGCAGACCAGGTTGCGGCTTACCGTCTGGATAGCTTCGAAAATCGATTTTTGAATGCGGGTTTCTTTGCTGGCGGGCGTGATCAGGCCGCGCATTTTAACCACGTCGTTAAGGATGGTTTGCAGGTGCTTTTCCAGCCGCGGGCGCTCGACCAGATTAGGGGAAAAACCGGCCTGATAAACGCGGTTAAAGGCGGTAACGTAGTTAGCCATCTGAATACGCCAGTGCAGAAAAGCCCGCTGCGGCCAGATACCGGTAAAAAGCATGGCCAGCAGCGACCCCAGGATGACATCCCCGCTTCGCCACAGCGCCGTGGTCATATCCCCGGCGGGCGCCCCGACAACCACCGCGAGAGTAATACCAATCAGCAGCGCCTGATAGGGCTTTTTGCCCAACGCCAGCCAGCCGCAGAGGAACATAGCGGCACCGCACCATGCCAGCATCACCGGAAATGAGATGAGCTCCAGCTTCAGCGCAATAAGACCCAGGGCAGAGCCAAGAACGGTCCCGCCAATTCGTTCAAAGGCGCGCGGGACCACGTTCCCCCAAAACGAGATAGGCCCCATCACCACCACCAGCGTGATCAGCGGCCACGTCCCTTCCGGAACATCCAGCAAACGGACCAGTACAAACGTCAATATGAAAGCCAGCGCGATGCGACACCCGTGCACAACGCGGTAATGTTTATACAACCGAATTTCAAAAGGGGTTAATGATTTGTCGGGACGCACACCCGCTCTCCAGCTACACGGCAAACCACAATTGTACTGTGTTTTCAGCCGGGCGGATCGTTCCCGGCTGAAAAACCCTTCATTTAGCAGGCTTAAACCGTTTTATGCTCGACGGCGATATACATTTCGATATCCCAGTAACCGTCCGCATTGCCGTCATTGAGATAGCGTTCGAAGCAGGGCTTAAGCGCCATCTGGTACTTATTGTCCTGAAGCAGGGAATTGAAAAACTGATACCAGGGCGTGGCGAAGTCGTAGTTTTCCACGCGAGCCGTCGCCACGGCATAGTCCCCGGCCACGATTTCCGTCATCATGACGCCTTCGCTGTTTTCCGGAATAACGAAATCGTCCGGTACGGTAACGGCCGTATCACAGCGCAGTTTTTCTGCCGGGACCTCATCCGGGTTATCGTAATAGACCGCAACCCACTCCAGCGGCTCAATGTGACGCCCGTCAACCCACATGACCAGCTGTTCAAAGCCCTGCTTTACCGTGTGTTCCCACGGGCCGACCAAATGAAAACCGGCAATCTTACGTTTCTGTTGCTGCTTAATGCTGTAGTCCATGCTGCCTCCATTTATTACTGTATATTTATACACTATAAAACTGGATTATCATTATCAGCAAACGAGGAATGTTTATTATGTGAGCAGACTCGCAACCCTGCCAGTCTGCTCAGCGGGACTTAAAGCGTGTGATGCAGGTAATCGCTCAGTCGAGAGAACAGGCCGCCTTTATCAACGGCTTCCAGCGTTACCAGCGGCCAGTGGGCTACCACTTTGTCGCGGTCATAGAGCTGGATTTCTCCGACCCGCTGATGCGCGGCAATCGGCGCTTCCAGCTCTTTTTTATCCAGCACGTATTTGGCTTTGATGTTCGGTACTTCCGCTTTCGGCAAGGCCAGCCAGAAGTCCTGGTCGGTTCCCAGTTTCACCTGTTCCTTGTCGCCGTACCAGATGCGCTCCGTCCCCACTTTTTTTCCGCTATGCAGGATCTGCACCGTATCGAAATTCTGCTGTCCCCAGTGCAGCAGTTTTCGGGCCTGGTCCTCACGCCCTTTCGGGCTGTCCGCCCCCATCACCACAGCGATTAAACGGCGCTGGCCGTCTACGGCAGACGCAATCAGGTTAAAGCCAGCCCCCGAGGTATGCCCCGTTTTAAGGCCGTCCACGTTCATGGTTTTATCCCACAGCAGGCCGTTACGGTTCTGCTGGGTGATCCCGTTCCAGGTCAGGCTCTTTTCGCTGTACATATGGTAAAACTCAGGCTCGCCGTGGATGATGGCCCGGGAGAGTACGGCCAGGTCATAGGCGGAGCTGTGCTGGCCCGGCGCGTCCAGCCCGTGGACGGTTTCAAAATGCGTATCGCGCAGGTTCAGCTTCTGCACGTAGTCGTTCATCATTTTCACGAACTGCGGCTGCCCGCCCGCCACGTGATCGGCCAGCGCCACGCAGGCGTCGTTGCCGGAATCGACTATCAGGCCGCGGCTCAGATCGCGCACGGAGACGCGATCGCCCTCTTTCAGGAACATCAGCGACGAGCCGTCAAAAACCGGGTTACCTTTTGCCCACGCGTCACGCCCTACGGTGACAATGTCGTCCGGCGTAATGCGGTGGCTATCAATGGCCCGATCAACCACATAGCCCGTCATCAGCTTGGTCAGGCTCGCCGGATTACGTTGTTGATGTTCGTTGCCCGCCGTTAAAATCTGACCAGTCGTGTAATCCATCAGCACCCAGGAGCCAGCCTGAATGGCCGGAGGCTGCGGCGAAAAATCCAGTGGTTCGGCCGCAAAAGCAGATGAGACACTCGAAGCGAGTAAAGAAACAGCAATAAACAGACGGCGTTTCAACGGTATATCCTCAGGTCAGTAAAAATCGATGACCTTTTTACGGGAGTTCTGATGTCGTTACCTGGCTTAATTGCAAAAAAATGTGACAGAACGCAGATTTTTCTCTGAAGCTGGCGCGCAAATTTGCCTCGCGGCGGTGCTTTTTATTCGGTCTGACCCGCGCGATCGTTTACCATAGTGACGTCATTTTTTAACAGGATGGTATTACTGGTGTCTGACTCTGCCGCTCGCCCGACTTTTTTGTTCCACGACTACGAAACCTTTGGCACTCACCCGGCGCTGGACCGACCGGCGCAGTTTGCCGCCATCCGTACCGACGACGAATTCAACATTATTGGCGAGCCCGAGGTCTTTTACTGCAAACCGGCTGATGACTACCTGCCGCAGCCCGGCGCGGTCATGGTTACCGGCATCACCCCGCAGGAAGCGCGGGAGAAAGGCGTTAACGAGGCAGAGTTCGCCCGACGCATTCACGATCTCTTTACCGTTCCCAATACCTGCGTGGTTGGTTACAACAACATCCGCTTCGATGACGAAGTGACGCGCAATATCTTCTATCGCAACTTCTACGATCCCTATGCCTGGAGCTGGCAGAACCGCAATTCACGCTGGGATTTGCTCGACATCATGCGCGCCTGCTACGCCCTGCGTCCTGAAGGCATTAACTGGCCGGAAAATGAGGAAGGGCTGACCAGCTTCCGGCTGGAACACCTGACGCGCGCCAACGGTATCGAGCACAGCAACGCCCACGACGCGATGGCGGACGTCTATGCCACCATTGCCATGGCGAAGCTGGTGAAAAGCGCACAGCCCCGGCTGTTTGAGTATCTGCTAAGCCATCGCAGCAAGCAGAAGCTTATGACCCTTATCGACGTACCGCAGATGAAGCCGCTGGTGCATATTTCCGGCATGTTTGGCGCATGGCGCGGCAATACCAGCTGGGTTGCGCCGCTGGCGTGGCATCCGGACAACCGTAATGCGGTCATCATGGTGGACCTGGCGGGCGATATTTCACCCCTGCTGGAGCTCGACAGCGATACCCTGCGCGAACGTTTGTACACGCCGAAGAATGAACTCGGCGATCTGCCTGCGGTGCCGGTCAAACTGGTGCACATAAATAAATGTCCGGTACTCGCTCAGGCGAACACGCTGCGCCCGGAAGATGCTGACAGGCTGGGCATCAACCGTCAGCACTGCCTCGATAACCTGAAAGTGCTGCGCGAAAACCCGCAGGTGCGCGAGAAAGTGGTTGCTATCTTTGCCGAGGCGGAGCCATTCGTGCCGTCTGAAAATGTGGATGCCCAGCTCTATAACGGCTTCTTCAGCGATGCCGATCGCGCGGCCATGAATATCGTTCTGCAAACCGAGCCGCGTAACTTACCGGCGCTTGATATCACCTTCGCCGATAAGCGCATCGAAAAGCTGATGTTTAATTACCGCGCGCGTAATTACCCGGGAACCCTGGATGAAGCAGAGCAGGAACGCTGGCTGCAGCACCGTCGCAACGTATTTACCCCAGAGTATCTGCACAGCTACGCTCAGGAGCTGGAAATGCTTTATGGCCAGTATGAAGGGAATGCGGAGAAACAGGCACTGTTGAAATCCCTGTTCCAGTACGCGCAAGAGATAGTCTGAAAGTCAGAAATAAAAAAACCGAAGGCGATGGTCTCCGGTTTTTTTTTGCCCTGCGGCGCTGCGCTTACGCGGGCTTACGGGTTATGTAGGTCGGGTAAGGCGTAACCGCCACCCGACACAGTCTTACGCGACGTCTTCGTACTGCGGAACCGGGTTACGGAAGCTCTTCGTAACGCAGGCCAGGTAAATCAGGCCGATACCCGCCCAAATCAGGCCAAGCACCATCGAGCTCTCTTCCAGGTTAACCCACAGCGCGCCCACGGTCAGGGCACCGCACATCGGCAGGAACAGATACTGGAAGTGATCTTTCAGCGTTTTGTTACGCTTTTCACGGATCCAGAACTGAGAGATAACCGACAGGTTAACAAAGGTAAACGCCACCAGTGCACCAAAGTTAATCAGCGCCGTTGCCATCACCAGGTCAAAGTTAATTGCCAGAAGCGCAATCGCACCGACCAGGATGATGTTCATCGCCGGGGTACGCCAGGTTGGATGCACGTAGCCGAAGAAACTTTTCGGGAATACGCCATCGCGGCCCATTACGTACATCAGACGCGCAACGCCTGCATGCGCGGCCATACCGGATGCCAGTACGGTGATGGTGGAGAAGATCAGCGCGCCAACCTGGAACGCTTTACCCGCCACATACAGCATGATTTCTGGCTGAGACGCATCCGGATCCTTGAAGCGAGAGATATCCGGGAAGTACAGCTGCAGGAAATAGGTCGAGAAAATAAAGATCAGACCGCCAATCAGCGCCGTCAGGAAGATGGCTCGCGGGATCACGCGCTCTGCATCCTTCGTTTCCTCGGACAGGTTGCTGATCCCGTCAAAACCGGTAAAGGAGAAGCACAGAATGGTTGCCCCGGTAATCATCGGGATAACATGCGCATCACCAGACCAGAACGGTTTGCTGCTTGCCAGCGTACCAGCCCCTTCGCCGTGGAACACGCCATAGATCACCATGCCAAGAATAACGGCAATCAGGACAACCTGAAGCACAACGATAACGGAGTTAAAGTTGGCAACAGACTTAATGCTACGCAGGTTGAAGGCCGTCATAAAGGCCACCAGCGCCACGACGAACATCCAGGATGGAATCGATGGCACCAGCGCTTCAAAATAGATTTTTGCCAGCAGAATGTTGATCATCGGCGCGAACAGATAGTCGAGCAGCGAAGACCAGCCCACCATAAAGCCAACCGTCGGGCTGATGGATTTCTGTGCATAGGTGTAGGCGGAACCGGCAGACGGATAGCGGCGAACCAGCTTACCGTAGCTCAGCGCGGTAAAGAGGATCGCAATCAGCGCGAAGCCGTAAGCCGTCGGCACATGACCGTCTGTGAGGCCTGATACGATACCGAATGTATCGAACAGCGTCATCGGTTGCATATAGGCCAGGCCCATCATAACAACCGGAATCAACGTAAGCGTTTTACGTAATTCCACGCGAGAGGTGTTTGGAGTTGCGTTATGCGACATAGTTATTCTCCTTTAAGGTGATAACCGCCACGTAAGCGAAAAATTGCCCCATTTGTTTCTTCCTCAGCGACAACAACTGTCGGATTTTAGTAAATATCTATCCGGTACGAAGCCCGGCCTCTTGGTTTTTAGTTTCGTTTCGTACATGCAAAAAAAATAACCGACGCCTTTTATATCGTCGATTATTCATTTGGTTGCAGCGGCGGCATTTTGCCCCACATCGGATACAAAAGGCAATACTTTGCAACGCAGCGGGTAATTTTCTTTTTGCTAACTGGCTGATTTCTCGACGCTGCCCTGAGCATAAACAGCGGCGATAGCACTATTTGCTAAAATTTCGTCGCGCCACCAGGCACTTGCTAGCCCGGCGGTCTGTTCATTCCAGCCCACCCACACCGACTCATGGCTGTTTTGAGCAAGTACCTGTTTTTCAACAAGCGCACCGCTGTCAATAAACCGCTGCGCCAGATAGCGGGGCAAATAGCCGCAGCCCAGGCCGCTTATTTGCAGCTCCAGCTTGGTTTTAAAGTCGAAAACGGTGATGGCCTCCTGCTCATCAAGCAGCTGCGAGGAGGCCGAACATTCCGGACGAGAGCTGTCCCCAACCACGATGGCGCGGTAGCCTTTAATCATACGACGGTTAAGAGGCTCTGGTTCCTGAGCCAGGGGATGATGGGGCGCCACGGCAAATACCTGCTCCAGCACGCCGAGCCGGGCAAAACCAAAATCGCTCAGCTGGGGAGGCTCATGGAGTGCACCGACAAAAATATCCGCCCTGCCCTGGGTTAAAGCATCCCAGGAGCCACCCAGCACGCCATTTATAAAGATAAGACGGGTCACGCTGTGGTGTTGATAAAAAGCTTCAATCAGCGGCGTCAGGAGAGAAAATGGAAAGGTATCATCCACGCCAATAACCAGCTCGTTTTCCCATCCCTGATGGAGCTTAACGGCCTGTTTTTCCAGCTCGCGAACGGTATGCAGAACTTCGCGGCCTTTTTCCAGCAGCATCTGTCCGGTTCGGGTAAAACGTGCGCGGTGCCCGGAGCGATCGAGGATCTGAATATTGAGATCGCTTTCCAGTTTTTGAACGGTATAGCTCAACGCAGACGGGGTTTTGTAGAGCTTTGCCGACGCAGCGGCAAAGCTCCCCTCTTTTTCCAGTGCATCCAGAATAATAAGAACATCCAGCAGCGGTTTCATGCTCGCCCCCTTCTGGTGTGCGATCGTCTCCGCTGCTGGTCTTATTCCATGGGCATCACCAGCGGATCGGGATACTGATACTCAAACCCCAGCTCATGACAAATGCGATTGCCATCAACAATTTTGCCTTTGCTGTCATCTTTTGCCTCACTAAAGACCGGCGGAGCCAGGCCAAGCTGACGTGCCATCAGCGGGTAAAAGGTGCTGCGCGCTGGATGAGACGGTGCACATATATTATAGATGTGTCCGCCTTTCGGAGCCTGTAAGAGTAACTCAATCGCGCCAATAACATCCTCAAGATGGACAAGATTCACGCCGTGCTGGCCGTCTGGCGCCGTCTTTCCGGCAAAAAAGCGTCCCGGATGGCGTCCAGGCCCCACCAATCCTGCCAGACGCACGATATCAACCTGCGTGCCGGGAAGATTATGCAACCAGTCTTCCAGCTCTTTCAGGACCTGACCGCTCGCCGTAACGGGACGGCGCTCGGAGCTCTCTTTTACCACACCTTCAGCATCGCC
Organism: Enterobacter sp. 148H3; assembly: GCF_034107425.1. NCBI lineage: Bacteria > Pseudomonadati > Pseudomonadota > Gammaproteobacteria > Enterobacterales > Enterobacteriaceae > Enterobacter > Enterobacter sp. 148H3. The sequence continues at coordinate 15,104 of NZ_JAWNEI010000021.1, read as the reverse complement.
ATAGACCGACGTCGAGCTGGTGAAAACAATGCGCGGTACGTGATGCGCCAGCGCGCTGTCGACAATCTCCTGCATCGCCTGCAGATAAAATGATTCGCCCGGGCCGCTGCGCCGCGCGGGTAGCGTAATCACCAGCGCATCCACGTTCATCAGCGTGTCCAGATCGTCCGCATCACACACCAGTTCCGGCTCCAGACGCAGTTCAACGCCATCAATACCGCACATGCGCGCCGCTTCGACCCCATCTCGGGTGGTCTTGCTCCCGGTCACCTGCCAGCCTTTCGCGGCTAATGACATCGCCAGCGGCATTCCCAGCCATCCTAAACCGACAATCGCGACCTTTTTCATGCGAATTCTCCTGACTCTTACTCGTCTTTCATAAGGCTACGCCAGCCCGGCAGAACACACAATTCATAGCATCAATATGAAATGAATTAATGATCAAAAAAAGCCCTTGCAATATGTCGTACAACTGGTTTAGGTTAAAAGACATCAAATGAATAAGCATTCATCGAGAATTTATATGACACGCGTTCAATTTAAACACCACCATCATCACCATCATCCTGACTAGTCTTTCAGGCGATGTGTGCTGGAAGACGTTTGGATCTTCCAGTGGTGCATGAACGCATGAAAAAGCCCCCGGAAGATCTTCTTCCGGGGGCTTTTTTTTGGACCGAATTCAGACAGGTTAAAACAGGTTAACGAGGAATAAAGAATGTTAGATAACTCACGTTTACGCATAGCTATTCAAAAATCAGGCCGTTTGAGTGACGATTCACGCGAACTGCTGGCCCGCTGCGGGATTAAAATTAACCTGCACACCCAGCGCCTGATTGCTCTGGCTGAAAACATGCCCATCGACATTCTGCGCGTGCGTGATGACGATATTCCCGGCCTGGTCATGGATGGCGTCGTTGACCTCGGCATCATCGGGGAAAACGTGCTGGAAGAAGAGCTGCTGACCCGCCGCGCGCAGGGCGAAGACCCGCGTTACTTCACCCTGCGTCGTCTGGACTTCGGCGGCTGCCGCCTGTCGCTGGCAACGCCGGTTGATGAAGCCTGGGACGGTCCGGCCGCGCTGAACGGCAAACGTATTGCCACCTCCTACCCTCACCTGTTAAAGCGTTATCTGGATCAGAAAGGCGTGCAGTTTAAATCCTGCCTGCTGAACGGCTCCGTTGAAGTGGCGCCGCGTGCGGGTCTGGCGGACGCCATCTGTGACCTGGTCTCTACCGGCGCGACGCTGGAAGCGAACGGCCTGCGCGAAGTGGAAGTGATCTACCGCTCCAAAGCGTGCCTGATTCAGCGCGACGGCGAGATGGCGGATGCCAAGCAGCAGCTGATTGACAAGCTGCTGACCCGCATTCAGGGCGTCATTCAGGCGCGTGAGTCCAAGTACATCATGATGCACGCCCCAACCGAGCGCCTGGATGAAGTGATTGCCCTGCTGCCGGGCGCCGAGCGCCCAACCATCCTGCCGCTGGCGGGCGATCAGCAGCGCGTGGCGATGCACATGGTGAGCAGCGAAACCCTGTTCTGGGAAACCATGGAAAAACTGAAGGCGCTGGGCGCAAGCTCCATCCTGGTGCTGCCAATTGAGAAGATGATGGAGTAATGGCCATGAGCTTTAACACAATCATCGACTGGAATACCTGTAGCGACGCACGGCAGCGCGAGCTGCTGATGCGCCCGGCGATTTCCGCCTCTGAAAGCATCTCGCGCACCGTGGCAGAGATCCTGGATAACGTCAAAGCCCGCGGCGATGACGCGCTGCGTGAATACAGCGCGAAGTTTGATAAGACGGAAGTCGTCGCATTACAGGTTACCGATCAGGAAATCACTGATGCCAGCAATCGTCTGGGTGACGACATCAAGCAGGCAATGGCTGTTGCGGTGAAAAACATTGATACCTTCCATACCGCGCAGAAGCTGCAGACCGTAGATGTCGAAACCCTGCCCGGCGTGCGTTGCCAGCAGGTAACGCGCCCGGTTGCGTCAGTCGGCCTCTATATTCCCGGCGGCTCTGCGCCGCTTTTCTCCACCGTACTGATGCTGGCGACTCCCGCGCGGATTGCCGGGTGTCAGAAAGTGGTGCTGTGCTCGCCGCCACCGATTGCCGACGAGATCCTCTACGCGGCGAAGCTGTGCGGCGTGCAGGCGGTCTATAAAGTGGGTGGCGCGCAGGCGATTTCTGCCCTGGCGTTCGGCACGGAATCCATTCCGAAGGTCGACAAAATCTTTGGTCCGGGCAATGCGTATGTTACCGAAGCCAAGCGCCAGGTCAGCCAGCGTCTGGACGGCGCGGCCATCGATATGCCTGCCGGCCCGTCTGAGGTGCTGGTGATTGCCGACAGCGGCGCAACGCCGGATTTCGTGGCATCCGACCTGCTTTCACAGGCGGAACACGGCCCGGACTCGCAGGTCATCCTGCTGACGCCGGACGCCAACATGGCAAAACGCGTGGGCGAAGCCGTTGAGCGTCAGCTTGCCGACTTGCCCCGCGCCGAAACGGCACGCCAGGCGTTAGCGGCCAGCCGCCTGATTGTGGCGCGCGATATGGAGCAGTGCATTGCCATTTCTAACCAGTACGGCCCGGAGCACCTGATTATTCAGACCCGCAACGCGCGCGATCTGGTCGACAGCATTACCAGCGCGGGCTCGGTGTTCCTCGGCGACTGGTCACCGGAGTCAGCGGGCGATTACGCCTCCGGCACCAACCACGTGCTGCCAACGTACGGCTACACCTCAACCTGTTCCAGCCTCGGCCTGGCGGATTTCCAGAAGCGCATGACCGTGCAGGAACTCTCCCGCGAAGGGTTTGCCTCACTGGCCTCGACCATTGTAACCCTTGCTGCCGCCGAGCGCCTGACCGCCCACAAAAATGCCGTTACGCTGCGCGTTGCAGCCCTGAAGGAGCAAGCATGAACATTGAAGAATTAGCCCGCGAAAATGTCCGTCGCCTGACGCCCTATCAGTCTGCGCGTCGTCTGGGCGGAAAAGGGGATGTCTGGCTGAACGCTAACGAATTCCCGACTGCGGTGCAGTTCGAGCTGTCGCAGCAAACGCTGAACCGCTATCCGGAGTGTCAGCCGAAGGCGGTTATTGAAAACTACGCGCAGTACGCGGGCGTGAAGCCAGAGCAGGTGCTGGTCAGCCGCGGCGCGGATGAGGGCATTGAACTGCTGATCCGCGCCTTCTGCGAGCCGGGCAAAGACGCGGTAATGTACTGTCAACCTACCTACGGCATGTACAGCGTCAGCGCGGAAACCTTCGGCGTGGCGTGCCGCAACGTGCAGGCGCTGGAGAACTGGCAGCTGGATCTGCAGGGCATTGCCGACAATCTCGACGGCGTGAAGGTCGTCTTCGTCTGCAGCCCAAACAACCCGACCGGGCAGATTATTAACCCGCAGGATATCCGCACCCTGCTGGAGATGACCCGTGGTAAAGCGCTGGTGGTGGCCGACGAGGCCTACATCGAGTTCTGCCCGCAGGCGACGCTGACGGGCTGGCTGGAAGAGTATCCGCATCTCGTTGTGCTGCGCACGTTGTCAAAAGCCTTCGCCCTCGCGGGCCTGCGCTGCGGGTTTACGCTGGCGAATAAAGAGGTCATCGACCTGCTGCTGAAGGTGATCGCCCCGTACCCGCTCTCAACGCCGGTTGCCGATATTGCGGCACAGGCGCTGACGCCTCAGGGGATCAACGCGATGCGCGAGCGCGTGGCGCAAATCCTGGAGGAACGTCAGTATCTGGTGACTGCCCTGAAGGATATTCCGTGCGTGGAGCAGGTGTTCGACTCGGAAACCAACTACATCCTGGTACGCTTCACCGCATCGAGTGCCGTATTTAAATCTTTATGGGATCAGGGCATTATCTTACGAGACCAGAATAAACAACCTTCCCTGAGCGGATGCCTGCGCATTACCGTCGGCACCCGCGCAGAGAGCCAGCGCGTAATTGACGCCCTGAAAGCGGAGAAAGTATGACCCAGAAGATCCTTTTCATCGATCGTGACGGCACCCTTATTTCGGAGCCTCCAGCCGATTTTCAGGTCGATCGATTCGACAAGCTGGCCTTTGAACCGGACGTGATCCCGGTGCTGCTCAAGCTGCAAAAAGCCGGATACAGGCTGGTGATGATCACCAATCAGGATGGTCTGGGTACCGACAGCTTCCCGCAGGCAGACTTTGACGGCCCGCATAATTTAATGATGCAGGTGCTGACCTCTCAGGGCGTGGTATTTGATGAGGTGCTGATTTGCCCGCACATGCCGGCCGACGAGTGCGACTGCCGTAAGCCAAAGGTGAAGCTGGTTGAGCGCTACCTGGCTGAAGATGCGCTGGATAAAACCAACAGCTATGTTATCGGCGATCGCATAACCGATATTACGCTGGCGGAAAACATGGGCATCGCGGGACTGCGATATGACCGCAACAACCTGAACTGGACGATGATTGGTGAGCAGCTGACAAAACGCGACCGCTACTCGCACGTTGAACGTAACACCAAAGAGACGCAGATTGATGTGAAGGTCTGGCTGGACCGCGAAGGCAGCAGCAAGATCCACACTGGCGTGGGTTTCTTCGACCACATGCTCGACCAGATTGCCACCCACGGCGGTTTCCGCATGGAAATTACGGTAAAAGGCGATCTCTACATCGACGATCACCACACCGTGGAAGATACCGGCCTGGCGCTGGGTGAAGCCCTGAAGCTGGCGCTCGGCGACAAGCGCGGCATTAACCGTTTCGGCTTTGTCCTGCCGATGGACGAGTGTCTGGCGCGCTGCGCGATGGACATCTCCGGTCGCCCGCACCTGGAATATAAAGCAGATTTCAATTACCAGCGCGTGGGCGATCTGAGCACCGAAATGGTGGAGCACTTCTTCCGTTCATTGTCTTATACCATGGGCCTGACGCTGCACCTGAAGACCAAAGGTAAGAACGACCACCACCGCGTGGAGAGTCTCTTCAAAGCCTTTGGTCGTACCCTGCGCCAGGCAATTCGCGTGGAAGGTGACGCCCTGCCTTCATCGAAAGGAGTGCTGTAATGAATGTGGTGATTCTGGATACCGGATGCGCCAACCTGAACTCCGTAAAATCGGCCATTGCGCGCCACGGCTACGAGCCGGTGGTGAGCCGTGACCCGGACGTGGTGCTGCGCGCCGACAAACTCTTTTTACCGGGCGTAGGTACCGCGCAGGCTGCAATGGATCAGATTCGCGAACGCGATCTGATCGATCTGATCAAGGCCTGTACCCAGCCGGTGCTGGGCATATGCCTGGGCATGCAGATCCTGGGCCGCCGCAGCGAAGAGAATAACGGCGTTGACCTGCTGGGCATTATTGACGAAGACGTGCCGAAAATGACTGACCACGGTCTGCCTCTACCGCATATGGGCTGGAACCGCGTGTACCCCAAAGCCGGCGACAGGCTGTTTCGCGGCATCGAAGACGGCGCGTATTTTTACTTCGTGCACAGCTACGCCATGCCGGTGCACGTGAATACGATCGCCCAGTGCACTTACGGCGAGGCGTTTACGGCAGCTGTACAGAAAGACAATTTCTTCGGCGTGCAGTTTCACCCGGAGCGCTCTGGCGCCGCGGGCGCGCAGCTGCTGAAAAACTTCCTGGAGATGTGATGATTATTCCCGCGTTAGATTTAATTGACGGTACGGTTGTCCGTCTGCATCAGGGTGATTACGGGCAGCAGCGAGACTACGGAAACGATCCGCTGCCGCGTCTGCAGGATTATGCCGCCCAGGGTGCGCAGGTACTGCATCTTGTGGATTTGACGGGCGCGAAAGACCCGGCGAAACGCCAGATCCCGCTGCTTAAACAACTTGTTGCGGGTGTTGATGTGCCGGTACAGGTTGGCGGCGGTGTGCGTACGGAAGATGACGTCGCGGCGCTGCTGGACGCTGGCGTGGCCCGCGTGGTGGTAGGTTCGACCGCCGTGAAAGATCCTGAGACGGTGAAGGGCTGGTTCCGCCGCTTTGGCGCCGACGCCCTTGTACTGGCGCTGGACGTGCGTATTGACGAACAGGGCAACAAGCAGGTGGCCGTCAGCGGCTGGCAGGAAAACTCCGGCGTGACGCTGGAAGAGCTGGTTGATATCTATCTGCCCGTTGGCCTGAAGCACGTGTTATGCACTGACATCTCCCGCGACGGCACGCTGGCTGGCTCCAACGTCTCGCTTTATGAAGAGGTTTGTGCGCGTTATCCGCAGATAGCGTTCCAGTCTTCCGGCGGTATCGGTGATATAGGCGACGTAGCCGCGCTGCGCGGTACCGGTGTGCAGGGTGTGATTGTGGGCCGGGCTCTGCTGGAAGGTAAATTTACTGTGACGGAGGCGATTCAATGCTGGCAAAACGGATAATCCCTTGCCTGGACGTACGTGACGGCCAGGTCGTGAAAGGCGTGCAGTTCCGCAACCACGAGATCATTGGCGACATCGTTCCGCTGGCAAAACGCTATGCTGATGAAGGCGCAGACGAGCTGGTGTTCTACGATATTACCGCGTCCAGCGATGGCCGCGTGGTCGACAAAAGCTGGGTGGAACGCGTGGCGGAAGTGATCGACATTCCGTTCTGCGTGGCGGGCGGAATTAAGTCCGCTGACGACGCCGCCAAAATTCTCTCGTTTGGCGCCGACAAGATTTCCATCAACTCCCCTGCCCTGGCCGACCCGGAGCTCATTACCCGCCTCGCCGATCGTTTTGGCGTGCAGTGTATTGTGGTTGGGATCGACACCTGGTATGACGCCGCAACGGGCAAGTATCACGTCAACCAGTACACGGGGGATGAAAGCCGCACGCGCGTGACGCAGTGGGAAACGCTCGACTGGGTGCAGGAAGTGCAAAAGCGTGGCGCTGGCGAGATTGTCCTCAACATGATGAATCAGGATGGCGTGCGTAACGGGTATGACCTCGAACAGCTGAAAAAAGTTCGTGAGGTCTGCCACGTTCCGCTGATTGCCTCCGGCGGCGCGGGCACCATGGAACATTTCCTGGAAGCCTTCCGCGATGCGAACGTGGACGGCGCGCTGGCCGCTTCCGTGTTCCACAAGCAGATTATTAATATTGGTGAGTTAAAAACGTACCTGGCCGACCAGGGCGTGGAGATCAGGGTATGTTAACAGAGCAACAACAGGCGCAGCTGGACTGGGAAAAAACGGACGGATTACTGCCGGTGGTTGTCCAGCATGCCGTCTCAGGCGAAGTGCTGATGCTGGGGTATATGAACCAGGACGCGCTGGCGAAAACGCTCGCCAGCGGCAAAGTGACCTTCTACTCCCGCACGAAACAGCGCCTGTGGACCAAAGGCGAGACCTCGGGTCATTTCCTGAATGCAGTGAGCATTACGCCAGACTGCGATAATGACACCCTGCTGGTGCTGGCAAATCCAATCGGCCCAACCTGCCATAAGGGCACAAGCAGCTGCTTCGGCGAGGCGAGCCACCAGTGGTTGTTCCTGTATCAACTGGAACAGCTGCTGGCAGAGCGTAAAACGGCTGACCCTGAAAGTTCGTATACCGCAAAGCTGTACGCCAGCGGAACCAAGCGTATTGCGCAGAAGGTGGGTGAAGAAGGCGTTGAAACCGCGCTGGCCGCGACGGTGCATGACCGCGAGGAGCTGACGAATGAAGCGTCGGACCTGATGTATCACCTGCTGGTGCTGCTGCAGGATCAGGAGCTGGATTTGACGGCGGTGATTGAAAATCTTCGCAAACGGCACAAATAAAAAAACCGGGGAATATCCCCGGTTTTTTTTATCTGCAAATCAGGCTTTTGGTTTGTAGTTGCGCAATGCGTTGCGGCCAAGCACCACTCCAGAACCAATTATTCCACCCAGCAGCACGGCCAGAATTAGAACTATCGCTTTTTTCGGGCTGTCACGACGTACAGGGAGTTCCGGCTTCATGACATAACGGTAAACGTGGATTGTGTCCGGGTTTACGTTCAGATTCTGGATGTCCAGCAGATTTCGTTTGGTCTGATAATAGGCTCTTGGGAAAACCAACGGGAGAGAAGCTTCGTTGTCAATCATTGATTTCAGCCCCTCACTTCCCAGCAGGAACATCGTTTCCTGAGTCACTTCCTGGGTTTGCTGAAGCTGAGGCGAGGTAATTTTCGCCGCTTCTGCGTTCTTCAACGCCTCAGCAATCTGTTTGATACGCAGATCCTTCTGCTCCTGAGCGACCTTCTCCTGGTTTTTCAGAGAATCATTCAGGGTTTTTATCTGCGCTTTGATGTTGTCAGTAAGGTCAGCGGCGAGTTCTTTTGCCGTTTGCTCATCAACCTGCTGAATGTACTGCGCCAGCTGCTTTTGCGCGGCTTCTGCCGATGAACTGGTATACGATACAATTAACGGGAATGGCTGGTCTTTAACCTTGGGCTCAATTGTCAGTTTTTCAGGTACAGCCTGGTTTTCAAGCGCCTGCGACAACGCCGAAAATGATGAGCTAAAACGGCCGATAGCACGCGTTTGGTTGTCATTCATTGTAGGTGCGGCGGTACCATACAGGATATTCAACGCATTAGAATAGCTGGCAATCTGAGCTGCGTCAGGTTGTGCAATAATTGCGCTAGAGGTCCACTTTTCTTTTGCAACGGATAAATATCCAATTGTCAGGGCGATACAAACAACAACAAAGGCTGCTATCACCCACTTCCCACGCCACAGCTGGAACACTAAATCAAGTAAATCAATTTGCTCAGGGTCATTGCTTCTGCTGACCGGGCTATTGTTGTTTTGCGTCATACAATCCCTAACTGATAAAAAAAGGGCAAACATAATTAAGTTTGTATAGTTTATCGATTACTGGCGATTTTTCTATAAGAATCCGATGAGTAATATCGGAAAGATGGGTTATGTAACTAACCCCCTTCGCGCTATCATAGACGCCATGTGATGCGTTACGGCATCTAAAGAATAGGGTTTATGAGGGAAGCTATGAAATTTTTGGTCACGGGTGCCGCAGGTTTTATCGGTGCGAATGTCAGTAAACGCCTCCTTGAGGCTGGTCATCAGGTTGTCGGTATCGATAACCTCAATGAATACTACGATGTCAACCTGAAGCTGGCACGCCTGGAACTGTTAAAATCTGAGCGTTTCACCTTTCACAAGCTGGAATTAGCCGACCGGGAAGGTATGGCCACGCTTTTCGCGGCTGAGAAGTTTGACCGTGTGATTCATCTTGCCGCGCAGGCGGGTGTGCGCTACTCCCTGGAAAACCCGCACGCGTATGCTGATGCCAACCTTATTGGGCATCTCAACGTGCTGGAAGGCTGTCGCCATAACAATGTTCAGCATCTTCTGTATGCCTCGTCGAGCTCCGTATACGGTCTCAACCGCAAGATGCCTTTCTCCACTGACGACTCCGTGGATCATCCGGTCTCGCTCTATGCCGCGACTAAAAAAGCCAACGAGTTGATGTCGCACACCTATTCGCATCTTTACAACTTGCCGACCACCGGGCTGCGCTTCTTTACCGTGTATGGTCCATGGGGCCGCCCGGATATGGCGCTATTTAAATTCACCAAAGCGATGATTGAAGGCAAAAGCATCGACGTTTACAACTATGGCAAGATGAAGCGCGACTTCACTTACATCGACGACATCGCCGAAGCCATTATTCGTCTGCAGGATGTCATTCCTCAGGCCGATGCAGACTGGACCGTTGAGACCGGTTCCCCGGCGACCAGCTCCGCGCCGTATCGCGTTTACAATATTGGTAACAGCTCGCCAGTCGAACTTATGGATTACATTACCGCGTTGGAAGAAGCACTGGGTACAAAAGCAGAGAAGAACATGCTGCCTCTCCAGCCAGGGGATGTTCTGGAGACCAGTGCCGATACCCAGGCTCTTTATGAGGTGATCGGATTTAAACCGCAAACCTCGGTTAAGGATGGAGTGAAAAACTTCGTTAACTGGTACCGCGAGTTTTACAAAGTCTGAAAATAAAAAACCCGGCTTATCCGCCGGGTTTTTTATGGAGCAAGAGAATTAGTCGCTACCGAAGAGATCTCGGGTATAGACTTTGTCCGCTACGTCAGCCAGTTCTTCAGCCATGCGGTTTGAAATGATGACATCGGCTTCTTTCTTGAATGCATCCAGGTCGCGGATCACTCGAGAATTGAAGAACTGATCGTCCGGCATGGCAGGCTCATAGATGATAACCTCAACCCCTTTGGCTTTAATGCGCTTCATGATCCCCTGAATAGAAGAAGCGCGGAAATTATCGGAACCGCTCTTCATGATCAGACGATATACGCCCACCACTTTGGGTTGACGCGCGAGGATGGAGTCAGAGATGAAATCTTTACGGGTACGGTTCGCATCAACAATCGCCGAAATGAGATTATTCGGCACCGCCTGATAGTTTGCCAGCAGTTGCTTCGTGTCTTTTGGCAGGCAATAGCCACCGTAGCCAAATGACGGGTTGTTATAGTGGTTGCCAATGCGTGGGTCGAGGCATACCCCTTCAATAATCTGACGGGTATTCAGTCCGAGGCTCTCTGCGTAGCTGTCCAGTTCATTGAAATAAGCCACTCGCATTGCCAGATAGGTATTCGCGAAGAGCTTGATCGCCTCAGCTTCAGTGGAGTCGGTAAACAGCACCTGAATATCTTTCTTCAGCGCCCCTTCCTGTAGCAACGCAGCAAAACGTTCAGCGCGCTCAGAACGTTCGCCAATAACGATACGCGAAGGGTGCAGGTTATCGTAAAGCGCTCTCCCCTCACGCAGGAATTCCGGCGAAAAGAAGATATTATCAATACCGAATTTTTCTTTAATGGATTTGGTAAAACCGACAGGGATGGTCGATTTAATCACCATCACCGCATCAGGGTTGATCGCGATAACGTCTTTGATTACCGCTTCTACCGTTGAGGTGTTGAAATAGTTGGTTTTAGGATCGTAGTCAGTAGGCGTCGCAATGATGACGTAATCCGCATCGCGGTATGCATCTTCTTTATCTGTCGTGGCGCGGAAATTCAGCGTTTTATGGCTGAGATAGTCCTGGATTTCTTTATCCACAATCGGCGATTTTTTCTGATTAAGCATATCCACTTTGGCCTGCACGATATCCAGCGCAACCACTTCATGATTCTGAGCAATCAGAATGCCGTTAGAAAGACCGACATACCCTGTTCCGGAGATTGTTATTTTCATTCGCTAATGACTTCTGTGAGTTAACTGTACTGATGGCCGCCAGACCATCGCGATAAACATAACTGTTGGGCTTTGTACCTCCTGGGAAACTGAACTGTCAAGGCAAACCAGGAGTAATGGCTACGAGCGGGGCGAGATTCAGACTACTTCGAATAACAGGCGACATTTCTTGCATAAAAAAACCCGGAGACAGGCTCCGGGTTTTGATGACAGCGAGTAAGCTAACTTATTCCATCCATTCGGTATGGAACACGCCTTCTTTATCGGTACGTTTGTAAGTATGCGCACCGAAGTAGTCACGCTGTGCCTGAATCAGGTTAGCCGGCAGAACAGCCGCACGGTAGCTGTCGTAGTAGGCTACTGCAGCAGAGAAGGTCGGAACCGGGATACCGTTCTGGACAGCGTAGGCAACCACATCACGCAGCGCCTGCTGATATTCGTCAGCAATTTTCTTGAAGTACGGTGCCAGCAGCAGGTTGGCGATACCGGCGTTTTCAGCATAGGCATCGGTGATTTTCTGCAGGAACTGCGCACGAATGATGCAGCCCGCGCGGAAGATCTTCGCGATCTCACCGTAATTCAGATCCCAGTTGTTCTCGTCTGATGCCGCACGCAGCTGAGAGAAGCCCTGCGCGTAAGAGACGATTTTACCCAGGTACAGTGCACGACGCACTTTTTCAACGAATTCGGCTTTATCACCCGCTGGTTTAGCCTGAGGGCCAGACAGCACTTTAGATGCCGCAACGCGCTGCTCTTTCAGGGAAGAGATGTAGCGCGCGAAGACGGATTCGGTGATCAGTGACAGCGGTTCGCCCAGATCCAGAGAGCTCTGGCTGGTCCATTTACCGGTGCCTTTGTTCGCTGCTTCGTCCAGAATCACATCAACCAGGTATTTACCTTCTTCATCTTTTTTAGTGAAGATATCTTTGGTGATGTCGATCAGGTAGCTGTTCAGTTCGCCTTTGTTCCACTCGGTAAAGGTTTCAGCCAGCTCTTCGTTAGAAAGGTTAAGACCGCCTTTCAGCAGGGAATAAGCTTCAGCAATCAGCTGCATGTCGCCGTATTCGATGCCGTTATGCACCATTTTCACATAGTGACCGGCACCGTCAGGACCGATATAAGTCACACACGGCTCGCCATCTTCTGCAACAGCAGCGATTTTAGTCAGAATAGGCGCAACCAGTTCGTATGCTTCTTTCTGGCCGCCAGGCATGATGGATGGGCCTTTCAGAGCGCCCTCTTCACCACCGGAAACACCGGTACCGATGAAGTTAAAGCCTTCAGCAGAAAGTTCACGATTACGACGAATGGTGTCCTGGAAGAAGGTATTACCGCCATCAATGATGATGTCACCTTTTTCGAGGTAAGGCTTCAGGGAGTCGATAGCTGCATCGGTACCTGCGCCAGCTTTCACCATTAACAGGATACGACGAGGCGTTTCCAGAGACTCAACGAACTCTTTCACCGTATAGAAAGGAACCAGTTTCTTGCCAGGGTTCTCGGCAATGACTTCTTCGGTCTTATCACGGGAGCGGTTGAAAACGGAGACGGTATAACCACGGCTTTCGATGTTCAGCGCCAGGTTGCGCCCCATCACTGCCATACCGACAACGCCGATCTGTTGCTTGGACATTACATACTCCTGTCAGGTGTGGTCACCACGGCTTATGCGCGGCTTGAAATGTGACTTTGATGTTAACTCAGGTTAGCGCTGATGAATAGTAATTCATAATTCTGAATTTAATTATGACACGTTTTGCATACGTAACGGTTATACTTTAGGCCGACCGTTTAAGAAACAATCAAAACTGCATAATTATGTTACCCGCTAATGTTGTAGAATCTTTTTATTTCTGATTTGACAGGTCCGACATCCGTAAAGGGCAATAAAGTAACCCCATCACCTTCACCAGTAATAAAATAGTCATCTCCAATTGCTGAGGCTTTTGATAATGGGCTACTACATCCTTTATCAATTAACGAACAACCCAGAAAATAATTCATCGAATACTTCACCCCGAGCATTTGCAATATTGTCGGTGCGAGACTGAGTGAATTCATTCCATGGGCATTTATTACCTGATGCTTAACACCCTTACCAATAAGTATAAATGGAATTTTATTTACGAAATAAGTAGCCTTGCTGTTAAAACTTTTTTTATATTCTGGCGATGGATATGTTGCATGATCGGCTGTTATAATTAAAATACTATTTTTATAGTATTTACTTTTTTTGAAATACTCAACAAAATGGCCCAACTGCTGATCAAAATTATAGAATTTGTTATAATATGGATTAGTCCCATCGCCATATTTTACATTTGGACTATCCTGCCCATGATGTGTTCCTGATGGGTAAACTCCAATGAAGAAAGGTTGTTCGCCTTGTGGAGTGGCGTTCAAAAAGTCACGAAGTGCATTAAATGTTTGTTTATCCGTCATGCGGTCATGCTGATAACCAACGAAATTCCCCATACCCATAACATTATCAAAATTTAATGTTTTAAGCATTGTATTCAACGGGCTATTTTTATGCGTAGATGCAATAAAATAATTTTTATAGCCCTCCGCCCTAAGTATTTCAGGTAGCGTAACTTGACGATTGAGATATATATCATTTATATCATGAGAAGATAACTGGTCGATACCAGTACCTTCATTTGTAACGCCATCGCGATATTGATATCCTGAAGTAAGTTGCCCACGCAGACCACGAAATGTCGCAGCCGTGTGATTATAATAGTTAATAAATGAAGTCCCTTCCTTTATATAATTGTCAATATTAGGTGTAACTGAGAAATCTCGGCCATTTTCACGACCAATTATTTCCTGAGACATACCCTCAGTAAAAATGACAATAACATTACGCTTCTTAAAATCAAAATCACCGTTACTTTCATTATTGTAAATAGTATTCTTTAGAAATTCCTTCCCTGAGTCAGCAATTTTGATATTTGGTTTAAAGGTGGCTTGCATATAAAAAAGCTTGCTTGTTACATAAAGCTCATGTAATGGTCCACGAGTAAAAAATAACAAAATAATGCCGATGAAAAATATTACCACCTGTTTATTATTTTTTACTGGAACTGTTCTCCCAGGAAAAACTAAGAACGATAGCAACACATAAAATATAAAAATAGTAGCGGTTTTAATGAATGAAGTCATCCCCAACGCTGCGAACTCTGCAGCGTTTGATAAAGCCAAGGGAACAAGATATTGCCCTGTTGAGAATAGTGATGCTGTTTGAATACCTAAAATACAAAAATACAAAACCCAGATAAATCTTCTCAATAAATACTGTGATAAAAAAAAGAGAGTAAATAAAACTATAACAAATTCAAGTAAAAAACTTAGTATCAGGTCTGCTCTCTCACATAAATACATAACAGTTGATTGCAGTAACATAATACTAACGAAGATAGTAAAAAAATTTTTACGATTAAACTTAGGCAATTTCTTTCACCAGGAATAATTAATGTGATTTTATAAGGGAGCGATTTAATAAAGAGCCTCATACATAGAAGCGATATGTTCCCAGTGATACATATCATCAGCATATTTTTTTAAATCATTGACGCGACAGGCAAGCTCCCCAGAATGCAGTTTTTCTGTTAATGTGCTAAGTTGCTCAGAATTACGAAAATAGTGTGCTAACTCATTAGTTGTATAGCGATTAAAATCACAATCATAGGCAAATACTGGAATTGAGAAATGCATCGCTTCAACTAATGAAGGATTTGTTCCTCCAGCCGAGTGTCCGTGAATGTATGCAAGACAATTCTTTCTCAACTTATAAAGCTCATTAATATTATAGTTGGGATCAAGAAGTATTATATTTGAATAGGCAGCGTATTGCGCCTTAAGTTTGCGTCCGTAATCACTGTTATCCCAGTTCCCCATAAACTTAAGAACTAGAGATGTGTTTATAAAGG